>NZ_JBYHFO010000008.1:0-159492 GCF_057669865.1 Sporosarcina sp. Y1009 | reverse complement strand
ACTGGTGTTTCCACACCTTAACGTTTAGAAGTGGAGGACTTTTGCCCTAAGCTGTTAAATTTAGTTGCTGTCCTCTTTTTATTTGCCTTTAAGTCCTAACTTTCCCGATGGCGTTATAATTATACTAGGTAGTATTGGGGGGGATAATATGTTTAAAGATGAACAAGAAATCAAAGAAGAAACTCAGAGAATAAGAGAAGAGACGATAATGGGTCTTTTTAAAATGTATGCAATCTTTTTTATAATGAAAAAAAGATGGATCCTGACAAATTATTGTCGTGATCCATCTTTTTTTATAAAACGTTCTTGAACGCGCCCGTTTTTTCGGTCACGGCGCAGAAGGAATCCTGCGAAAAACGCTAAACCTGCACCAAACATGAGCAGACCGACTATAAATTGCAACCAGCTTGCTGGAAAAGGGGAGAAAACAATCCCATATAATGAATCTCTCATAAATTTTATCCCACCAGCAGCAATGACTCCTGGAATAATAAGTACAATAAAAGCAGCTAAGCGTGCCATTAAAACAACTCCTTTAGATACTTTAATTTTAACTGCTGAAGATATATTGTCAAGAAGAGGGCAATCGTGTATGATAATAGTGTAATTGCAAAAGATTGCACACGCCAAAAAGGAGAATGAATATCCTTGCAAAACGTTCTTATTGTTGGAGCTGGAACAGGCGGTTTAATCATTATGGACCTTCTTCAAGATCTTGATTTTATGAATGTGAGGGCAATCATTGACACCGATGAAAAAGCACCAGGAATAATTCGAGCAAAAGAACTAGGGATTGTCCACGGTAGTGATTGGAAAAAACATCTTTCATCAGATATACATATTGTGTTTGATGTATCCGGTGATCAGGAAGTTTTTACTGAATTATTGAAAGTCAGATCAAATCATACTGTACTCATTCCTGGTTCAGTCGCAAATCTACTTGTTCGTCTGCTAGAAGAGAATGATTCATATACAAAAAGGATTCGTGCCGAGGTACATAAACAACGGATGGTCTTCAATTCGGTGGATGAAGGTATGATTGGCATAGATCAACAAGGGAAAGTCGATTTCTTTAATAAGAGTGCTGCACGTATGACAGCTACATCAATCGATAAAGCGATTGGCAAAAAAATTACTGAAGTCATACCGACCTCTAGATTGACCCATGTATTCAATTCGGGCAGACCAGAGTTAAACAAGGAATTAGTCTTAGCGAACGGTCTTAAAATTGTCACATCCAGATATCCGCTTTATGATCATAAAGGTAGGATTGTTGGCGCATTTGCAGTTTTTAAAGATATGACTGAGGTTTTGACCCTTGCTGAAGAGATTACAGATTTGAAAAGCGTTCAGACGATGCTAGAAGCGATTATTCAATCAAGTGATGATGCGATTTCGGTCGTTGATGAAAAAGGAAACGGAATACTTATTAACCGTGCCTACACACGTATCACCGGGCTTAAGGCTGAAGACGTAATTGGAAAGCCTGCTGGGGTAGATATTATTGAAGGCGAAAGTATCCATATGAAAGTACTGAAAACAAGACAACCCGTTCGCGGTGTGAATATGCGTGTTGGTGAGAATAACAATGAAGTCATTGTCAATGTCGCACCAATCATCGTAGATCGACAAGTGCGGGGAAGTGTTGGAGTCATTCATGACATTACCGAAATTAGAAATTTAATGACTGAATTAGACCAGGCGCGAACTATTATTCGGAAATTGGAATCGACGTATACATTTGACGATGTATATGGAAAGTCAGCCGACATTCAAATTGCGATTGAACAAGCTAAACTTGCTGCTAGAAATAACCTACCAGTCTTGCTAAGGGGCGAGGCCGGAAGCGGTAAAGAATTATTTGCACATGCAATACATAGTGAAAGCGAACAGAAGTTTAATAAATTCATTCGCGTTAACTGTGGTGTCAGTGATCCGCATAAATTGGATGCCGAATTATTTGGTACCACTGACGGTGTTCAAGTGCCTAGTAGAAAAGACAACCTATTCATGCAAGCGAAAAATGGAACGCTTTTTTTAGATGAAATTGCGGACATGCCTTTAACGGTGCAAAGAAAGATTCTAATTTACTTACAAGAAGGAAAAATATATACCGGAGACGGTAAAGAAACAATGACTATACCTGTTCGCATTATTGCGTCCTCATCAAAAAAAATAGAGAAGGCCATGCAAGATGGTCAATTATTGGAAGATCTCTATTATGTATTAACTAGAATCTCTATTCAGATTCCATCCCTTCGTTCGCGAAGTGAAGATATCCCAGTCATTGTCGAAAATATACTCATTAAGTTAAACCAAGAATTTGGTATGAATGTCATTGGTATTACAAAGGAAACAAAGGATTTTTTAAAACGTTTCGATTGGCCTGGAAATGTTCGCGAACTTGAAAACGTGTTAAGCCGTGCAATGATTTATATCGATCAAGGGAAAAACATGTTGGAACTTGCGGACATAACAAAATCTCTTTTTATAGGCAACCATAAAGAAGAAAATGCTGTGCTACCAGAAAAAAGTACACTTAGTTCAATAATGGATGACTATGAGAAAACGATATTAGAAACAGCTTTACGTGAACATAAGGGCAATAAATCGATTACTGCAAATAGGTTAGGCATTTCACTTCGTTCACTTTATTATAAGTTAGAAAAATTTAACCTAGTGTAGTAGTAGGAGGAATCGATATGAAAACACTTGCGTCCTTAGTCGAAAAAGCTGCAAGAGAAAGTAATCCAATTGTAGCGGTTGCATCTGCTGCGGATATGGAAGTGCTTACATCTGTTTACGAAGCAATAAAGAGAGGAATAGCCTCATTTATATTATTTGATGATCAAGATAAAATAAAGCAATTACTCACACAAAATTTCAGAGAATTACTAACGCATGAAAAGTTGGAAATTTTCCATACGGCGAACCTAAAAGAATCAGCCATTGAAGCCGTTAAAGCTGTGTCAAAAGGCCAGGCGCATGTTTTGATGAAAGGGAATATTCCAACGCCTGTGTTGTTGAAAGAAGTATTACATTCAGAATATGGTCTTAGAACAGGGAAAATACTTTCACATGTTGCTGCATTTGAAGTGCCAAACTATGATAGACTTTTGTTTGTTACAGATGCAGCGATGAACATTGCACCAGATTTAGAAGCCAAAGCACAAATCATTCGGAATGCTGTGGCGATCGCTCATTCTTGTGGAATCGCTGAACCTATCGTTGCGCCGTTAGCTGCAATTGAAACAGTAAACCCTGCGATGAGCACGACAATTGATGCAGCTTCTCTAGTTGCAATGAGTAAACGTGGTCAAATTGATGGTTGTATAATCGATGGTCCATTGGCTCTTGATAATGCAATCTCCGTAGAGGCTGCTAGACAAAAAGGAATTATTGGTTCAACAGCTGGAAATGCGGATATCTTAGTGGTTCCAAATATCGAAGCTGGTAACATTTTATATAAGTCGCTGATGTATTTTGCCGGAGCCAAAGTTGGAGCAGTCATTGAAGGAGCTAAAGCGCCAATTGTACTAACATCTAGAGCGGATAGTGCAGAAAGTAAACTATATTCGCTTGCACTCGCAATCCTTTCAATCAGAAATTAAAACATACCTACTAGGAGGAATTAGTAATGGAAATTTTTAAATATATGGAGAGCGAAGATTTCGAGCAAGTTGTTTTTTGCCAAGATAAAACATCGGGGTTAAAAGCAATCATTGCAATTCATGACACAACATTAGGACCAGCTCTTGGTGGAACGCGAATGTGGACGTATGCAAGTGAAAGCGAAGCAATTGAAGATGCACTTCGATTAGCACGTGGAATGACTTATAAAAATGCTGCTGCCGGTTTAAATCTAGGCGGAGGAAAAACAGTGATAATCGGAGACCCAAAAACAGATAAAAACGATGAAATGTTTAGAGCATTCGGTCGTTACATCGAAGGTTTAAATGGTCGATATATTACTGCCGAGGATGTTGGAACGACTGAAAAAGACATGGACCTGATTCACCTAGAAACTGATTATGTCACAGGAACCTCTTCCGAAGGTGGATCTTCTGGGAATCCTTCACCAGTAACTGCATACGGTATTTATGTAGGTATGAAGGCAGCTGCAAAAGAAGCATTCGGCACTGATTCACTTAAAGGTAAAAAAATTGCTGTACAAGGTGTTGGAAACGTTGCTTTTACACTCTGTAAACATTTGCATGAAGAAGGCGCAATCCTTTTTGTTACAGATATTGATCAGGAAGCGGTTCAACGTGCAGTCGATGCATTCGGTGCTACAGCTGTAGATATAAATGATATTTACGGACAAGATGTTGATATTTTTGCACCATGTGCACTTGGTGCAGTTATAAATGATGAAACAATACCACAATTTAAGTGTAAAGTAATTGCAGGATCCGCGAATAATCAATTGAAAGAAAATCATCATGGCGATCAAATCCATGAAATGGGTATTATTTATGCACCAGACTATGTTATTAACTCAGGTGGGGTCATTAATGTTGCCGATGAATTAGCTGGCTATAACCGTGAACGTGCACTAAAACGTGTTGAAGGAATTTACGACATTATTGGTGAAATCTTCAATATTTCTAGACGTGATAACATTCCGACATACGTGGCTGCAGATCGATTAGCAGAAGAGCGGATAGCGCGTGTTGCGAAATCACGAAGCCAATTTTTACAAAATGAAAAAAGCATCTTAACAAATCGATAATCGGAAATTAAAGAATTTCGCGATTTAGTGGAAGGAGGTATGATTGTGCAACCAATAGAAGGTCGAGTTTTAGTTATTAATCCAGGTTCTACTTCTACAAAGATTGGTGTCTTCAATGGTAGCACTTTACTGATGGAGACCACTATTCGACATACAGTAGATGAGATTGCACAATATCCTTCCATCATTGAACAATATAGCTTTCGAAAAGATGCCATATTATCTGCCTTAGAATTAGAAGGTATCAGCATTTCAAAACTACATGCAGTATGTGGCCGTGGTGGATTGCTTCGTCCAATAGAAGGTGGAACTTATCAAGTGAACGATGAGATGCTCGAGGATTTGAAAAAAGGATATTCGGGTCAACATGCATCTAACTTGGGCGGTATTTTAGCGAACGAAATTGCCGTAGGCTTGAATATTCCTGCATTCATCGTTGACCCGGTTGTTGTCGACGAACTCGAACCTGTCGCCAGGATATCTGGATTTTCATTAATAAATCGAAAATCAATTTTCCATGCCCTCAATCAAAAAGCTGTCGCAAGAAGGTACGCAAAAAAAGTCAATAGAAATTATACCGATCTTCGTCTTATTGTGACACATATGGGCGGTGGAATTACAGTAGGGGCCCATGTTGGAGGAAAAGTAATCGATGTCAATAATGGGTTACATGGTGATGGTCCATTTAGTCCTGAAAGAGCAGGAACCGTCCCCACTGGAGAACTTGTAGATTTATGTTTTTCAGGAAAGTATTTTAGAAGCGAAGTTATGAAGTCACTTGTTGGTGAGGGCGGACTAGTCGGTTATCTCGGAACAAATGATGCTGTTCTTATTGAAAAAAGAATTGCTTCAGGTGATGAAAAAGCAAAACTAATCTATGAAGCGATGGCTTATCAAATTGCTAAAGAAATTGGTAGTGCAGCCGTTGTACTAGATGGCCAAATTGATGCAATTATTTTAACCGGCGGACTTGCGTATGGAAAAGAATTTATAGAAATGATTTCTTCAAAGATAGATTGGATTTCTGATGTACTCGTCTACCCCGGGGAAGACGAATTAGAAGCACTTGCTGAAGGTGCACTGCGTGTGCTTGCCGGTGAAGAGAAAGTGAAAAACTATCCGTCATAATAGATAGTTTTAGGGAGGTAACTGAATTGGGACGAGAATATGATGTTGTGATATTAGGCGGCGGTACAGGCGGTTACGTTGCTGCTATACGAGCCGCACAGTTGGGACTAAAAACAGCACTTGTTGAAAAAGAAATGCTAGGTGGAACATGCTTGCATAAAGGTTGTATACCTAGTAAAGCATTATTAAAAAGTGCTGCAGTCTACGATCTCGCGAAAAATCAAGCTGCTGAATTTGGCGTAGATACAAATGATGTTTCGCTTGATTTTACCCGTGTGCAAGAACGTAAAGATGGAATCATCAAACAACTTCATCAAGGGGTAACTAGCCTGATGAAAAAAGGAAAGATTGATGTTTTTGAAGGACTAGGCAGAATGCTTGGACCCTCTATTTTTTCTCCAATGCCAGGCACAATTTCAGTTGAAATGACTAACGGCGAAGAAAACGAGATGCTTATCCTAAAACATTTAATAATTGCTACAGGATCAAGACCAAAGTCATTACCAGGACTGAAAATTGATGAAACTGACGTCTTATCTTCTGACGGGGCTCTTTCTATGGAAGCGCTTCCGAAGTCGATCATTATTGTTGGCGGTGGGGTTATCGGAATCGAATGGGCATCTATGCTACATGACTTCGGAGTTGAAGTAACAGTTCTCGAATATGCTGAACATATCATTCCGACAGAAGATGAAGATATATCAAAGGAAATGAAGAAAATCCTTTCGAAAAAAGGCATTACATTCATCACAAATGCGAAAGTATTACCAGAAACACTTGTAAAAGAATCCGGTTCAGTTACAATTTCAGCAGAAGTATCTGGAGAAACCAAAGAATATTCGGCGGAAAAAATGCTTGTATCAGTTGGGCGACAAGCTAACACTGAAGGTATCGGCATTGAAAACACCGAAATCGAAGTGGTCAATGGCTTTATCCAAACGAGGCCAACTTTTCAAACGAAAGAACATCATATTTATGCGATTGGAGATGTAATTGGTGGCTTACAGCTAGCACATGTCGCTTCTCATGAGGGAATTGCCGCTGTCGAACATATCGCAGGTTTGAAAAATGAACCAATCGACTATCAAGCAATTTCACGTTGTATATATTCTAGTCCAGAAGTTTCAAGTGTTGGAATTACAGAAAAACAAGCAAAAGATCAAGGCTTCGATGTCAAAGTAGGTAAGTTTCCATTTATGGCAATCGGCAAGTCTTTGGTAAATGGTAATTCAGATGGATTTGTGAAAATTATTGCTGACAAAACGACAGATGATATTCTTGGTGTTCATATGATTGGTTCTCATGTGACAGAACTCATTTCAGAAGCTGGTTTGGCTATGGTACTAGATGCAACACCGTGGGAAGTAGCAAGTTCGATACATCCACATCCATCACTTTCAGAAGTTATGGGCGAAGCGGCATTGGCTGTAGATGGAAAAGCGATACACATGTAAAAGGGGGACATATATAATGGTGAAAAATCGTCATGAAGAACTTGGATTGTCCGATCAAGACGTACTAAACATTTTTGAAACGATGGTTCGAGCGCGCCGTATTGATGAGCGGATGTGGTTATTGAACCGGGCTGGGAAAATCCCTTTTGTTATTTCTTGTCAAGGTCAAGAAGCGGCGCAAGCAGGTGCGGCTTATGCATTAGATAAAGATAAAGATTGGATTGCACCTTATTATCGAGATATGGCTGTTGTTTTACATTTTGGCATGACTACAAGAGAATTGATGCTATCTGCATTTGCAAAAGCAGAAGATCCGAATTCGGGCGGACGTCAAATGCCAGGTCATTTTGGACAACGGAAAAATAGAATTCTGACGGGTTCATCTCCGGTTACAACGCAATTACCACATGCGGTTGGTGTGGCATTAGCAGCGAAAATGCAAAAAGAAGATTTTATTACGTTTGTCACTTTGGGTGAAGGATCTTCTAACCAAGGCGACTTCCATGAAGGAATGAACTTTGCAGGTGTTCATAAATTACCTACGATAATTATGGTTGAAAACAATAAATATGCCATTTCTGTGCCGATTGAAAAACAAATTGCAGCAGAAAATGTTTCGGACCGTGCAATCGGTTACGGCATGCCAGGTGTTACAGTGGATGGAACTGATCCGCTTGAGGTTTATCGTGTAGTAAAAGAAGCAGCTGACCGTGCGCGTAACGGAGAAGGACCTAGTCTAGTTGAAACTGTTTGTTATCGACTCACTTCGCATTCATCTGATGATGATCAACGTCAATATCGTTCTGCTGAGGAGC
Organism: Sporosarcina sp. Y1009; assembly: GCF_057669865.1. Classification (NCBI taxonomy): domain Bacteria; kingdom Bacillati; phylum Bacillota; class Bacilli; order Caryophanales; family Caryophanaceae; genus Sporosarcina; species Sporosarcina sp. Y1009. The sequence continues at coordinate 151,363 of NZ_JBYHFO010000008.1, read as the reverse complement.
TTGAGATTGAAAAGTCAAAAGACCCAAACATTTCGTTTGGTGCTTATTTAAAAGAAGTAGGGGTTTTAACAGACGAACTCGAACAAGAAATGGAAGCGCGTATTATGAACGAAGTAAACGAAGCGACTGATTATGCAGAAAATGCACCTTATGCAGATGCTGAAACCGCGCTCCTTCATGTATATGCCGAAGAAGGAGGTAATGAATAATGACAGTTATGTCTTTTATTGATGCAATCACGCTAGCGATGAAAGAAGAAATGGAACGAGACGATCGTGTTTTCGTTGTTGGTGAAGATGTTGGTGTAAAAGGTGGCGTTTTTAAAGCGACACAGGGCTTATATGAACAATTTGGTGAGGCACGTGTAATTGATGCGCCTCTAGCAGAATCTGCCATTGCCGGTGTAGGAATTGGTGCGGCTATGTACGGGCTACGTCCAATTGCAGAAATGCAATTTGCGGATTTTATCATGCCAGCAGTAAACCAAATTGTTTCAGAAGCAGCAAAAATTCGTTACCGGTCTAATAATGATTGGTCATGTCCAATTGTCATTCGTGCACCATTCGGGGGCGGAGTACACGGTGCGCTTTATCATTCGCAATCTGTTGAAGCAATGTTTGCCAGCACACCAGGTTTGAAAATCGTTATTCCTTCCACACCTTATGATGCGAAAGGTCTTTTAAAAGCAGCAATACGTGATGAAGATCCTGTTTTATTTTTCGAGCATAAGCGCGCTTACCGTTTAATTAAAGGACAAGTTCCAAGTGATGACTATGTTCTTCCAATTGGAAAAGCTGACGTAAAACGTGATGGTGATGACATTACGATTATCACTTATGGTCTTTGTGTGCATTTTGCACTTCAAGCGGCTGAACGACTTGCAGAAGATGGGATTTCAGCACATATTCTCGATCTTCGGACAGTGTATCCACTAGATAAAGAAGCAATCATTGAAGCGGCTTCAAAAACTGGTAAAGTACTTCTTGTTACTGAAGACAATATGGAAGGTAGCATTATGGGAGAAGTGGCTGCAATTATTTCTGAAAACTGCCTATTTGACCTAGACGCTCCGATAAAACGTATTGCAGGTCCAGATGTACCGGCAATGCCATATGCGCCGACAATGGAACGATTCTTTATGATGAACCCTGACAAAGTTGAAAAAGCGGCACGTGAACTTGCCGAGTTTTAATAGAGATGGAGGTAAATTAATTGGCGATTGAAAATATACTAATGCCACAACTCGGTGAAAGTGTTACTGAGGGGACAATTGAAAAATGGTTGGTTAAACCTGGCGATAAAGTAAACAAATACGATCCACTCGCAGAAGTGAATACTGACAAAGTAAATGCTGAGGTGCCTTCATCATTTGAAGGCGTTATTAAAGAGCTGGTTGCCAAAGAAGGCGAAACACTGGCTGTCGGTGAAGTTGTTTGTGTGATTGAAACGGCAGAAAAAAGCACGAATAATGAAGATTCACAAATAGCTGCCTCTCCGGCAAAAGAAGAACCTGCTAATGAAATGCCAGCTGATGGTTCCCTTAAACCGACATCACCTATTAAGCGTGATAAAAGTGAAAGTGGTCGATATTCACCAGCAGTCTTACGTTTATCCCAAGAAAACAATATCGACTTATCGCTGATTGAAGGTACAGGGCGAGGTGGAAGAATTACACGAAAAGATTTGTTAGCAATCATAGAAAGTGGCGAAATACCGACAGCAGTGGCCGCGCCAGAAACGAAAGTTCAAACGCCACCATCCGCACCTGGACCTGTAGAACAAGTAAAAGCGGACGTGCCGGTTATGGCCGGTGATATCGAAATACCAGTTACTGGTGTCCGTCGTGCTATCGCGAACAACTTGTTACGTTCAAAACACGAAGCACCACATGCTTGGATGATGATTGAGGTCGACGTCACAAATCTTGTTGCTTATCGAGATTCTTTGAAAAATGAGTTCAAACAAAAAGAAGGATTCAACCTAACGTACTTTGCATTTTTCGTAAAGGCGGTATCACAAGCGTTGAAAGAGTTCCCGATGATGAATTCTATGTGGGCTGGCGATAAAATCATTCAGAAAAAAGATATTAACATTTCAATTGCAGTCGCAACAGAAGATTCACTATTTGTTCCAGTTATTAATCATGCAGACGAAAAGACGATTAAAGGAATTGGCCGAGATATTCAAGAATTGGCCACTAAAGTACGTACTGGAAAGTTAAAGTCAACTGAGATGCAAGGTGGAACTTTCACCGTGAATAATACTGGATCATTTGGTTCTGTACAATCTATGGGGATTATCAATCATCCACAAGCTGCAATTCTTCAAGTCGAATCAATTGTTAAACGTCCCGTTATCATGGACGGTGGCATGATTGCTGCACGCGATATGGTTAACCTTTGTCTATCGCTTGATCACAGAGTACTTGATGGACTTGTTGCGGGTCGTTTCCTTGCGCGCGTTAAAGAAATTTTAGAAAATATATCTAAAGAAAATACATCAATTTACTAAATGGAAAAAGCCCAGAACAGAAATAAGGTTCTGGGCTTTTTCAACTTACAATATGCTCGGTGCTCATGTAAAATAGAAGTTAGTCCAGTAGTTTAGGAGGGAATCGAAAAATGACAATACATACGATGAAAACAACGACTTTTGAAGATGTAAACTATTCCGAATGGAAAGAGGTTGCAGTTAAATCATTAAAAGGGAAACAGTTTGAAAAACTAATTACGAAAACGCCTGAAGGCATCGACTTACAGCCATTATATGTTAAAGAAGAAACAGATCATTCAGCGATGATTTCGACTATCAGGGCTGCAAAAAAACAACCTGGATGGGTGGTTGCTCAACATCAATATGCCGATGACGGGAAGTCATTTGTTCTAGCGCTTTCAAATTCACTTGAACGTGGAAACGAAGCGATTGTTTATGATGGGACAAAGCAACTTAAATGGGATGATAAGTCACTTGAAAGATTAGCGAATCTTCTTCCTTTACACCCAATATTCATAACAAATACGAAGCATGACGATTCTGTACTTAAAATATTTGATTTAGTAACAACAGAAAATCGAAGCAAGGTGCGGGGTGCCGTTTCGATTACGGGTTGTTTTTTACCAGAAGGCTATAAAAATATTCGAACTAATTTTTCAGATACACGCAGTGCGCATTTAAACGGTGCAGATGCGGTTACAGAGCTGGCACTTGCACTTGCAAAAGGGGCTGAAACTGCAACTACTTATAAAAGTTTTCATGAGTTTAGTGAACAGTTTTTTGTTGGTTTTGCAATTGACAGCCATTTCTTTATGGAAATCGCTAAAATCCGTGCTTTTCGTGTTTTATGGCAAGCACTTGGTACATCATTCGGTGAAACGAAGGTTGGTCATGTTCCAATTTTAACAGAAACTTCTCTTCGGACTTTTTCGAAACTAGATCCGTATGTCAATTTACTCCGTGCAGGAAACGAAGCATTTTCAGCTGTCCTCGGTGGTGCCGATGTGATTACTGTACACCCACATAACATATTAACAGGGGCAACACCTGCCTCCATTCGTTATGCGCAAAATGTACAACTCGTTATTAAAAATGAAACACTAGTGGATAAAGTACTCGATCCATCAGGTGGGTCATATTTTATCGATACTTTGACAAATGAACTTGTTGAAAAAGCGTGGGCATTATTTGTTGAAATCGATACAGCAGGTGGCTATAACACATATGTCAACGATGGAAAGCTTGAACAACATTTAAAAGCCTGCAGGTTGGATAATGCGAAGCAAGTAGCAATCGGGAAGAAATCCTTAATTGGAACAAATATTTATGCAGATTTAACTGCGGTTGAATTAAAAGAAAGCAGCAAAATAGTGATAGAGGGTCGTTTAGCTGAACCGTTTGAAAAGATAAGAGTCCATTTTCAAGAACAACAGCCCAAAACAGTTTTACTCTCATTTGGCGAATTAAAAGATGTGAAACCACGAGCAGATTTTGTTAGCGGATTTTTAGCTACAGGGGGGATTCACTCATCTTGGAGTCCCTTATTCACCAACCCGAAGGAAGCAAATGAATGGCTCCTGAATGCTAATCCTGATTATGTAGTCGTCTGCGCAAAACCTAATGTAACTGAAGAAGTCATGACAGATTTACTTAGCGGTCTTCCAAATGGAATTTTAATCGACGTAGCTGGAAATTTCGAGTCTGAACTGAGTGAAAGTTGGTTAGCCAACGGACTTAATGGGTTCATTTTCAGTGGACAAGACAAAATAAAAAAACTTGTAGAGATTAAAAATAAATGGAAAGGAGAAGTGAGCAATGAATAAGCCGAAGTTTAGTGATATAAATCCATTACAGGCAGCTAAATTATCAGAAGCAGTTACTATACCGGGCAATCCATTTTTAACGAATGAAGGAATCGACATTAAACCAGTTTATTCAAGAGAAGATGTTGAAAGCGTTTCCCATATGAACGATTATCCGGGTATCGCACCGAATATCCGAGGCCCTTATCCAACAATGTACGTTTCAAGACCTTGGACCGTTCGTCAATATGCAGGCTTCTCCACTGCAGAAGAGAGTAACGCATTTTATAGACGAAACCTTGCTATGGGACAAAAAGGCTTATCTGTTGCTTTTGATTTAGCAACGCACCGAGGTTATGATTCTGATCATCCCCGTGTGACGGGTGATGTTGGAAAAGCTGGTGTCGCAATCGATTCAGTGGAAGATATGAAAATCTTGTTTGATGGGATTCCGCTCGATGAGATGTCAGTATCCATGACGATGAACGGCGCAGTGCTCCCAGTAATGGCATTTTATATCGTTGCAGCTGAAGAACAAGGGGTAACGCCAGATAAACTTGCTGGGACCATTCAAAATGATATTTTAAAAGAATATATGGTTCGAAACACATATATTTTTCCGCCTGAAATGTCCATGAAAATTATTGCTGATATCTTTGAATTCACTTCCAAGAAGATGCCGAAATTCAACTCGATTTCAATTTCTGGCTATCATATGCAAGAAGCTGGTGCAACTGCGGATATCGAGTTAGCCTATACGCTGGCTGACGGACTTGAGTATGTGCGAACAGGATTAAAAGCAGGCATCGATATTGATTCATTCGCACCGAGATTGTCCTTTTTCTGGGCAATAGGGAAGAATTATTTTATGGAAATTGCGAAGATGCGCGCTGCTCGAAAAATGTGGGCACAAATGATTCAATCGTTTGAACCAGAAAACCCAAAGTCACTCGCACTTCGTACACATTCCCAAACGTCTGGTTGGAGTTTAACCGAGCAAGATCCGTTTAATAATGTGACACGCACACTTATCGAAGCAAATGCAGCAGCGATGGGCCATACACAGTCCCTTCATACGAATGCACTTGATGAAGCGATTGCACTTCCAACTGATTTTTCTGCACGGATTGCACGAAATACACAATTATTCTTACAAGAAGAAACCTTGATGACAAAGATTGCTGATCCATGGGGTGGTTCTTACTATGTTGAAAAATTGACAGACGAACTAATGGAGAAGGCATGGGCTTTAATTGAAGAAATCGAAGAACTAGGCGGTATGGCGAAAGCAATTGAAACAGGACTTCCTAAAATGAAAATTGAAGAGGCAGCGGCCAAACGACAAGCGCAAATCGATTCTAAAACGGAAACGATTATCGGGGTCAATAAATATCAACTCGACGTTGAAGAGCCCATTGATATCTTGGATATCGATAATACTGTCGTTCGACAAAAACAAATTGACCGAATCAATCACATAAAAGCAGAACGGAACAATGCTGAAGTTGAACGTACACTTCAAGCATTAATAAGCGCAGCGCGTACGGGAGAAGGTAATCTCCTTGAGATTGCAGTAGATGCAGCACGTGCACGTGCAACCATTGGTGAGATTTCAGATGCAATTGAATCAGTTTCAGGAAGACATAAGGCGGTGATTCGTTCTGTGAGTGGTGTATATAGTTCGAACTTTTCGAATCAGGAAGAAATTGATGAAGTGAAACAAATGGCAGAAGACTTCATGGAAAACGAAGGACGCAGACCAAGAATATTAATTGGGAAAATGGGACAAGACGGTCATGATAGAGGAGCAAAAGTGATTGCCTCTTCTTTTGCGGATTTAGGCTTTGACGTTGACATTGGTCCGCTATTTCAAACACCGGAGGAAACTGCCTTACAAGCCGCAGAAAACGACGTGCATGTCATCGGTGTGAGTTCACTTGCGGCAGGGCATAAAACACTCGTCCCAGAATTACGAAAAGAACTCGTTAAAATTGGACGTGAAGATATTCTTATCGTAGTCGGAGGCGTAATTCCTGCACAAGATTATGATTTTCTTCGTGAGAACGGGGCAGCTGCAATATTTGGTCCTGGAACTGTTATTCCTGTTGCCGCCCAAAAAGTTATTGAGGAAATTTACCATAGACTTGGGTATGAGGAAGTGACAGATTAATGGATAAAAAAGACGATTTCCGTGTCGATAGTGCTATGAACATCATGGATGGCATCAATTCTACACATGATGGAATGATCGCATTGCCTCGGAAACGTTTTGTTAAAAAACAACAAGTAATCTCAATTCCAGATTTAACTAAACACATTATGGATGGATCACGTCTAGCATTAGCAAAAGGGATTACCCTCATAGAAAGCATTACTGAAGCCGATAAAAAAGCGGGGCAACAACTTTTACTTAATTTGTTGCCTACTACCGGAAATAGTATTCGTATTGGAATTACAGGAGTTCCTGGTGCAGGGAAAAGTACTTTTATTGAAAGCTTCGGGCTCCTGTTAGCTCAAGCTGGTCATAAAGTTGCCGTGCTTGCAATTGACCCTAGTTCATCATTGACAGGTGGAAGTATTCTTGGCGATAAAACACGGATGGAAGAGCTAGCTAGACACCCTAACGCATTCATTAGGCCTTCTCCGACAGCGGGTACCCTCGGGGGTGTTCATAAAAAATCACGTGAAACGATGTTATTATGCGAAGCGGCTGGGTATGACATTATTCTAATTGAAACTGTTGGCGTTGGACAAAGTGAAACGGTTGTTCGTGGGATGGTCGACTTTTTTATGCTACTTGTTTTGACCGGTGCTGGAGATGAACTGCAAGGGATGAAAAAAGGAATTATGGAGCTCACGGATTTAATTGTCGTTCATAAAGCAGATGGAGATAATTTAAAGCTCGCAAAAAAGACTGTGAGAGAGTACAAACAACTGCTCCATTTTTTACAACCTACTTCTCCCGGTTGGACTTCAACAGCACTGCCAGTATCATCGCTTGCCAAAACTGGTCTCGATGACGTTTGGGAAAAAATCTTGCTCTTTAAAGAGGAAATGGAAAATAACCACGCCTGGGACAACCGTAGAAATTTACAAACAAAAGATTGGTTCCATTCGATGATTAATGACCGTCTCATAGATTCATTTTTTGCAGAAGCCGGTAGGAAAGAAACAGTTGCTAGATTAGAACATGAGTTACTTCAAGGAAATCTTACAGTAGCAAACGCGGTTGATCGTTTGTTTGATGTGTGAATCGAGTAGGAAGTTCACCTTAATAGATGCACAACTTTTTATGGTTATCCCTTGCAAGTCCTTTGCATGTCAATAATGCTCCTGTTATGATTACATTGAAACAAAGAAAGGGGTTAGATAGTAATGACTATGGATTTTAATCTTTTAATGAATGAAACAGTAACTAGAGCCCGCACCGAAATGGATGCAATCGGCTATGAACAATTAACATCAGTTGAACAAGTTGAGGAAGCAGTTAAGCGTTCAGGTACGACACTAGTCATGGTAAACTCGGTTTGTGGTTGTGCAGGTGGAATTGCACGTCCTGCAGCACAACATGCTATCCATTTTGATAAGCGCCCAGACCATCTCGTCACAGTGTTTGCTGGACAAGATAAAGAGGCTACAGCGCAAGCTAGAATGCATTTTGGTGAGGATCACTTACCATCATCTCCATCTTTTGTATTGTTAAAAGACGGGAAACCGGTCGCGGAAGTTGGCCGTTATGAAATCGAAGGACATGATCCAATGTCCGTTGTAGCAAACTTACAAGGCCATTTCGAGACGTATTGCGAAGACTTATAATACGTGATCAAAAAAACTGTTCGCACACATTTTATGTGTGCAAACAGTTTTTTTATTGGCCATCTTGCTACGGATGCCCTTAACTATTGAAATTACATCATACTTAATCCCATACCAAGTCCTGATACTAACATCAGTGCGATCATAACATATAGAATCCATTTGCGTACGTTTTTATTGGCCATTTTCAAACTCCTTAAAATAATTCTTATTCCTATTTTAACAGAAATTGTGGAAATCACAACAGGTAGCGGATTCTTCTTGTAAAATGGTACAATAGAGAGAGGGAGGGGTTTTGGGTGAAAAATGTTGATCATATTGGTATTGCTGTCAAGAACATCGATGATTCACTTAAATATTACATACATACACTGGGTTTAACATTGCTCGGGATTGAAGAAGTAAAAAGCCAGAAAGTTCGCGTGGCATTTATAGATGCTGGGAATATTAAACTTGAATTACTTGAGCCAACGGATGAAAGCGGTCCGGTTGCAAAATTTATAGAAACAAAAGGCGAAGGGATTCACCACATCGCATTTGGGGTAGCGGACATTCGGTCAAGAATGGTTGAACTTAGAGAAAAAGGCATTCACTTATTATCAGAAGAACCCAAAACAGGAGCGGGCGGCGCAGAGGTCGCATTTCTGCATCCTAAATCTTCTTTTGGTGTCTTATACGAACTATGTGAAAAAAGCGATAAAGGGGAATAATTGAATGGACATTTACGATAAAATTAATGAACTTTATGATAAACGCAGAGCAATTGAACTTGGTGGCGGTGACGAACGTATTAAGAAGCAACATGAGAAAGGGAAGTTAACCGCAAGAGAACGAATTGATCTTCTACTTGATAAAGACACTTTTGTCGAGCTAAAACCATTCGTCACGCATCGTACACGGGATTTCGGCATGGACATGCAAGAAGGACCCGGAGACGGTGTAGTGACTGGATACGGGAAAATTGAGGGTAGGCCGATTTACTTGTTTTCCCAGGATTTCACTGTTTTTGGCGGTGCACTCGGTGAAATGCATGCGATGAAAATCGCAAATGTTATGGATTTAGCTGCGAAAAATGGTGCGCCTTTTATCGGTTTAAATGATTCAGGCGGTGCAAGAATTCAAGAAGGCGTCCTTTCTTTAGATGGTTATGGGGAAATTTTTTATCGTAACGCGATTTATTCTGGTGTTATTCCGCAAATTTCGGTAATTTTAGGGCCATGTGCAGGTGGCGCAGTTTATTCGCCGGCGATTACGGATTTTGTATTTATGACAGACAACACTAGTCAAATGTTTATTACTGGACCAAAAGTAATTGAAACCGTAACCGGCGAAAAAATTTCTTCAGAAGCGCTTGGCGGTTCAAAAGTACATAACTCAATTAGTGGGAATGCACATTTCCGTGGGGAAGACGAAAAGACCGTTTTGGAAAATGTTCGTAAACTCCTGTCATACTTGCCGCAAAATAACGAGGAAAAGCCGCCTATTGCGAACTACGCTGACAGTGATGATTATCGTCCAGATCTTGCAGATGTCGTTCCTTATGAAGGCATTCGCCCTTATGATGTTCGACGTGTAATTGAACAAGTCGTCGATGTAGATTCATTTATGGAAGTACAGCCTGAATTTGCACGGAATATTGTCATCGGATTCTCTCGTATTAAAGGTGAAACGGTAGGATTAGTTTGCAATCAGCCGCGTGTCATGGCTGGTGGACTTGATATCGATTCGTCCGATAAAGCCGCTCGTTTTATTCGTTTTTGCGATGCTTTCAACATTCCGATTATTACATTTGAAGATGTTAGTGGATTTTTCCCTGGTGTAAAACAAGAGCACGGCGGCATTATTCGCCACGGAGCAAAAATCTTGTATGCATATTCAGAGGCTACCGTTCCAAAGATGACTGTTATTTTACGAAAAGCTTTCGGCGGTGCGTATGTTGCGCTTAACTCGAAATCGATTGGGGCAGACATTGTTTATGCATGGCCGAATGCCGAGATTGCAGTTATGGGTCCTGAAGGCGCTGCAAATATTATTTCCTCACGTGATATCGCAAACTCGGATAATCCAGAGGAAACCCGAGCAGAGAAAATTGAAGAGTATCGTGCAAAATTTGCTAATCCATATGTCGCTGCCTCTCATGGAATGGTTGATGACGTTATCGATCCAAGAGAAACGCGCATTAAGCTAATTCAAGCATTGGATATGATGCGGAATAAAAAAGAAACAAGACCTAAAAAGAAACATGGAAATATACCGCTTTAAGGAGATGGAATTTAATGAATAAAGAAAGACTACTAGAAGAATTTTTTGAGCTTGTGCAAATCGACTCTGAAACAAAAGATGAACGTGTAATTGCAGATGTATTGAAAACGAAAATGGAAGAACTCGGGTTTACGGTCATTGAAGATGATTCCGCACAAAGAAGTGGACACGGTGCTGGAAATCTAATTGCTTCTATTAAAGGGACCGTAGCTGACGCGGATTCCATTTACTTCACATGTCATATGGACACTGTTGTTCCAGGATTAGGTATAAAACCAGAACTGCGCAAAGACGGCTATGTCTATTCCGACGGCACGACAATTCTGGGTGCGGATGATAAAGCAGGTATCGCAGCATTATTTGAAATGATGCGTACGGTAAAAGAAAATAATATCTCACACGGGAATATTCAATTTGTTATTACTGCGGGTGAAGAAAGTGGACTTGTAGGCGCGAAGGAAATGGACACTTCCCTCATTACATCAAAATACGGTTATGCGGTAGATAGTGATGGAAAAGTAGGCGGCATTGTAACATCAGCACCGTATCAAGCTAAACTATGGACCACGATTTTAGGTAAAACGGCGCATGCGGGTGTTGCGCCAGAAAAAGGTGTATCAGCGATTAATATTGCAGCCAAGTCAATTTCCGCAATGACGCTTGGGCGCATTGATGCTGAAACGACAGCAAATATCGGGAGTTTCCACGGAGGGCGCGCAACAAATATCGTCTGCGATGAAGTTACAATCGTAGCAGAAGCACGTTCGATTAATCCGGAAAAGTTAGAAAAGCAAACGAATCATATGGTTTCAACATTTGAACGAGTAGCTGAACAAATGGGTGGTCATGCTAAAACTGAAGTTCAAGAAATGTATCCGGGATTCAGCTTTGAAGAAAATGCTGAAGTTGTTCAAACAGCAATTCAAGCCATTAACAATATCGGTAGAACTCCTGAGCTATTATCGAGTGGCGGAGGTAGTGACGGTAACGTCTTTAACGGCGCAGGTATTCCAACCGTTACATTATCAGTTGGGTATGAAGAAATTCATACGAAAAATGAACGGATGCCAGTTGAAGAATTAAATAAATTAACTGAATTACTTATAGAAATTGTTAAGGTAACAGCTTCAAAAGAATAAAGTAATTAGCAAATAAATGGGGGGGAAGTCATGTGGCGACTGTCGGTGAAACACGGGCAAGGGTCATCCTGCATCTTGATATGAATAGTTTCTTCGCTTCAGTTGAACAGGCACATGACCCCTCACTAAAAGGAATTCCAATGGCGGTTGCGGGAAATCCGAAACAACGCCGTGGGATCCTCGTAACTTGTTCGTATGAAGCGAGAGCACTCGGCATCTATACAACGATGACAGTGGGTGAAGCGAGACGACTTTGCCCCGACTTAGTTATCGTTCCGCCTGATTTCGAAAAATATAGAATCGCATCCAAAGCCGTATTTGATATATTACGAACGTATACGGACCTTGTTGAACCCGTTTCCATTGATGAGGCATATATCGATATTACTGGCATCGGCGGCCTCACTGATGCCGTTTCAATTACGGAAGGCATTCAACAACGAATCATGCAAGAGCTGGATTTGCCATGTTCAATTGGAATTGCACCGAATAAGTTTCTTGCTAAAACAGCATCTGATATGAAGAAACCCATGGGAATAACAATTTTACGTAAGCGTGAAATCGAAAAAATCCTTTGGTCACTTCCTGTCATTGAAATGCATGGGATTGGAAAAAGTACTGAAAAGAAGCTGAACGAACTCGGTATTTACACCATTGGAGATATCGCTACAGCGGATGAAAAAAGAATAAGCTTATCTCTAGGCAAAAATGGGGAACGCTTAAGGAAACGAGCGAACGGCATTGATGAGCGACTTGTGGATCCAGAAGCAGCGGAAGAACGGAAAAGCGTAGGAAGTTCGACGACCTTACCAATCGATGAAACTGAACTAAATGAATGCTTAAAAACATTCAAATGGTTGGCCAATAAAGTTGCCATGCGACTGGAACGTGAACAATTAGCTGGAACTGTGATTATGATTCAAATTCGCACTGCTGATTGGAAAAACCAAACGAGAAGCAGAACAGTACTTAATCCGCTTTATAAAGAAGATGAAATCTATCATGAAGCAGTCGAATTATTTAAATTATATTGGGATGGTGAACCGATCCGTCTACTTGGGATAACTATATCAAACGTCATACCGACGAATGAATTATATGAGCAATTATCGATTTATAATTTTGAAAAACATGCGGAATCAGAGAAACTGGATAGCCTTGTGAAAAAAATTGAACAGAAATTCGGACCTGGCTCAATAAAAAGAGGGCAATCCTAACAAATCGTGGAAAGGTGGGAAAATCTTATGGAATTACAGTTTTTAGGAACTGGCGCAGGGATGCCGTCTAAAATGCGTAATACGTCCTCAGTCGTCGTAAATCTTTCTGCCGAAGGAGAAGGATTGTGGCTAGTTGACTGCGGGGAAGCAACACAACATCAAATATTACATACTCCATTGAAACCGAGTAAAATAGCTAAAATTTTTGTCACCCACCTACACGGGGATCATATTTTAGGCTTACCAGGCCTTTTAAGTTCCAGGTCATTTCTTGGTGGCGAGGATGCCCTTCATATTTATGGACCAGTCGGACTGGAAGAATGGCTGACAACTACATTTCAATTAAGTCAAACTCATTTAACATATCAACTTGTTATTCATGAAGTTCGAGACGGAATTGTTTTTGAGAATGATTACTTTCTGGTTACAGCAAAATCATTACGCCATGTGATTCCGTGTTTCGGTTATCGGATTGAACAAAAACCGCTGCCAGGGAAATTACTGATTGAAGAAGTGACAAAAATAGGTGTTCCAAAAGGTCCGCTTTTGAAGCAATTAAAAGATGGAGTAGACGTTGAATTGCCAGATGGTCGACTCGTCTTAAGTAAAGATGTGACAGGAGAACCACAAGAAGGATTTACCGTTACAATCCTTGGTGACACACGTTATTGTGCTGAAGCAATTGAGTTGGCGCATAAAGCGGATATTTTAATTCATGAAGCAACCTTCGATCTAGAAACGGGCGAACTTGCAAAAGACTATGGTCATTCAACAATTGGCGATGCGGCAACAACCGCAAAATTAGCCGAAGCAAAAACACTAATTGCCAATCATATTAGTGCTCGTTTTTTGCCAAGAGACATTCCCGAATTATTAAAGCAAGGACAAGCCATTTTTCCAGACCTTTATATTGCTGAAGACTTTGCGAGGTTTGAATGGAAAAACCACACACTTATTCATATAGAAAACTAAAGTAAAACACAACTAATAGGTCAAGAAACAAACCCGGTTTTTCCTTTGAGTAGGAACAATCGGGTTTATTTTTAAAAAAACATCATTTCACTGATACAACTTGTCCGTTTGTCATCTTCATAAGTTCATCTGGTGTTAGTTGAAATACTGCTTTTGGATGTCCGGCGGCCGCCCAAATCGTTTTAAACTGAAAAAGATCTTCGTCGATTAAGGTGCGCACTGGTTCTTTATGTCCTAGTGGAGGTACACCACCGATGACAAACCCTGTCGACTCGCGAACAAAGTCTGCATCAGCTTTCCCTAATTTATCATCGAGTTGCCTGGCAATAGACTTCTCGTTGATACGATTGATACCACTTGCAACAACTAAAAGAGGTTCATTTGTACTTTTAAGTCGGAAAATAATTGATTTGGCAATTTGCGCCACTTCACATCCTAACGCATCTGCTGCTTCTTGCGCGGTTCGCGCACTGTCTGTTAATTGGACAATCTCGTTTGAATAGCCCAATTCACGTAAAGAATTCTCTACAAGCTGGGTGCTTCCCGATAAAATCTGCATAATTCCCAATCCTTTCGAACCTTTTTGAATTATTAAAATAACTATTTCTTCATTCAATATATCATAGTAGTGTTTCACATTAACAATCATTTTGGAAAATAGTTATTTTATACGTGAGAAATGGTTCAGACGATAGGTATGGAAAACCCACGAATGAGAAAATTCGTGGGTTTTCGATTATTATCTAATTAAAAAATCCAGCCTCGCTCATATTGTTTCGGAGTTTCAATTTTCACGCCTAACTCTTTCGCTGCGGTGTATGCCCAGTAGGGATCACGTAATAATTCTCTTGCCAATAAAACGACATCGGCGCGGTTGTTTTTTAAAATTTCTTCTGCTTGGATGCTAGTGGTAATTAGACCAACAGCCCCAGTAGCAATACCCGCGCCTTCTTTGATTGTCTCCGAAAACTTCACTTGATAACCCGGATAAGCGTCGATTCTTGCCGGAACCACAGCCCCAGAACTCACATCAATCAAATCCACACCTTGCGCTTTCATCCATTTTACCATTTCAATATAAGTTTCCGGCGTCATGCCGCCTTCTGTGTAATCATATGCGGAAATACGGACAAATAAAGGTCCTTCCCAAACTGAACGCACTTCCTGGATGATTTCACGTAAAATGCGGTAGCGATTTTCACTCGTTCCGCCATATTCATCTGTCCGTTTATTCGATAAAGGAGATAAGAACTCGTTGATTAGATAACCATGTGCTCCGTGCAGTTCGATTACATCGAATCCAGCTTTCTCAGCTCGAATTGCGCCATCTTTAAATGCTTGAATCGTCTCCTGTATATCGTCTTTCGTCATTTCAACAGGCGTTTTATAGGAATCGTTGAATCGAATCGCAGACGGTGCGTAAATATCGCTGTCAACAGTCGCTTTCCGTCCGGCATGTGCCAGTTGGATGCCCGTTTTTGCGCCGTGTTGTTTCATGAGGCGAACGGCTTCTGCAAGACCGTCGATATGATCATCGTTCCAAATGCCAAGATCCTGCGCGGATATGCGTCCTTCTGGTTGTACCGCCGTCGCCTCCACAATAATAAGTCCAACTTGCCCGACGGCACGCGTTGCATAATGAGTTTTATGCCAGTCTTCAATCATGCCATCTTCATGATGACTCGAATACATACACATTGGTGCCATCACAATGCGGTTTTTAAATTCGACACCGCGTATTGTATAAGGTTCAAATAACTTAGCCAAATGAATAACCTCCATATTTATTTCTTCTACTAGTATAGCAATAAAGAAGAATGCAGTTCAATTCTTGGCTGTTACAGTTCAGGAATAATAGTATGTTGATGAATTTCTAATAGTTGCATCAGTTATGACTAAAGTTCCCCCGAGAAGGAAAACGTTTTATCGAAAGAAAGCAACATCAAGAAAAAATGGTGAATAAATATTGCTATTCCGCACCTAGTTCACGCGACCGAGCAGTTGCTTTTTCAATGCACTCAGCAATTGTTTCTTTGAAAAATCGATTTTCCAATGCTTGTAGTCCTGCCGCGGTTGTTCCACCGGGACTTGTCACATTTTCCCGGAGTTCAGCTGGTTCCGTTCCAGTCACTTTCATCATCGCCGCAGCACCTTCAAGCGTTTGGATGATGAGTGAGCGTGCCACATCTTTTTTCAACCCTTTACTAATCGCAGCTTCCTCGAGCGCTTCCGCCAAGTAATAGACATAAGCCGGACCACTTCCGGAAAGGGCAGTCAACGCGTGCAAATCGTCTTCTTCAACTTCTTTTACTAGGCCAATCGATTCTAACAAACCTAGAAGCTGTTTTCGCATATTGATATCGACTGCAGTATTCATAGCAATGCCAGTTGCTGATTTTCCAATCGTTGCGGATGTGTTCGGCATGGATCTCGCAATTGGTCGATTTCCTAGACCGTTTTCAATAGTGCTTATGGAAACGCCGGCAATTACAGATAAAACAGCAGTATTTTTATTTATGAAAGGGCAGATGTCAGTTAGTACTTGCTGAATGTCTTTTGGTTTCGTCGCAAGAACGACAAGATCCGCATTTTCGAATGCTTTTTTCTCCTTGCACACGATGGACACTCCATACCTTTTTTGCAATGAAATCAATCTTTCATCGTCAGATTTATTCATCACAAATACATCTTGAGGTAGTACCGCACCTTGCGCTACAATTCCACCGATAATAGCCTCCGCCATCGAACCCGCACCTACAAATATGATCTTTTCCAAAAAATCGCCTCTTTCATTTCAATAAAATCAAAAAAAATGCGTTCTCATCCTACTTAAAGGACGAAAACGCATGTTTCCGCGGTACCACCTAAATTTGCCGAATTTACGGCACTACTTGTTTCCAACTTAACGCGTTGGAGACGGTCGTGTTTCCACAACAGCTCGGAAGCAGGTTCGAAATGGGAGAGGGATGTGTGGCTTTCAGCCGGTGGCCACATTTTCTTATCTCCATCACCATAACTACTCGTCTTCGTCAAAGCTTACATGTTCCTGAATTAGTCTGATTATTGCATGCTAACCATTGAAAGTCAACAAATTAATAATTCGACTAAAAGAATAGATGACCTCGACTCCCAAAAGATGTACAATGAACTGAATACCTATTCATTTACACATGAAGGAGATTTTACATATGATACATACAATAGTTATTCCGACACCATTCGCAGTTGGTGATGTAAACGCGTTTCTCATCAAAGGAGATACGTTATCACTCGTTGACGCGGGACCGAAAACACCAGAAGCGTATGAAGCACTCAAGCATGGCCTGAAAGAGGCAGGTTACACATTTTCTGATATTGAACAAGTCTTCTTAACACACCATCACCCTGATCATGCGGGTTGGATTGATGCATTTGAAAACGCAACAGTGCTCGGACATCCCTACAATAATTTTTGGTTAAAACGAGACGAAGCTTTTTTTAATTATCATGACAAGTTTTACCTTGATTGCCTTATCGAAGAAGGTGTACCCGATGAGTATTTAGCTTGGGTAAAAAAGATGAAAAGATCCGTTGCGCTTATGGGAGACAGACCGTTAGATAAAATACTTATTGAAGGAGATGCGCTACCTGGACATCCGGGTTGGACAGCTCTAGAAACATTGGGACATGCGCAAAGCCATCATGTCTTTTGGAATGAAGACACAAGACAGATGATTGGGGGCGACCTCGTCCTTCCGAAAGTGGCATCAAATCCACTAATTGAACCACCACTTGATCCAGAAGATAAGCGCCCGCGTTCATTGCTTCAATACAATGAATCCTTAAAAAGAATTCTTACGTTGCCTGTTGAAGTCATTTACCCGGGCCATGGGGACGAAGTACGAAATGCACATCCGCTTATTGAGGCCAGACTTGAAAAACAACGGGAACGTGCCATGAAAGTACATGCCATGATGGACAATGGACCACGAACAATTTTCGAATTAACAAAAGCACTTTTCCCAACTGTGTACGAAAAAGAACTCGGGCTCACATTATCTGTAGCAATCGGACATACTGATTACCTTGTCGACAAGGAACTCGTTCGTGAAACTCGAGATGAAAGTGGTATTTTGCATTATGAAAAAGCGTAAATCCTTCCTAATCACAGGCGCAACAAGTGGAGTAGGATATGCATTGACCAAGCGATTGCTAAAAGAAGGGCATGAAGTTTGGGCAACCGGAAGAGCCCCGGATGTATTATGGGAGTTGGAGAATGAAGGGGCACATACGATACCCGCGGATTTATCTGAAATGGAAGGCATCGATTTTATCATGGAACAAATTGGTTTTCCAGACGTTGTTATTTTTTCCGCAGGTGTCGGTACGTTCCAATATGCGCATGAACTTTCCAGCGAAACAACACGTAGAACAATGGACATCAACGTCGTTGCACCAATCGAACTGACAAAACGTCTACTGCCGAACATGATGGCACGTAAAAGTGGCCATTTAATCTACCTCGGCTCTCAAGCGGGGAAGGTTGCAACCCCGAAGGCCTCTGTCTACGCTGCGTCAAAACATGCACTATTAGGGTATGCGAATGCACTACGTATGGAAGTTGCGCCGTTCGGCATTCACGTTACGACAATTAATCCAGGTCCAATCGATACAGCGTTCCTAGATCTTGCAGACAAGACTGGGAATTACCGTAAATCGTTAAGTAAACATTTACTGACCGTAGACACAGTTGTCGATTCAGTGATGCAATCGATTGAAAAACCTGTAAGAGAAGTGAATCTACCTTGGTATATGGGAATTACAAGTAAACTTCACGCGCTTGCACCAACGCTTGTCGAACGATTAGGACGCAACTACTTTTTGAAAAAATAGCCGATGAAAAACCAGCCGATTAATTTCTCACGGCTGGTTTCATTGTTATTAGGCCTTTATTTCAGGAAACGTTATGGCCAATTTTTGGTTTATATTTATGACTTCCATGAGTTCATGATCGAAGAGATAGGGCGTATCATTTTTGTCTTGGGGTGTTATTTCTTCGTAGAGATTATTTACGGATAATACAGGAAATGTAATAGGCATAGATCGACCCTGGTTACGAATCGTCATATTGCCCATCAAAAATAGCTCTTTGCTAGATGCGGCAAAACTTAGGTGCCCGACTTCTTTGTTTAAGCTACCAGAAACGATTTTTACGTCCTGCAATAATGAAATCATACAGATAATGAAATCATTGATGATGTCTAAAGGTAGTTTTTCAAAGCCAAGTTGTAGAAATAAAGCGTTGAAACCGTTTCTGATTTCTTTAAACGAGAAGATATTCTCAATTTTTCTACGGTTTTTTTCTTTTCCTAGATTATTAATAATATCCTTACATTCATTCAGGTAATCCTTTACGTAGCCCGTACTCTTTTCTCTATGTACAATAAAGTCTGAAAGTTCTTTAATCACTTTAATTTCGCTCGCATGCTCTCTAACGCCCATTAAAAAGCTATACACATCTTTTTCATCAAAACTTCTTTCGGAAAACTTTTTGTAGTAGTGATCAACTAATTGTTTTTCTTTTCTATCCATGATATTCTCTCCTAATCTTGCATGCAAAATAATTATGCTTCTATACAACTATAACATTTTCTACTACAAAGACCTGTACAAACATATTTTACACGTCACTTTTTAGTGCTAAACTGAAATGAAAAAATGGTCAAGAGGGCAACCTCCTGACCATTTTAATCTTGCAAAATCACTGATTTCCAAAGAAAACAACAAGAATAGTAATAACTACAATAGCAACTAACGAAAAAATCGTTACCTTTAGAGCACTTATTGGCGCGTTTCCACTGACTTTTCCAGTTTGTCCATTCACTAAAAATCGGTAAACCTTATTATTGAAATGAAACGATGAAATCCAGATTGGCAATAAGATATGTTTATACGTAATGTCATCGTAATTGGTAGAGACGCTTGTAACTTGTACAACATCCCCGTGAACTTGTCTTTCGATCCCATTTGTAATCCGCCTGTCAATTATCGCTTTTGCCCCATTCCAACCTTCCTTCAGAGGAATTGAATATCTTTCTGCCAAGAAACCCGATAGAAACTGAGATTTATAGTCAACAAGGGCATTCAATTGGAAAGGTTCGATTTTATGAATGAGATCACTTGCTACATTACGGGAGGCTTTTACAAGAACATCATCAAAAAACTCATTGTACCGGCCGCTCTCTGTCCGCCATCTAATTTTCCGAACTTGTTCTGTTACTTGTCTAGATTTACCGTCCTCAACGACGGTTCGCGTGACGGTAACATAATAATAGGTTCCGATTCGTACGACAAAATTTGAACGGGTCTCCGAATCGAATGTCCAATAGGGAAGATACGCCCCGGAAATTTTACTTAATTGATAAGATTTTTTCAGTGAAGAAGGGGCGAAGTAGCGCTTATTAATCCAAACTTTAAATTTCTCGATTGCTTCCTCTTTCGGCACTTGAAAGGGAAGGACTAGGGCGGGTTTAATCCCCGCGTGATTTTCACTTGAAGAAATATGAGATGAGCCGCAAAATGTACAAAAGTCAGCTACTTTGTCTTTATCTAAAACCGTTTCAGCTCCACAGTTTTCACATGAAAAAACGCGTTTTTCATCATCCCAACTATGGTCATCTTTTTCTAATGCTTGTAAAAAGCTATGCTCAATTGTATTATGTTGTGTTTTTTCAATTTCTTTTTCGCTTCCACAAAAAGGACATTTAAGAGCGCCGCTGGAAGGGTCATAAACTGTATTCCCCCCACAAGAAGAACATTGATTTACTTCGGTTTGTTCAATCGTTACCGGTTCGGTTTGTTCGTTATTTTCCGAGTTTGTCACGAGCTCACCTCTTTTTCCCTGTTATAGCGTTTCTCCGCAGTCCCCACAAAACTTGGCATTTGGATTATTTTCTTTCCCACATTTTTCACAAGTTTTCTTAGAAAGCTGGTTAGTCCCACACTCGCCGCAGAACTTCGCATCTTCATTTATTTCTGTTTTACAATTAACGCATGGAACTTTTTTCTTTTGTACTGATTTTCCGCAATCTCCGCAAAACTTAGCGTTTTTGTTGACGAGGGCATCACAATGCGGACAATTTACTTTTTCAGACGCTGGTGATGGTGCTGGTGCTGCATTTTGTTGTTGATTGCCTGAAAACGCATTCGCCATGACACCACCTAATGCAGCTCCAGCTCCGAGTCCAGCGCCCGCTCCTGCAAGTCCGCCGCCTTCATTCTTCGCAGCGTCCCGAAGTGCTTCAGCCGCTTGAAACTGTTGGTACTGTCCTAGGTCACCAAGAACGCCCATCGATGTTCGTTTATCCATCGCTTGTTCAACTTCTTTTGGCAACGATAAGTTTTCGATGTATAGGGAAGTGATTTCAAATCCAAATGCACTAAAACGCTCTTGCATTTTTTCTTTCCCTTGTGTGCTTAACTCGTCGTAGAACATCGCCAAATCTAGTGCTGCTATTTTCGACTCTGCGAATAAATCTGTCAAACCGGAGATAATCATCTTTTTCAACTGATTCTCAATGCTACTCGTATCATATGTAGCATTCGTTCCAAATAATTCTTTTAAAAATACAGTCGGTTCGGAAACGCGGTAAGAATAGATCCCATATCCACGTAAACGAATCATCCCAAATTCAGGATCTCTCATCATAATTGGATTTGACGTACCCCATTTTTGATTCACAAATTGTTTCGTATTGACAAAGTATACTTCTGCTTTAAAAGGAGAGTTAAAACCAGTTTTCCAAGACTTTAACTTTGTTAAGACAGGCATGTTTTGCGTCCATAATTGATGCCTACCTGGACCAAATACATCGGCAATTTCACCTTCATTGACAAAAATCGCTACTTGCGATTCTCTAACGGTTAATTCTGCACCCATTTTAATTTCATTATTTTGAACGGGGAATCTGTAAACCATTGTGTTGGTATTACTGTCTGTCCATTCGATTACTTCTATAAATTGACTTTTAAAGAATCCAAAAAGTCCCATATTTCGCCCTCCTAGTAGTTTCCATTCACTAATTTAACTAATGCCATTATATCATAATACGTTCGAATCTATTTTTGGTTTCATTTTAGTCAGTTGTAACTATTTCTAAATTTTACC
This sequence comes from Sporosarcina sp. Y1009, assembly GCF_057669865.1. Taxonomy (NCBI): domain Bacteria; kingdom Bacillati; phylum Bacillota; class Bacilli; order Caryophanales; family Caryophanaceae; genus Sporosarcina; species Sporosarcina sp. Y1009. The sequence continues at coordinate 129,516 of NZ_JBYHFO010000008.1, read as the reverse complement.
GTCTACTTCATTAACGAGACCAGGAGGGGAATCTATGATGAAAAAAGTGTTATGGATAGGGTTAATAATAAGTGTTTCTATCTTTATGACCGCATGCAGTTCAAATGATTCAATGAAAGAAGATAAGGGGCTATCTGCGGGGAAATATGAATCATCCCCTGAATCATCGATTTCAAATGATATGGCTGTTGACCGGGATAGTTCAGTGACAGAGAGCGAGGAGTCCGGCGCAGAGGCTGAATCAGAATCAGAATCAGAAACAGACGTTGGAAAAGTGGTTAGCGAAGTTTCAACGGACCGGATGATCATCCACCGGGCAAATTTGCAACTGAATGTAAAAGATTTTGCAAAAGCTGAACAAAATATAGAAAAAAAGGTGACTGAATACGGTGGATACATCGTGGAGTCAAATGTATATCGAGAAGATGATGAATCAGTTAGCGGAGAAATTACAGTTCGAATTCCAGAACAACATTTCCAAAAGTTTTTGACAGCTGCCGAGGGAGAAGCTGCTGACATCTTAGAGCGTTCAGTAACCGGCCAAGATGTGACGGAGCAATACGTTGACTTGAAATCACGAGTTAAATCGAAACGCGCAGTTGAGGAAAGGTTGCTTGATTTTATGGGCGATGCAGAAAAAACCGAGGATTTATTAAAAATATCGTCTGACTTATCGGCTATCCAAGAAGAAATTGAACTAATTGTTGGGAAAATGAATTTCTTAGAAAACCAAACAGCTTATTCGACGATTGAAATTATGATGTTTGAGAATCGCGTTATTGTACCCGAACTAGATAATAAAGACTTAGATACATGGGATAAAACGAAAAAACAACTTGCGACTAGTACGAACTTTATACTTGCAGCCGGTTCAGGTTTGATCGTATTCATCATTGGAAATTTACCGATTTTTATTCTTTTACTGCTGATTGGGTTTGGCGTTTATTTCGCCTTTGTTCGAAATAGGGTTAAGTAAATTTGGAATCCGGCTATTTTAACGGACATTCACGAATAGAATGGTAAGGTACAGCGATCAGCCTAATAAAGGGGAAAACAAAATGAGTTTGAACCAAATCATGCGCATTGCAGTGATCCTTATTGGAATTATTATCGCGATTAAATTCTTGCTGTTCTTATTCGGAGGATCTGGAGATGAGTTAAGCAAATCCATTGCCGCTGATCATATTGTAAATGTGAATGTGTCTACGGATATCGGCGACATTCAAATTGCGCCACATGACGGGCATGACATACGGGTGCAATTAGAAGGAAAAGCAACGAAGAAACCATCAAAAAAGTTCAAGCTGACTTTAAAAGAAAAAAACGGCGAAGTAACGATAAAAGCAAAAATGAAATCCGGTTTTTTTTCCTTCCGAAAATTATCTGACGGTTATACCATTTTAGTAGAGCTTCCTACTAAACAATATGATCGACTTCAGGTACACGCCGATGTTGCAAACATTTATGTCGATTCGATCTATGCCAACGAATCGCATATAACTATAACCACCGGGAATATTAACTTACTCGGAATAGGTGGAGTGGTCAATGCCAAGGCGGAAGTTGGGGACATTACAATTAACTTACAAAGTATAGCGAATAACATTCAAGCGAAAACCGAAGTTGGGAATATTGACGTCAAAACAAAAGAAGCACCACTCGCCCTCCAAACCGACTTAAATAATAGTGTGGGGAATACAACAATCAACTTACCGAACGAAGTAGGCGGTTCTATTGGAATTGGCGGACCGAACGTCAAATTGACAGTAGCTGTAGGGAGTATCTCTTTGTCACTCAGCGATTAATTTAATGACTAATGCAAAAGCCGACGCAAAATGTTGGCTTTTTCTAATTCCCTTCTTAATTGTAAAAACTTCTCATTGATTAACAATGGAAAAATGGGCTATACTGAATTATAGAACACATGTTCCTTGGAGGTGTTAGTATGTATGAGGATTTACCGAATCGAAAAATTATTTGTCTTGATATGCGTAGTTTTTACGCGAGTTGTGCGGCAGTGATGGAAGGGCTTGATGTTATGGAGACGCCTATTGCGATTGTCGGAAATAAGGACCGAAAAGGCGGAGTTGTCCTCGCTGCATCACCGCCGTTAAAAGAAAAATTCGGGATAAAGACTGGCAATCGATTGTTTGAAATACCGGATGATCCATCAATTCATCTTATTGAACCGAAGATGGGCTTCTTTATCGACGTATCGATGGAAATTACTCGGCTTTTGAACCGATATGTTCCAAAAGAGGCCATTCACACATATAGCGTCGATGAAAGTTTTATTGACTTAGCTGGGACAGAACGTTTATGGGGACCTCCAGAAAAATTAGTCCGCCGTATACGCGAAGATCTTATGAGTCAATTTGAGCTTCGGTCCGCAATTGGGATAGGTCCAAACATACTTCTTTCCAAACTAGCGCTCGATCTTGAAGCGAAGAAAACGGGAATTGCGGAATGGACGTATGACGACGTGCCGGAAAAGTTATGGCCAGTCGTACCGCTAAGTCGAATGTGGGGGATTGGCAGTCGCCTAGAAAAAACGCTCAACGGTATGGGGCTTTTCTCTGTTGGCGATCTTGCGCATGCACCGCTTGAAAGGCTCGAGAAGAAATTCGGTGTAATGGGGAATCAGCTGTATTACCATGCACATGGAATCGACTTATCCGACATGGGCGCACTGCTTGTCGAAGGGCAAGTAAGCTACGGAAAAGGGCAAGTTCTATACCGTGACTATGTCGAACGAGAAGATATTCTTACGGTTATCTTGGAAATGTGTGAGGATATTGGGATGCGAGCGAGGGAAGCGAAGAGGGCAGGGCGTACTGTCCATTTGTCTGCCAGTTATTCAAAGCACGCATTCGGCGGGGGTTTTAATCGATCACGTTCAATGGCCGAAGCGACGAACGACACGATGAAAATTTATCAACTTTGTACGGTATTACTAGATGAGTTTCATGATGGACGTCCAATACGGCGTCTATCCATCAGTCTTACAAACTTGGAAGAAGAGCATTCCATGCAACTGAGCTTATTTGATGAGAGCAAGTGGCGCAATCGGAAGCTCGGGGAAACAATCGATTCGCTTAGAAATAAATACGGTTCGAATGCTGTACTCCGCGCGGTTTCCTATACGAAAGCGGGAACGGCCGTAGAACGAGCAAAACTTATCGGTGGACATTTTAAGTAAGAATTTTGAAATTTTCGAATAAAAAAGAACGCATGTGTGGTATGATGGAGGAGGAATAGAATAGTGTGTGTTCATAGGCGGTTGGCGCATCTGTAATCCCTTAATTCTCGCGACTTTGCGTGAATAACAGGGAAAGGAGGTGTTGCTAATGACGACATTTGAAGCATTGAGCATGTCAATTGGATTTTCAACTCTAATTGTTACGGTCATTGCGTTGTCATATACTTTTTCAAGAAAAAAGTAAACCGCCTCTGAACCTCTAAGTGAGAGTGCGGTTTACTGCCTCGTGCTGATCGCCTTTGAAGCGATACTATTCTATGACAGGCCGTTTGATGGTGGTACATCAAGCGGTCTTTTTTAATGTATGTTAATTCACTTATATTATACGTGTTAGTTATTTGTATTGCAATTACTAGTATCTATATGAGTAAATCAAATAATGTACTATCTTTGTTTATTTCTTTATAAGCAAAGCCCCATTGATTCATTCGCTGAATAAGCTCCGCGTAGTCCTCGCTGTGCTTTAATTCAATGCCGACAAGTCCCGGACCGCTTTCTTTGTTGTTCTTCTTCGTGTATTCGAATGTCGTAATATCATCATCCGGTCCAAGTACTTCGTCCAAAAATTGGCGGAGTGCTCCGGCACGTTGGGGAAAATTAACGATGAAATAATAGAGAAGTCCTTCATAAATTAATGACTTTTCTTTGATTTCTTGCATTCGGCCGATATCATTATTCCCGCCGCTAATGACGCAGACAATCGATTTCCCTTTAATTTCTTCTTTGTAAAAATCGAGTGCGGCAATCGGCAGAGCGCCGGCTGGTTCAGCAATAATCGCATGCAAATTATACAATTCTAAAATCGTTGAACAAACTTTGCCTTCTGGAACAGGCACGATGTCCGTCACATATTTTTTACAAATTTCATAAGTGTGTTGCCCGACACGTTGTACGGCAGCTCCGTCAACAAATTTATCGATATTCTCTAATGTTGTCACGCCTTTATTGGCGAATGCCGCTTGCATACTTGCCGCACCAGCTGGTTCGACGCCGATCATCTGTGTACTTGGTGAAACATTTTTAATGTAAGTGCTAAGTCCTGATAGGAGACCGCCTCCACCAATGCTGGAAAAGACATAATCGATAGGTTCTTCTATGTCATTCATAATTTCAATAGCGACTGTTCCTTGACCTGCGATAATATCTAAGTCGTCGAATGGGTGGATGAAAATCCTGTCATTCTCATTAGCATACTCCGTTGCGCTGGCGGACGAGTCATCAAAAGTATCGCCAGTCAAAATAATTTCGACATGTTCACGTCCAAACATTTTTACTTGATTTACTTTTTGCTTGGGCGTTGTTTGGGGCATGAATATTTTGCCATCGATTCCTAATTGTGCACAGGCATAGGCGACCCCTTGCGCATGGTTACCAGCACTCGCACAAACGATTCCTTTTTCACGTGCGACTTTTTCGACTTTCATCATCTTATAATAAGCGCCGCGTAATTTGAAGGAGCGAACATACTGCAAATCTTCTCTTTTTATATACACATGGCAACCATATTTTTCGGACAACTGCTCATTTTTTTGTAAAGGTGTGTGTGCAACCACATCTTTTAATTGCTGGTATGCTTTTAAGATATCTTCTACATGCAATGTTTGTGATTCTTGTTGTTTTACTGTCATTTGTTTTCCCTCCGCTATTGACTAAACATTTCTTAATAATAGCATGAAACTAAATAGTATGTGTAAATATTCACAAATATTAATGCGATAAATTTAAAAACTTGTGAACGAAACAAGCGTTTATTCTTAAAGTAAATATAAAAGTATTTCAGAATCCGAATAATTTAGAACTCGGAGCTTTTATATTGTTCCTAATTTTGCTAAACTAGTAAAAGGTTCAATTTTAAAGAAAAGTAGGGGGAGTCATGTGAAAGTTTTATTACAACTGAGTTGGTTTTTTAAACAACGAAAAAAGCAATATGCTTTGGGAATTGCTGCACTAGTCCTTGTTTCCATTTTGCAATTGCTGCCGCCAAAAATCATTGGGTATATTGTCGATGACATTACGCTAAACGAATTGACAGCTCCTGGTCTAACAAAATGGCTCATTATCTTGGCGATTGCAGGGATTCTTATGTATTTCGCGCGTTTTTATTGGCGTGTCATGATTTTCGGATCAGCCGTCCTGTTATCACGGACGATGCGTGAAAAGTTATTCAATCATTTTACGAGAATGTCTCCGTCATTCTATCAAAAAAGGCGTGTCGGTGATTTAATGGCTCATGCGACAAATGATATTAATGCCTTACAACAAACTGCTGGCATGGGGATTCTAACGTTAGTCGATTCCATTTCTACGGGTGGATTTGTAATTTTAACGATGGCCCTTACGATTAACTGGAAATTGACGTTAATCGCACTCATTCCGCTGCCATTCATGATTTTCTTGACAAGCTATTATGGAAGATTGCTTCGGAAACGATTCCGTTTCGCCCAAGAAGCCTTTTCCAATTTAAATGACAAAACACAAGAAAGTATAACGGGCATTAAAGTCATTAAGACATTTGGTCAACAGAAGGAAGATATTGAAGATTTTACTGATCAATCAACAGACGTTGTCGGTAAGAATATGCGTGTTGCAAAAATAGATGCATTATTCGACCCAACAATTACAGGAATATTTGCGATCTCATATATTTTATCATTTTACTTTGGTACAAAGTACATCATCGCTGGAGATATGTCTATCGGCGACATGGTTGCATTTAGTACATATCTTGGACTTCTCGTCTGGCCGATGCTTGCATTTGGATTCCTGTTCAATATTGTTGAACGCGGAAATGCTTCTTATAGCCGGATTACAGAATTACTTTCCATTGCACCTGAAATCACTGATTTACCTGGAGCGATTGATAAAAAACCAGAAGGGAATTTACAATTCAATATTGAAGAGTTTACATTCCCTGGGGATGAAACACCCGCATTGCAAAACGTGAATTTCACATTAAATCAAGGGGAAACGATGGGGATTGTCGGAAGAACCGGTTCAGGTAAAACGGCTATTCTTAAACTATTGCTACGCGAATTTGAAGGTTATAAAGGCAATATTTCTTATGGTGGGAATCCAATCAACAAATACAAACAGCAACGTTTACGAGAGTCTATCGGATATGTTCCGCAAGATCACTTCTTGTTTTCAACGACAATTGCTGAAAATATTGCATTCACAAATCCTAAGATTGAGAAGGAGAAAATTTATGAGGCTTCTCGGTTAGCACAAATTCATGATGATATTCTCGGATTTACTGAAGGATATGAAACCATAGTCGGAGAACGTGGTGTCTCTTTGTCAGGTGGACAACAACAGCGGGTATCTATTGCTCGCGCATTGATTATGAAACCTGAATTACTTATTTTGGATGATTCATTATCCGCGGTAGATGCAAAAACGGAAGAAGCCATTTTAGAAGCATTAAAACAAAACCGTACAGGTGAAACGACAATTATTACTTCACATCGACTTAGCGCAATTCAACATGCGCATAGAATTATCGTTATGCATGAAGGTACGATTGCCGAGGCAGGTACACATGAGGAACTATTGGCAAAGGATGGGAAATATAAAGAAATGTATGATCTTCAACAATTAGAAGTTATGGTCGAACAGGGGGGCGAAGTATAATGTCCGAAGAAAAACAACCTAAACTGACAGGTAAGGATCAATGGCAGGTTCTGAAAAGGCTGTTAAGTTACACTGCCCCGCATAAAGTAAGTATTACAATTGCGCTTGTTTTACTCATCATGACAATTACAGGTGGCATCGTCAGTCCGTTAATTATTCAGCGATTTATTGATAATAATTTGACACCATTGAATTTCCCAGAACGTGAAGTAACGACAATTGTTGTGCTTTACATTGGAATTCAGGTATTTATGGTCGTCGTATCTTATTTCCAATTGTTACGTTTTCAAGACATTGCTCTGAAAATTATCCAACAAATGAGAATCGATGTATTCTCAAAAGTACATGGACTTGGGATGCGTTACTTCGATAAAACACCTGCTGGAAGTATTGTGTCACGTGTAACCAATGACACAGAATCGATTAAAGAAATGTTTGTAAGTGTTATTGTCACGTTTTTACAAGCAGTATTTATGCTCTTAGGTGTTTATATTGCGCTATTTTCACTTGATGTGAAGTTAGCCTTCATTTCAATGTTATTAATGCCGCTCTTTATAGCGATTGTTGTGATTTATAGACGTTATAGTACAGACTTCTATCAAGATCTTCGTGAGCGACTAAGTCAACTTAATGCAAAAATCGCTGAATCCTTATCAGGAATGGGCATGGTTCAAGCATTTAGACAAGAAAAACGCTTAGAAGAAGAGTTCGATGAGATTAATGAAAAACACTACCGTGCTGGAATGCGTAATATTAGATTCGATGGAATTCTACTTAGCCCAGCAATTGATTTGCTCTATGCAGGGGCTATTGTATTCGTTCTTGGATACTTTGGGTTTATTTCGCTTGATAGTCCAGTTGAAGTAGGTGTTTTATATGCGTTTACTACGCTGATTGGACGCTTATTCCAACCTGTTCAGCAAGTCATGCAACGACTTTCGATTTTCCAACAAGCGATTGTTTCTGCATCACGTGTGTTTAAATTAATGGATGATACTGATATGGAACCTGAGCAGAAAATTGTGGAAAATGCTGAAATTGGGGATGGAAAAATCGAATTCCGTAACGTATCGTTTTCTTATGACGGTCAATCGGACGTTTTAAAGAACATTTCCTTTACCGCAAATGCTGGTGAAACCGTTGCACTCGTTGGCCATACAGGTAGCGGTAAGAGTTCCATTATCAACTTACTTATGCGTTTTTATGAATTTGAACGCGGTGATATCTACATTGACGGTGTTTCGTTAAAGGAATATCCGACAGAAGAGCTTCGTCAGAAAACTGGGCTTGTCTTACAGGATCCTTTTATGTTTTATGGAGATATTGAAAGTAATATTCGTTTGCATAATAAAGAAATGACACCCGAGGAAGTCAGAGGCGCAGCGGAATTTGTCCGCGCAAATGAGTTCATCGAAAAATTGCCAGGAAAGTACGCTCAAAGAGTTACGGAAAGAGGATCTACTTTTTCGAGTGGGCAACGTCAACTTGTTGCATTTGCGCGTACAATTGCTACGAATCCAAAAATTCTTGTTCTAGACGAGGCAACTGCAAACATTGATACAGAAACTGAAGTTGCCATTCAAGCAAGCCTGGAGAAGATGAGAAGGGGCCGAACAACAATTGCCATTGCTCACAGATTAAGTACAATTCAAGATGCGGAACTTATTCTTGTTCTGCACAAAGGCGAAATTGTTGAGAGAGGCACACATCAAGAGTTACTTGCACAAAAAGGGCTTTATCATATGATGTACGAATTACAAAATAGTACAGTTGAAGACGCAATTTAATCATTATGACTTACAGTGAATCCACAAGATTCCTGTAAGTCGTTTTTTTATGCATTCAACAACTTCAAAGCGCTCTATTGAAGAAAGTGAAAAGGATTGTAGTATAATTCTTCTCAAAGAGGCTAGATAGCATTCGCTTTTATTATTTGTCACAAAGCTTTCACAGTCGTTTTCAGCGAATTTCTATACTAGTTTTGTTACGATTGAGGTAGAAAAAATTAGGGGGGAAATAAATGGGGACTGATTTAAATCTATTCTTCGCCTTTGGAGCTGGTCTGCTAAGCTTCTTATCACCATGTACATTGCCTTTATATCCCGCATTTCTTTCATATATTACCGGAATGTCACTTGATGATTTGCAATCGAATTCCAAGCGGATGAATAAAACAGGTATGCTTCATACATTATTCTTCCTGATTGGATTCTCACTCATCTTTGTTGCATTGGGATTCGGTTCATCATATTTAGGCGTATTTTTCAAACAGAATATGGAGCTTTTAAGACAAGTCGGTGCCATATTCATCGTATTATTCGGTCTAGTGATTACAGGCATATTTACACCAACATTTTTATTGAAGGAACGGAAACTTCAGTTTAAAAATCGACCAGCAGGTTATTTAGGAACGATGTTAATTGGATTAGGATTTTCAGCAGGGTGGACACCTTGTATGGGACCAATCATTGGTGCGATAATAGCACTTGCTAGTACTAATCCAGGTTCAAGTATGTTTTATATGTTGGCATACGTCCTTGGATTTGCAATTCCATTTTTCGTTCTCTCTTTCTTTGTTACAAAAATTGTAGCGATTCGAAAGTACAGCGGTTTAATTATGAAAATCGGCGGATATGTAATGATTGCAGTCGGAATTTTATTGTTTTTTGATGGCATGACATATATTATTACGTTACTTCAACCAATTTTCGGAGACTTTACTGGATTTTGATTTGACTAATGGAGTGGAAAATGTGGAACGGATAAATTCATATGAAGACTGGACCAGAATCGTAAAGGATCAAAACTCTCTTCTCCTTTTTGTGAAAACAGATAATTGTTCTGTCTGTGATGGCTTGCTACCACAAGTTGCTGCACTCCAAGGGGATTCTGTTCCGTTTTATCTCGTAAATGTGGCAGAAACCCCTGAAATTGCAGGGCAATTATCCTTATTTACAGCACCGGTCGTATTGTTATATAAAAATGGAAAAGAACACGCTAGATTTGCGCGTTTCGTACAAATAAGAGAATTAAAAAAACGCTTGATTGAACTTCAGGAATGGAGGAATCAAGTTGATTGAAGCCATTTTCACTAAGATTCCGCCTGTTTACCTAATCATTGGTTCAACGTTTTTGGCGCTTTTTATGGGCACGATGGCGGCGATTGTTCGTTCAAAAGCAGCAAAACGACCCGTATCTGTTAAGAAGATTATTTTACCACCAATTTTTATGTCGACCGGCGCATTCATGTTTATATTTGAAGAATTTCGCGTTGCACCAATTCAAATATTGGAAGCTATTGGCGTAGGAATGTTATTTTCGATTATTTTAATTCGGACGACTCATTTTGAAATTCGTGATAATGAAATCTTCATCAAAAAATCAAAAGCTTTTGTATTCATTTTGTTTGGACTTTTAATCATACGACTTATTGGGAAGTTATTATTAAGTAATACAATCGATATCGGAGAACTTGGCGGCATGTTCTGGATTCTTGCTTTTGGGATGATTGTCCCCTGGCGAGTCGCAATGCTAGTTAAATATAAAAAGCTACACAATAAAAAAGATGTCGGCATGTAATTCATGCCGACATCTTTTTTTATGTATTACTTTTTTCTTTTTGAAATAAATGCTCATACGGTGATATGTCGAAATCTAATTCAGTAAGTTTTTTACGTAAAAACTTATAATCACGCGGCGGCGTCGCAATAATATACCCGCGAATAATAAGGTCCATATCTATTTTCTTCGCTTTTTCACTAAGCGCAATTTCACCTATTTTGGCACCTATTTTTTGCTTAGCAACGGGACGAAACAATTCTGGAACAGGTTTTGTCAGTTCCTCAAGCATATCCTTTGCGTCGTCACTCCATAGATGAATCGATTTATCGACATAATATTCTTCCCAGTCTAAATCTGATTTTCCATCTGCCTTCGGGAATACTTTTAAAAATTTTCGAAACATAAAAAAGCCACCTATTGCAAACAACGCAACAAGTACAATTACCCAAAACATGATAAACCACAGAAACCAACCTTCTAGCATTGCTTTCACCTCTTCCATACTAGTTTACATTATAAAAGAATTTTAGGGAAAAGACACGGAGAACGTATCCCTTTTCCTTTTTTTCATCTATATAGGTGTTGAAAGGGGGTGAGAAATATGGCGACAATCGATTTTAAACATGCAGTGGGTCGTGTTTTCTTTGACGGTGGATTGACGGAGGGTGGAAAGCTCATCCGAAAATCGAAAACTTATCGTAATATTGCGGCAGGTGTTGATGCAACGAGTTTGTATAACGGACTTGAAGAATTGGCAAATTTGTCATCGCTTCCGTTTATCGGAGCAGAAAAAGTTGAAACTTCATCAGTGAACAACTAATTAGAGAAGGAGGAGAAAGTAAATGGCCAAAACATTACAACTTAATTTTGAGACAGCAAATGGTAAGAAAATGATGTTAACTGTTGATGAACCGCGTGAGGATCTTACCCAGGTCCAAGTCGAAGCCGCAATGCAAGAAGTGATTAATGCAGGAATCTTTGGTGTTGACGACTCACTCATCGCATCAGCAATTGGTGCACGGGTAGTCGAACGCACAGTTACAGAACTAATAGAAGCATAAAAACGAAGCCGGCCTCCTAAATTTTGTCGAGGTCGGTCTTTTAAATTATATTGAAGAAAGGAGAGGACCATATGGATCAATGGATTAGTCTCGTTCAAGAAATCGGCTTTCCGATAATTGTATCCTTTTATCTATTGCACCGAATCGAATCGAAACTCGTAGCGATCCATGATGTGCTTGTCACCGATAGTAAGAAGTAAACTTCACAGAAACGTCAGTGTTTCGCCACACCAGATTACAGCCCTTCGCTTGTCCAGGAAGGGTTTTTACGATATGATTAGTGCATCATTTGATAGTGAGGGAGAAACCGATGCATAATTTTTTCAAGACATCTTTACTTATAATTAGTGTACTCATTTTGGGTGCTTGCTCCGGGAATGAGTTTAAACCAGATCATAAACTTAAAATTGAACCATTCGCTTTTACAAATCAGCAGAATGAAGAAGTGACACTTGAAGACTTAGAAGGGGAAGTATGGCTTGCCCAATTTGTGTTCTCGAATTGTACTTCAGTTTGCGGACCCATGATGGTCAATATGGCAAACCTGCAAGATGAACTTATTAAAGAAAAGGTTGAAGACTATAAAATTGTTTCTTTCACAGTTGACCCAGCAGTGGATACACCGGAAGTGCTGCAAGGGTATTTAGATATGTTTGCGCCGATGGACGAGACTAAATGGGAAATGTTAACAGGTTATAAGCAAGCAGAAATTACTGAAATCGCAAAAAAATCATTCGCACAAATCGTGATTCCAGATCCGAATTCTGATCAAGTGACGCATGGTACACGCTTCGCACTCGTCAATCAGGAGGGGTTGGTCGTCAAATTATACGATGGTATAGGGGACAGTGAAAACCCCTTCGATAATTACGTGGATGATATTGTAAAAGATATGAAGGCGCTTATAAAACAAGGCGCGTAGCTGAGGAGATAGGATAATGAAGCTTAAAAAAAAACGATTCTCTTTTAAAACGAAAGCATTGTTCATTGTCCTTTTTATACCTGTAGCGGTTACAGTATTTACTCTTACAGCAATTATTTGGGCAAGTATTAACAACTCAGATCTTTTAAGAAAATCTGCTAGTACGCTATTTGATAATCAAGATGAAATTCCAGAAGAGTATATTTCTGTTTATATGGATGCTGCGGACGCATATGATATTCCCTGGACACTACTAGCAGCACAACATCGAATTGAAACCAGATTCTCTACGATGGACCCACTACTTTCGCCGGTTGGTGCCGAAGGGCATATGCAGTTTATGCCTTGCACGTTTGTTGGATGGACGTACCCTGGTTGTTCTGGCCTTGGTAAAGGGGAAATCCCGGAGAATGATAAAAAGAATCCTGAAGTGATAGAACATTACGGAGGATACGGCGTCGATGCAAATGGGGACGGAATTGCTGATCCATACGATATTGAAGACGCCATGTTTAGCGCAGCTAACTACCTTGCGGACACCGGTGCCGCAACAGGTGACTATGAAAAGGCGATATTTGATTATAATCATAGTGAAAAGTACGTAGAAGATGTGCTTTGGTTCTTTACTAAATTTGAAGAATCCCGTCAGGAAATTGAAGCATCCTACGAAAAAAGATGAAGCGATAAACGAGGCCACTGAAAAAGTCCGCTTTTGAACATTGTTGTGAGAATGGAAACTGAGAGCGAAAAAAAATAAAAAAGGCGTTTTCTGTTCTAATTAGAACAGAAAACGCCTTTTTTCGATAAACAGTTCATCTTTTTTACTTTCGCATTGATTTTAATATTAGACTTACAATAAACACCAGAATTACTGCTCCGATCAGAGCTGGGAAAACATAAAAATCGGAAACTTTCCAACCCCACTCACCGAGTAGTGTACCACCTATCCAAGCACCAATTATACCAGCAATAATATTACCAATTATGCCGCCCGGAATATCTTTTCCTAAAATAACGCCAGCTAACCAACCGATGATTCCACCGATGATTAAAAACCAAATAAAACTCATTGGTAATTCATCTCCTTTAGATTTAAAAATAAATGATTAATGATTAGAACTATTGTTGGTATAACCTCATTCATGGATTTTAAACATTCATCTCTAAAAAAAATAAAAGTATTCGTATATTTTTCAAGTTCACCATTAACTTAGTTCTTGAACAAGTATGCAAATTGTACAACCCGACTCCCTAACAACAAAAAATGTCGTACAACTTTGATGTTCATTTACATTAAAATAGGGTAAATATAAATAATGCTGTCAGTTCACGGAATATAAATAGAAAGGGTTGATAATTTAGTAGGATATGACTTATGTAATAGGTCATCACATTTACTTATGATAAACTATAAAGTTATTGTATTTTACTTATGTTTGAATCTATTATATGATTAGGAAGAGAAAAGACGCGCTTTTATCGACTTTTCAGTAGTTAGAAGGAGGAATTCAAATGGCAAAAAGCAACTTACACAATAGCCGCACATCATTTGAACTAGATGGTAAAACATATAATTATTATCGTCTAAAAGCAATTGAAGAAGCTGGTATTGCAAACATTTCCAAACTACCCTATTCAATTAAAGTATTACTTGAATCCGTACTGAGACAACATGATGGGTATGTCATTAAAGATGACCACGTATCAAATCTTGCTAAATGGGGAACTGGAGCTGATCCTAACGGAGAAGTGCCTTTCAAACCATCACGCGTTATCCTACAAGACTTCACAGGCGTTCCTGTAGTCGTCGACCTAGCATCACTTCGTTCAGCTATGGCTGAAATGGGTGGAGATCCAAATAAGATCAACCCTGAAATTCCGGTTGACCTTGTTATTGACCACTCTGTACAAGTAGATAGCTACGGTACTGATGCTGCACTTCAATTAAACATGGACCTTGAATTTAAACGTAACGCTGAACGTTACCAGTTCTTAAGCTGGGCACAAAAAGCATATGACAACTACCGTGCAGTTCCGCCTGCAACAGGAATTGTTCACCAAGTTAACCTTGAGTACTTGGCAAACGTTGTTCATGCAATTGAAAACGAAGACGGCACATTCGAAGCGTATCCAGATACACTTGTTGGTACTGACTCACATACGACGATGATCAACGGTATGGGTATTCTTGGATGGGGCGTTGGTGGTATCGAAGCTGAAGCAGGAATGCTTGGCCAACCATCATACTTCCCACTACCTGAAGTTGTTGGTGTTAAATTGGTTGGAGATCTTCCAAACGGCACAACTGCAACAGACCTTGCACTAAAAGTAACACAAACGCTACGTGCACACGGCGTTGTAGGGAAATTTGTTGAGTTCTTCGGACCAGGTGTTGCGGTACTACCACTTGCAGACCGTGCAACAATTGCCAACATGGCACCTGAATACGGCGCTACATGTGGATTCTTCCCAGTAGACGAAGAAACACTTGACTACATGCGTCTAACAGGTCGCGAAGAAGAACAAATTCAAGTTGTAAAACAATACCTTGTTGAAAACGATATGTTCTTTACTGTTGATAATGAAGAGCCAGTTTATACAGAGGTTGTTGAAATTGACCTTTCTATAATTGAACCGAACCTTGCTGGACCGAAACGTCCTCAAGACTTGATTCCACTATCAGACATGCAACGTGAGTTTAACGATGCAGTTGTTGCTCCAGAAGGAAACCAAGGCTTTGGTTTATCGCCGAAGAAACTTTCAGAAAAAGCGACAATCGACTTCGAAGACGGACGTTCTGTTGAGATTAAAACTGGTGACCTTGCAATCGCTGCAATCACATCATGTACAAATACATCTAACCCATATGTTATGCTAGGTGCTGGACTTGTTGCGAAAAAAGCAGTTGAAAAAGGACTTACACCACCAGCTTACGTAAAAACATCACTTGCACCAGGTTCAAAAGTAGTTACTGGGTATTTACAAGATTCAGGGCTTCTTACTTATTTGGAGCAAATCGGATTCAACCTTGTTGGATACGGATGTACGACATGTATCGGAAACTCAGGACCATTACTTCCTGAAATCGAGAAAGTTGTCATTGAAAATGATATGCTTCTTTCATCAGTTCTTTCTGGTAACCGTAACTTTGAAGGACGTATCCACCCGCTTGTAAAAGCGAACTACTTGGCTTCACCGCCACTAGTTGTTGCTTATGCACTTGCTGGAACAGTTGATATCGATCTTCAAAATGATCCAATTGGTCAAGATAAAGACGGCAATGATGTCTTCTTCAAAGACATCTGGCCATCAACAGAAGAAGTTGCAGAAGCTGTTAAATCAACAGTAACTCCTGAACTCTTCCGTAAAGAATATGCACGCGTCTTCACAGAAAACGAAGCGTGGAACGCAATCGAAACGACAGATGATTCATTGTATGATTTCGATGAGAATTCAACTTATATTCAAAATCCACCATTCTTCGAAGGCCTTGCAGCAGAACCAGAAGATATTAAAGAACTATCAGGACTTCGTGTCATCGGTAAATTCGGTGACTCAATCACAACAGACCATATTTCACCTGCAGGCGCAATCGGAAAAGATACGCCAGCTGGTAAATACTTGACTGAAAACGGCGTAAATCCACGTTACTTCAACTCATACGGTTCACGTCGTGGTAACCACGAAGTTATGATGCGCGGTACATTTGCGAATATCCGTATTCGTAACCAAATCGCAAAAGGAACAGAAGGCGGCTATACAACTTACTGGCCGACAAAAGAAATCATGCCGATCTATGATGCTGCAATGAAGTATCAAGAAGACGGCACAGGTCTTGCAATCATTACAGGTCAAGACTACGGAATGGGTTCTTCACGTGACTGGGCTGCGAAAGGTACATCACTTCTCGGCATTAAAACAGTTATCGCGGAAAGCTACGAACGTATTCACCGTTCAAACCTTGTCATGATGGGCGTTCTTCCGCTTCAATTCATGAAGGGTGAAGGTGCTGAATCACTTGGCTTAACAGGTGAAGAAGCAATTAGCGTGAACATTACTGAAAATGTAAAACCACGTGACATTCTAAAAGTAACAGCAACAGCGAAAGACGGTTCAGTGAAAGAGTTCGACGTCCTTGCACGTTTCGACTCTGAAGTTGACGTAGATTACTACCGTCACGGCGGAATCCTGCAAATGGTTCTTCGTGATAAAATGAAAAGTAACTAATTTACTTTACTAAAAGGTGCTCATTAAATTGAGCACCTTTTTTATTTCGAATAAAAAACCTGAAAACTTTGAATAATGTACTTTTATTAGGCGGTAAATGTTATGATTTAAGTAAACTTAGTCTTCACGCGATTGATAAAGGGGGAATTGACTTATGTTATATTACTTGAAAACAACGTTAAGAGAAAGATGGCCTTTATATTTACTCGTTATGATTATTTTAAGTATGATTGGTCTCGGTTATATGGGGACCCAAACTTTAACCGATCGAATCGTCATCCAAGCTAAGACCGACTTACAAAAAAACTGGCGTTTTCCTTATGATTTATTAGTTTTGCCCAATCAACAAAATGAAGTGACTATTTCATCAGACGGATTAGTTCCTTCACATTCGACACTTGCTAGTTATGGTGGTATATCAACGGATGATCTTTTAAAAATTAGAGCGATGTCTGGGGTAGAAATCGCAGCCCCATTGTCACTCATTGGATATATACCTTCTGAAATGCTTTCGATAAGTTATGGGGAAGCCGATCAAGGAGCATTTTATGAAGTAACAGACAAAAAAACGGCGAGCGACGGACTTGCTGAATATGTGTTATACAACCATTCCTATATAAATGATTATGGATTCACATCTGGCCCACCCGATGATGGGTCCCCGTACAGTGATCTATCAAAAAGACTTAGTGAAGAACGGGACGGCTATAAAAGTAATGCTCCGCCCAATGGCTCATTTAGGTATTCGAATGAGCTCATGTTAGTAGCAATCGATCCAATTGAGGAGGATCGACTGTTCTCTTTTTCGGATAGTTTGGCCAATGGAAACAAGCTTTCGGAATTCCAAGTAGAATCTTCAGAAGTTCTTGGTGCGAAAATTATCCCAATGGTAGTATTAGCCAATCAACAAACCTTAATGAATGAAAACTTTATCGTTTCGAAACTTGAATTACCTAAAGAGCTTTCCGAGGTAGACTTTTCTAATGGAGTTTTAGAAGTTCTCGAAAAACTCCCCCAAACTGAAGTTGTAAATATTACAATTCCGACCACATCTGAAAAGTGGAAATATAACTTGTCAGGGGTATATTTGACTGGTGGAAATACCTACAAAGAGACAATTGCCGCGGGACATGGCGTATCATCAGCAGAGGATTTGTTTAGGTATTCTTCGATTCAATACAAATATCTTCGAAATGATAACAATACTGTACCAATAGTCCAACCTTTGCAATTTGAAAAATCAAATATATATCACAGTGATATGGAGATTGAAATTCCTAGGTTTCGAACAGTTGTTGAAGAAGCGGGATCGTTCCCACTAGGTTATAATTACATCGATTTTTACGACTCCGAAAAGGTTGTTCCTGTTCTTAAGACAAATTGGAAAAAAGGGGATCCGGTCGATATATACACGCCACCAAACAGTAAAATTCTAGAGGACGGGGCGGGAAATTCTGTGCAGGAAACATACTTACTACCATTACCGTACAAGGATACTTATTATACAGGAGCCCCAGATGCGATAACGACGATGGAAGCGGCTAAAGTGTTTTATAAAAAAGAGGATCCAATCTCCTCGATTAGGATTGCCGTCAAAGATGTAGCGGAACGGTCAGAGATGAATCAAATGAAAATTGAAGATATTGCAAAACAAATTATGGATGAAACAGGCCATCATGTTGAGATTATGCTTGGCTCTGCTGCAGCGAAAGTACATGTTGATTTAGGGAACGACAAAGCTGGAATTCCCGGACTATTAGAAGAAGGTTGGCAAAAAGCAGGAGTAAGCTGGTCAATCCAAGAACAAATTGAGAAATCCAATATCGTTCTCTTCATCTATTTACTCTTAGTTAGTTTCGTATTTTGCTATACGGTCATTACACATAGTTTGCTTCGTCGTTCTACAGAGTTTGCGATGCTACGCGCAATTGGCTGGTCACGGGGAAAAATTGTCGGGTCACTTATTGTTGAAATCATCGCGCTAAGCTTGTTGGCGTTAATTCCGATTGTAATTGCGAATACAAAAATCGATGTATTGGCTTGGCATCAAATAGGGTTTGTGTTTCTAATCATCCTTCCAGTAATCGGAATTGGCTATTTTACTGGAAGTCGTAAAGCACTCAAACTTTCTCCACGTGCCGGGCTTGAAGGAGAAGGAACGCAGTGGAAATTCATGCGATTCTTTTCCATTAAAGGTTTATTCACTTATGTAACGCATCAACTTATGCGACGGCCCTTACGATTTGGTTTATTATCGATTATTTTGGCACTTACTTCCTTTATGGTTATTCTGTTCATCGCCACACAGAAAAGCTTATCGGATTTTCTATTACTCAGCTTTTTAGGTGAAACAATAGACCTTAATTTGAAAGGGTTCCAAACTGTATTTTTAGTTGCGGGAATCATTCTGACAGTGTCAATTGTTTTTCTTTTACTCTATTTGAATATTACAGAACGACGTGGAGAGTTCTTTATCTTGCGTTCGATTGGTTGGTCTCTGCAGCGAATCCAACTTTATATGGGCATTGAAGTTCTATTGGTCGCGGTCGTGGGATCGATTATTGGGGGAATTGCTGCCTATACATTATTAACCTACTTCTCAGCGATTTGGTTGCCAATATGGTTGTTGATCACAATCGTTAGTACACCGCCTATTTTAATGCTTCTTTTTTCAATGGCGATTGTCCAGTCAATGAGAATGAAAGGAATTGTAAACAATCATTATTCTGCTTAATTCAAGAAATCAAAAGGGGGAAATAATAACATGATTAAACTTGTATCCGTAAAAAAGAGTTATAAAACTGGAGCAGAAAACACAGAGATATTGAAAGATGTTTCGATTGATATTGATAAAGGAAAATACGTATCTATCACTGGACCTTCGGGTTCGGGTAAATCAACGCTTCTTCATTTAATCGGGGGATTAGAGCCCATTGACGAAGGAGAAGTGTGGGTAGACGGACAACCTGTCCATAAAATGAAAGATAATGCGTTAGCGAAACTTCGGCTTGAAAAAATTGGATACGTTTTTCAACAATTTCAATTGCTGTCAACTGCAACGGCACTTGAAAATGTGATGATGCCGCTACTTACTATGTTTTCATCCGCGCAAATTAAAAAAGACGCCGAGGAAGCATTAACGCGTGTCGGGCTTGCCCACCGGCTTCACCATTTACCTTCAAGGCTCTCAGGCGGGGAACAACAACGTGTTGCAATTGCACGTGCACTTGTCACAAAGCCTGAAATCATTCTAGCAGACGAACCAACCGGAAACTTGGACTCCGAAACGGGCTTGGCAATCATAGACTTGATAGAAAAAGTTCATGAAGAAGATGGTGTTACTGTTGTTCTTATTACACATGATCCGTACCTTGCTAAACGTGCGGAAGAAACAATTCGTGTCCTCGACGGAAAAGTTGAGCAATCATTGCAAAAGATAGCAACGGTTTAATGCGCTGGAAATGGTTGTTCTTGGTCGCGGGATTATTACTTATCGTTAACGCCTGCAATCCGAAGCCAGAAGAAGATGTGGTTGTGGAAGTCAAGGAGGAATTTATCGAAATTAAAAACCCTGGTAAAATGTTTGAAGGGGAAAATAGTTTTACCGATTCGCCAATACTTGAAGCGGTAGACAAAATTATGAAATACTATGATGCTCCTTTAACTGATGACAATTTGCAAAAAGTCCGTAAAACAAAAATGTATGGCAAGGAGTCGGTCTTGGATGTCCTAAATCTTGTTCAGTATAAAGAGGCTCCAATTCTACCTTTATATACAGATTATAACGTTATAGAAGAAGCTGTGCTAAAAGGGAAGCCTGTTTATGCTGAATTTTCGCTAGTTAGTAATAATACGTGGAAAGTCATCTTTTATGGGTATTCCGACGAGCAATTCGCTTACATGGATTTTGAAACAGGCGAAAAGAAATCAGTCGACCGAACGAGACTAGCTACTGTAGACAAATTTACGGCACTGATTCCATATAAGGGAGAATAGTTCGCGACCTCAGACCTAGAAGAATCCGCATATTACAGAGCTTACGAATGAGAAAGCCCAGCCCTTTAGGGGTGGGATGATAGTGAGTTCGGTGTGAGGCACCTCCTTGCGAGGTGTCGTAAGCCGACATCTATCAATTTTTAGTTGTCTATATATCTATGTCGCAGTTGCGAACGTATGGTCTATATAGTATGATATGGATATGGAAGATTATCGAAGAACCCAGACGACCGCGAGTCTTCTGAACAATCACTTTGTATTTTGTCCCCGATACCGTAGAAAGATATTTCTTAATGAACAATATGTTGAGATGCAGAGAAAACGTTAGAAGGGGGCAAACCCAATGGCAAGAAAAGATACGACACCAAGCTATGTGCTTGAACTGGAAATGAAAACAACAGCCTATGATCGCAAGATTTTTGGCAAGAAGACACGTATTGGCAAGAATATCTACAATTCTTGCCTTGGAGAAGCTCTAAAACGATTGAAAGCTGTCCTTGCGGACAAGACTTATCGAATAACCGTAAAAGCAAAACAAGCAATTTCAACCAAGTATAAAACTGCCAAAGCTCAGCAGGCGAATAAGCGAACAGCAGGAGAGAAAGAAATCATGCGTGAATTTAAACGGCTGACGGTTGAAATTCATGCGATCGAACAAAGCTACGGTTATTCAGAATATCAACTACATGCTTTTGTCACACCAATCCAAGCAAAGTTCGCCAAGAACATCGGCTCGCTTGAAGCGCAAAAACTCGCAACAAGAGCTTTCAATGCGGTTGAAAAAGTCCATTATCACCAAGCGAGTAAAGTAAACTTTAAACGTTGGTCGAATGATTTCTCAATCGAAAACAAATTAAATACTACTGGTTTGCGCTATGAAGATGGGTATATCCTTTGGGGCGGACAGACACGAGTCACAAAGAAAAATCCTTTTTCACAGCCAAAGAAAGGTGCAATTAAAGTACCGCTTATTATCAAGTGCAATGACTACTACGCACATGAAGCATTATGTAATCGAACAAAATATGTACGTGTTATCGCTAGGGAAATTCGTGGTGAGATTAGCTACTTTGCTCAACTCATACAAGAGGGTTTTCCGCCAGATAAATCATGGAAGAAAAACCGTAAAGTTTCTGGTGATGAAACAAAACGTGTCGGACTTGATTTGGGAACAAGTACGCTCGCTATTTCTAGTGAGAAAACAGTTGAGCTTCATGAATTAGCGCCCGGATGCGTGGCAGATGGCAAGGCACTCCGCAAGATTGAGCGGGCAATGGACAGAAGCAAACGGGCAACTAATCCAGCCAACTACAATGAAAACGGAACGATTAAGCGTGGCGTGAAATTAAAATGGCTCTTCTCGAAACGCTATCTTCGATTCAAGGCTATCCGCAAAGACCTGTACCGGAAGATTGCGGTTAAACGAAAACAGTCGCATGAAATCCTTGCGAACCATGTGCTCTCGCTAGGCTCAGACATTCGTGTAGAAACCATGCGGGTACAAGGACTTCAAAAGCGAGCCAAGAAGACAACACGCAACAAAATGAATGGGAAAATCAACAAGAAAATCAACAAGAAAAAGCGCTACGGTAAGGTGATCGCCAACCGAGCGCCTGCCATGTTTATTGAGATTATTGACCGAAAACTAACCTATCAAGGTAGAAAAATCAAGAAAATCAATACTGTTGAAGTGAAAGCAAGCCAATTCAATCATATGACTGGCGAATACAACAAGAAGGAATTAAGCGAACGTTGGAACGAGGATATTCTAGGTGAACGCATCCAACGTGATCTGTATAGTGCTTTCTTAATCGGAAACACCGTCGATACCTTAGATAGCGTAGACGTAGACTTGTGCAACCGAGGGTGGCAAAACTTCGTCGCGCTGCATCATCAAGAAATCGCAAGACTAGGGCAACACAGTAACAAGCAAATGGGTTGGTTTGTGGCTTGATAGAGACCAGTCGGAATGACAAAGTAGCCGACTTTAATAATTTTGTGGGTGTCGTAAGCGCACGAACGGTCTTCATTGGCTAGTCGGAGTAGCGCCGAACTATACGTTCTAGCCCCACGAACTTCTTTGGGAAATCGCAGCAGTGTAGGGATGGCAACCTCAACCGTAAGGTTGATAAGGTCGCTCTAAGAATTGTGATGTTGGTGGCAAGTTTCCACTAACCCAAAGAACCCCATGACTTTAGCCGTGGGAGTTGTCAGTTAGAAATCGTTGCAAGCGATGCTTATTATGAAGATGATGGGATCAAATTTTGAAAGCGTTAACTGCAATAGAGAACGAAAACTTAACAGAAGAAATCTTTTTCTATCATTATTTGTTCATGTATTACTACACCTTTTATGATTTTCAACCTGAAATCGTTGAACCGATTCTGGAAAAAGAACTTGCTTCAATGAAAAACCCAGCCAATATGGAAATTTCTATTGCATTGGCCAATTATAATGAAGACGAAGATAAACTGAAGTCCGAATTAGCCAATCTACAATTATTAGCTTCCCACCGAACGGAAACGCTTGAACTCATTGTTGAAAAGGGAACTGAATTCGGTTATACAGACCTTGTCGCCAAAGCTGAAGAAATGTTGAATAGTAGAAAGAAATAAAAGCTGATCCCACTTTTGGACAGCTTTTTTTGCGTTCCTTTTGTATAATAGACATAGAGGTGAGTGCTTTGTTTATTAGCGAAAAGGAAATTGAAATCAGATACGCGGAGACGGACCAAATGGGTGTTGTCTATCATGCGAATTACTTAGTGTGGATGGAAATTGGGCGAACGAAGATTATCGAGGACTTGGGTTTTACATATGCCGGGCTTGAGGCTGATGGTTTTATATCACCTGTCATCGATTTATCCATTCAATATAAAGCGTCGATGAAGTATGGCCAAAAAGCAATGGTTCGAACGTGGATTGAGTCGCATGGTAGATTGCGGACGACATACGGGTACGAGATTCTCCATGAAGACGGCAAAATTGCTGCAACCGCTACATCGGAACACGTCCTGGTGAAAAAGGAATCATTCCGGCCAGTATCTCTTGCAAAAGTAGCGCCAGATTGGGATTCGAAATATAAAGAAATTAGCCGGAAACAAGACTAATGGCTTTTGGGATTAAAAGAGATGAACTGATGGCTTGGAAAAAAGCAGTTAGTAGCGGCGAAATTGCTTTTCTAACCCATTATTGGATCGACGAGCGATTTCCGGGATGCAAAACCGTGACAAAAGCAGGTTGTGCTGATATAGAAAAACTGAGCGAATGGGGAAAACGTTACGGATTGAAACCAGAGTGGATTGATATGCGAGATGACTTTCCGCATTTTGATTTATTTGGTAAACATGAACATGATATTTTACTTAATGAAGGATTGACCAATCAGCTTGAACGATTCGGTTTACTAGAAAAAGATTGATTGTCTCAAACAGAACTAAATTGAGTGAATAAATACCAAGAGGCGGCTATGTGCTGCTTCTTTTTTTTGGAGAAATTAATAATCATACTGGCATGCATTTCCTTAAAAGCAAAGTAAAACAATAGAAGAAATACTATATCTTTATGAAAAGGCTATTGACTATTCCGAAATGACTGACTATAATAAAAACTGAGAGGTGATTCACTTGTCATTAATTGATGAAGAGAGAAATGAAAAAACATTGCCGTTGACTAAAAAAGGAATTGAAACACGACGAAAACTGTTAGAATCAGCGGAAATGATTTTTGGAACGAAAGGCTATTTTAATGCTTCTATCGTTGATATCACACAAACAGCAAAAGTTGCACAAGGGACATTCTACAACTACTTTTCTTCTAAGAAAGAGATATTTGAAGAGCTTGTCAAACAATTAAGTCGTGACTTTCGTTACGAAATACAAACAGAAGTATCAAAAACGACTAACGGGAAAGAAGCTCAAATTACAGGTTTTCGTACTTTCTTTCGATGGTTAAAAAATCACCGAAACCTTTATAGTATTGTTCAACAAGCAGTATTAGTTGATGAAGAACTTTATCGTGAGTACTATGAGCGGTTAGCTTCGGGGTATATCAAAGGTCTTGAAGTGGCTATGACAGATGAGGAATTCAAACGATTGGACCATGAAACCGTCGCGTATTCTCTAATGGGAATCAGTCAGTTTATCGGAATGAGATGGATCTATTGGAAGAATCAAGATGTTCCTGAAAAGGTATTTGAAGATATGATTACACTAATATTTGAAGGGATTAATAATAGGAATGAGGTGAAATAAGTTGCAAGGAATTGCTTATTGGATTGAAAAAAAAGCTTATATTACACCAAATAGAGTTGCCTTAATTGGAGACGGACAAACGTACACTTACAAAGAAATGGCCAATGCAATTACACAAACAGTTTATTTATTAAAGAAAAATATTCCATTAAAAAAAGGGGAACGTGTTGCAGTATTATCATCCAATAATACTACTTATCTGATGATGTTTTTCGCTCTTGCAAAAATGGGTTGTATCATCGTTCCACTTAATACTAGACTTTCAACTAAAGAATTAGAATTTCAAATAAATGACAGTCAGACAAACTATATTTTTTCTAGTGACGAATTTCAAGAGAAAGGAAATGAATTGCAACAACTAACTGGTGTTAAGTGCCTATTAATGAAATCCCTTACGGATCTTACATGGGAATCAACAGCCACGAATGGTATAGAGCACTTTATATCTACTGAAGCGGATGGCTCTAGTCCATTTATTATTTGCTATACATCCGGAACAACTGGAAAACCCAAGGGAGCAGTACTCACACAAGAGAATGTGTATTGGAATGCAGTTAATAATGTATTGGCACTGGAAATTACATCCATTGATAGATTGTTAACATTATTACCTTTTTTCCATATTGGGGGCACTGGCCTATTTACCTTTCCAGTGTTTTTCGCTGGAGGAACCGTCATAATCCCCGATAATTTGGAGTCAACGAATGTGTTACGTACAATCGAAGAAGAAAAAGTTACTTTAGTGATGGGAGTGCCGACGATTTTCCATTCATTAAGAAATAGTAACTCGATCAACAAGACTAATTTTGAGTCGATTCGCTGGTTCTACAGTGGTGGGGCTCCATGTCCTAAAGAATTAATTTATTTTTACCTTGAAAAAGGGATTCCTTTTGGGCAAGGCTACGGATTAACAGAAGCCTCTCCGACCGTATTTATGCTTTCAAAAGAAGATTATCTAAAAAAAGTTGGATCGATCGGTAAACCTGCCATGTTTTGTGATATTAGAATTATTAATTCCTCCGGAGACGATGTATCTCACAATGAGGTTGGTGAACTATTAGTGAGAGGACCGAATGTAATAACCGAGTATTGGAATTTACCGGAAGAGACAGCGAAATCATTTGTCGAAGGGTGGTTTCGAACTGGTGATTTAGTTAAAGCAGATGAAGATGGATTTGTTTATGTTGCTGGAAGAAAAAAAGAAATGCTGATTTCTGGCGGGGAAAACATATATCCGATTGAAGTAGAGCAAGTCTTGTTACAACATCCAGAAATTGAGGAAGCAGCAGTATTTGGGGTAACTGACTCTAAATGGGGAGAAGTCCCGATTGCTAGTGTAATTGTAACTAAGGCTTCTCGATTAAACGAACAAGATATTATTAACCATTGTTTGAAAGCGCTCACAAAGTATAAGTGTCCAAAAAAGGTGGAAATCTTAAATTCTTTTCCAAGAAGCTCCATCGGTAAAGTGAATAAAGTACTGTTGAAAAACAATTTCTTGGAAAGAGACTAACTATATGGAAGTGTGTACGTCAATCAATTAATTCGATTTGTAAAGCCAGTATTTATAGGAGATACGATAACCACTACTTGAAAAAAGGAGGATGAATATGAGCAATGAAAATATAGGAATTGTAGAAACGGGGGTCTATTTTCCTCCTGATATTGAGACAGCAAAAGATATTTCTTTAAAAACAACTATTCCAGAAGATGTTATTATACAGAAGTTTGGTCTAATTAAAAAACATATTTCCGATCAATCTATGCATGCGACAGATATGGCGATTGAAGCAGCGAGAGGCATTCTTGACAAGGTGGATCCAACCGAGATTGACGTTATTATTTATTTCGGGAGTCCTTTTAAGGAGTACAATGTCTGGTCGGGAGTAACAAAAGTCCAATATATGCTTGGAGCAAAAAATGCGTATACATTTGAAATGATGAATGTAAGTTCTTGCTTTCCAATTTCATTAAAAGTAGCTAGAGATATGCTAATTGCAGACGAAACGATTAATAAAATTCTTTTAGTCGGAGGGTGTAAAGAATCCCACATAGTTGACTATGAAAATCCAAGGTCAAGGTTCATGTTTAACTTTGCGGATGGGGGAGCTGCTGCATTAATAGAAAGGGGCGCGGTCAACAATAATATACTTGGCTCAAGCTTTATTACAGATGGTTCATTTTTCGATGATGTGAAGGTTTTAGCAGGTGGCTCAAGGCATGCTTCTAGCAAAGATTCGTTTTCTGACAATTCGTATGCAATCGATGTAAAAGACCCACAAGACATGAAGGAACGATTGGATTTAGTATCAGAACAGAATTTTATTAAGGTTGTAAAGGAAGCCGTTGAAAAAAGTGGCTATCAAGTCGAAGATATTGACTTACTTTTACCTCTACACACAAAAAAATCGATCTTTGTTAAGCTGTTA
Source organism: Sporosarcina sp. Y1009 (assembly GCF_057669865.1). Taxonomy (NCBI): domain Bacteria; kingdom Bacillati; phylum Bacillota; class Bacilli; order Caryophanales; family Caryophanaceae; genus Sporosarcina; species Sporosarcina sp. Y1009. The sequence continues at coordinate 102,179 of NZ_JBYHFO010000008.1, read as the reverse complement.
GCTGGATTAGGATTAAACGAAGATCAAGCAATCTATCTGAATGAGTATGGACATTTATCAGCACTTGATCCGTGCATTGGTTTACACATTGCTAAACAACAAGGCAAGGTGAAAAAAGGCTCACTCGTTGTCACTGTAAGCGCGGGTACGGGTTATACATGGGCAGCAACTGTAATTAAGTGGGATGGTGATTGATTAGACTTACTTTATCTATATGTATTATAGCTGTGGCATTGGCTTAATCTAATTTGACGGAATATTCAAGTTTGAGAGAAGGCAAGAGTTGAATAAACACTTGATAATAAGGGGGATAAGTTAAATGAGAAGTTCAAGATATTCGTTTTGGCTAATAAGTTTACTTGTTTTTGTCCTTGTATTTACTACTGCCTGTAGCTCAGATAATCAGCCAGATAAGTCCGATGAAAGTAACAAAGATGTTGAAACCATCAAGATCGGGGTGCTTGCCTCACTGACTGGGGCACTTGAATCATATGGGAAGCAGACGCGGCAAGGCTTTGAGTTAGGATTGGAATATGCGACTGATGGAACGATGGAAGTTGCGGGTAAAAAAATTGAAGTCGTATTTGAAGACACGGAAACAAAACCCGAAGTTGCCGTTCAAAAAGCAACAAAACTACTTGAAGAAGATGAAGTTGATTTCCTAGTTGGCTCCTCAAGCTCGGGAGATACACTTGCAGTTCTGCCGCTCGCTGAAGAATACGAGAAAATTATGGTTATTGAACCGGCAGTAGCTGATAGTATTACAGGTTCCGAATTTAATGAGTTTATTTTCAGAACTGGACGTAACTCCTCGCAAGATGCGGTTGCCGGTGCTGCGGCTATTGCAAAACCAGGTGTAAAAATTGCTACCTTCGCACCTGACTATTCATTTGGATGGGACGGCATTGAAGCATTTAAAAAAGCAGCAATTGAACTTGGTGCTGAGATTATTTTAGAAGAATTTGCAGATCCTGATGCAACTGATTTTACATCGAACTTACAGAAAGTGATTGAAGCAGATCCTGATTACTTATATGTCGTCTGGGCAGGCGCAAATACACCATGGAATCAAATCAATGACTTAAAAATTCAAGAAAAAGGAATAAGCATATCGACAGGAGTGGCAGATATTCCAACGTTACCTTTATTGGAGCCACTTATCGGCATGGAAGGGTTTACCGTTTATTATCACACACTTCCGGATAATGAAGTGAATGATTGGCTCGTCAAAGAACATAAAGAACGTCATAACGGTGAAGTTCCCGATCTATTCACTCCAGGTGGTATGACCGCAGCGATTGCAATTGTTGAAGCCTTGAAAAAAACTAAAGGTGATACGGATGTTGATCAATTAATTGAAACAATGGAAGGTATGTCATTTGAAACACCAAAAGGTACAATGACTTTCCGCGAAGAAGATCACCAAGCTCTTCAAACGCTTTACTCAGTTAAACTTGAAAAACAAGACGGCTTTGATTATCCAGTACCGGTACTCATTCGGGAGTTATCGCCAACCGAAACAGAACCACCAATCATGAACCAATAAATACACTATGAGGACAGTACGAGAAAAACGGTTCTGTCCCTCTGATTACTATTACTTTCCTAAACTTGGCCTGAAGGATCCTTTTCTAGTAGTAGATGTCATTCAATTCCGAACATTGTTATGATAAACTTATAGAAAAGAAGGTTTTGAGAGGTGATTGCTGATGGACCACACACCTGTACTACAATCAAAGTTAATTCCACCAACCCCTACATCGTCCTATATGCGAAGGGCTTCCTTTACTAAAAAAATGAAAACATCCGAACGTGTTAAGTTGACACTTTTGCATAGCGGCGCAGGATACGGAAAAAGTTCTGGTCTTGCTTCCTACTTCACAGATTCGCGGTCTACCTATTCTTGGTATTCGATTACGGAAGAGGATGATGATATTCTTCCGTTCATTACACATCTCATTCAGAGTATTCGACGGATTAGACCGAATTTTGGACATTCCCTAGGAGAATGGGAAACACCTTCCATGTATCCAAAAGAAGCAGATCTTAATCGTTGGCTTGCTTTGTTCATTAATGAACTATATGAAATTGAAGAGCCCACTTCCATTATCATTGACGATTTTCATATTGTAGACCATGTATTTCAGATCAATTACATGATGGAAAAAGTGATAGAATTCCTTCCGTCTCATATTCATTTAATAGTCGCAACACGAAATCGACCGAAATGGTCGTGTCTCAATAAGTTGAAATTGACCTCACAGTTATGTGAAATAGCGGAAGAGGAATTCACTTTTTCAACAGAGGAAATCACTGTGTTCTTTGAGGATTACTTTGACAAAGTTTTATCTGTAGAAGAAGCAAAAAAGATTGTGGAAATGACCGAAGGCTGGGCAATTGCTATTAATCTACTAGCTCTTCATATGATGGATTACGATATTCCTTTATCATCCGTTATGAAACCCGCTTTACATGAGCTTTTCTCTTATTTATCAGAAGAAGTATTTCAAAATCTGACCGAACAAGAACAAAATTGGTTGCTTTCATTTTCAATATTTCCGGTAATTTCAACTCAAATAGCAATCGACTTTTTCGGAAATGAAGCAGCGGATCGATTGCTGGAATTCGCCAAAAAACATGTGTTCATTCAACCATTTAGCGAGGAAGGAACTTTTCGTTACCACGCGCTTTTTCAGCAATTTCTTGAAGCAAAATGGCTATCAATGAACCCAGAAAAATTCACTGCGATACACCGAGAAGCTGCACTTTATTACAAGAAAAAACTTAATCCTGGACAAGCTGTTTATCACGCGATTAAAAGCACGGATGATAAATTTATAGGGGAAATTGTAGCCGAAATGGGTGCAGCACTGGTAACATCGGGACAATTTGATTGGCTTCTAGACACAATCAGGGAATTACCTGATGAGATTAAGAACACGCATTATCCTCTTCATTACTATGAAGGAGAAGCCCATCGCTACCGAGCTTATTACGAAAAAGCACGACTTTCTTACACGGAGTGCCTTCAGTTGGCAGAAAAAAATAACGATGCTTATTTTCTAAGCCGTTCAAATGCAGGGATTGCCCATATTTATTTAGACACAATTCAACCTGGTAAAGCAAAGCCTTTTTTACAAGAGGCGATTTCCTTTGCGCAAAAAAGTAAAAAGGTAAGTTTTCACGAGATGGAAATGCATAAACGTCAATTTGCTGAAAACCTTGCGAATCTTGGGAATGCCGCCGAGGCTGCTGCCTGGGTGGAAACCGAAAAGATGGATAAAAGCATACTTCGTGAAGGTAATCTTGATGCCAGAATACTGCTACGAACTGGAAAATTAACCGAAGCAGAGGAAGTTTTAAACGAACGAAAGGCGGATAACTTCACATTACCCGATGCACACCGTGAAACCGATGTGCTGCTTTCCCTTATCTATTCAATGACTGGCCAAGCAGGACTAGCAATGGAGAGTGCAGCAAAAGGAATTGAACTCGGAAAAAGGGAGAAATCGGGTTTTGCCGAGGCTGTCGGTTGGATTCGACTAGGTCACGCGAAAGTATTGCAGGATTCTTTTGATTTGAGCGGCCCGGAATCCGACTATTTGCAAGCCATTACACGCATGGATGAATTGAATGTCTCACGCGGGAAAGCGGAGCCACTCATGGGATTGTCCATTTTAAAAGCGCGGCAAGGTATTTTTATGGAAGCAATCCAATTTGGTGAAACGGGATTACGTGAAACTGAAAAAGTGAGTGATGGTTGGTTATCTGGACTTATCCGCATCGGTCTAGCAATTGTCCATTTTTATGCCGGTAACTTTGAGGAATCTGCGGAGCATTCTAAGACTGCAAAAAGTCTTTTTATAGAATGCGGTGATACGTACGGAGAAATGGTCGCATCTTTTTGGCTAATGAGAGTTTATGATAAATTAGACCAATCGCTTTGTTTTTCAGAAGCGTCAATAGATTTTTCAACTTTGTGCATTCATCATAATTATCTCTTTTTCTTAACTACAAATACGCTTTTCAGTCCATTTGATATGCAAATTATATATCCATTGTTCATACGGGCAGCAATTGAAAACAAAGATCATGCTAGCACTCAACAAATCGTGAAACAACTTAATCTACAAGGAGTAACTGCTCACCCAGGCTATACAATTTCCGTGCAATTAATGGGACCTTTTAAAATCATACTTGGCTTAGATGAAGTAGAAGAACGACGATGGCAACGGGATAAGTCTAAAGAACTTTTTGTTTATTTACTCCTAAACCGAGAGCGTTATATTTCAAAGGATGAAATCATGCGCGAACTTTGGGACGAAACCGATGAGAAAAGTGCTGATCGAGATTTTAAAGTTGCGTTAAATGCTTTGTTGAAGGTAATCGAACCACATAGGGGAGCAAGAGGGCCGTCCTATTTTATATTACGGAAGCAAACCATGTATCGAATAAATCCGCGTGCCGCAATTCGAAGTGATCTGGACCGTTTCCAATTATTTTTGGAGTCTGGATTATCTGAGCGTTCGCCCGAAATTATCGTGAAACAGTTATTGAAAGCAAGTTCAATCTATAATGGCCATTTATTCGAAGAGAAATTAGAGCTCGAGTGGATCGCCAAAGAGCGTGAAAGAGTCCAACAACAGTATATACAACTTCTTGAACGACTTGCACAAACTTATACAAGACTGAAAGAATTCGGAAAGACAATATTTTGGGCAGAAAAAATCCTTCTCATCGATTACACATGGGAGGAAGCATACAGGTTACTCATGTATGCAAACTACCAATTGCAAAATAGAGCTCAATCTGTGAAATGGTACAAAAAATGCAGTGATGTACTTGAAGATGAACTGAATATCACGCCAATGGAAACAACAGAGGAAATGTATAAAATAATCATGAATGAATTGTAGGAGTCGGTATTATACTCTTTCCTTTTTTGCAACTCGTTTGTAACTCCTATTCTATAAAGTAAGAGTTAGTAAGAAAGCGCTTGCAATGATAGAGGAGAGAGGGGTTTGTTTATGAAGAAGAAATCGTGGATGATAGCTTTGCTAGCTCTTGTATTGGTTATTAGTACGGCATGTAGCGAAGATAATGGAAAAGAATCAGACAAAGAACCCGGTGGTGAAATAGAAGAAGGCGGCACAATCACAATCGGCGTGCTTGCTTCACTTACAGGGGCTTTGGAATCGTACGGTAAACAAACTAAACAAGGCTTCGAATTAGGTTTGGAATATGCAACGGACGGAACAATGGAAGTCGCTGGTAAAAAGATTGAAGTCGTCTATGAAGACACAGAAACAGAGCCTGTTGTTGCAGTGCAAAAAGCAACGAAATTACTCGAAGATGATAAAGTCGATTTTCTAGTCGGTTCTTCTAGTTCAGGAGATACACTCGCAGTTCTGCCCTTAGCAGAAGAATACGAGAAGATTATGATTGTTGAACCGGCAGTGGCGGATAGTATTACAGGTTCTGAGTTCAATCCTTTTTTATTCAGAACAGCAAGGAACTCTTCACAGGATGCAGTGGCAGGTGCGGCAGCTATTGCAAAACCAGGTGTGAAGATCGCGACATTTGCACCTGATTATTCATTTGGTTGGGACGGGGTAGCAGCATTTACAAAGGCAGCTGAAGAACTTGGAGCAGAAGTCGTTCTCGAAGAATTTGCAGATCCTGCAGCTACGGATTTCACATCGAACTTACAAAAAATTATCGAAGAGGAACCAGACTATCTATTTGTTGTCTGGGCTGGAGCGAACTCACCTTGGAACCAAATTGCTGATTTAAAAATGCAAGAAAAGGGCATTAAAATCTCGACTGGTGCCCCAGACATTCCAGCACTTTCTATAATGGAACCGCTCGTGGGAATGGAAGGCTTCTCTGTTTACTATCATACGCTCCCAGATAACGAAGTGAATGATTGGCTCGTTAAGGAACATAAAGAACGTTATAACGGGGAAGTCCCTGACTTATTTACACCAGGAGGCATGTCAGCTGCAATCGCAATCGTTGAGGCACTTAAAAAATCAGATGGTGATGCTGATGGTAACAAATTGATTGAAATCATGGAAGGTATGTCATTCGAAACGCCTAAAGGCACAATGACATTCCGTGAAGAAGATCACCAAGCACTTCAAACACTTTACTCTATTAAACTCGAAAAACAAGACGGCATTGATTATCCAGTACCAGTTCTAATTCGAGAGCTGTCGCCGTCCGAAACAGAACCACCAATTCTGAACAAATAAAAATATGGGGCAGTCCGAGAACGTAGGAACTGTCCCTCTCCAGGTGATAAATACAGTTTATCACCTTACTGATAAATACAGTTTATCTTCTGGAGAGGGATAGATGTTAAGGAGGTTATTAATTGGAACCCATTTTAAAAACTGAGAATTTATCAATCCGTTTCGGTGGCCATACAGCTGTCAACCGGGTCAACTTTGAAATGCCAGAAAAACACTTCAAGTCAATCATTGGACCTAATGGCGCTGGAAAAACGACATTTTTCAATCTAATCAGTGGTGAATTAAGACCAACTGAAGGCGAAGTTTACTTCAAAGGGGAAGCACTAGGAAATTCATCAGCAGTTTCAAGAACCCGAAAAGGACTCGGTCGTTCGTTTCAAATTACAAATGTATTCCCGAACTTAACTGTTTTAGAAAACGTACGCCTTGCCGTTCAATCAAAGGAGAAAATCAGGTATCAGATGCTTCGTCATTTCATTAGCTATCCAAAATTGACGGAAGAGGCGGAAAAACTATTGGATCTCGTCCTGCTGTCAGGTAAGGAATTAGTTCTGGCAAGTCAACTTTCTCACGGTGAAAAAAGAAAGTTAGAAATTGCTATGTTGCTGGCACTAGATACGGAAGTCCTTCTTCTTGATGAACCAACAGCTGGGATGTCATTGGAAGAAGTACCCGCTATTCTGGACGTCATTCGTCAAATTAAAAACACGGGAGAAAAGACGATTTTATTAATCGAACACAAAATGGATTTGATTCTCGATTTATCGGACTCTATCATGGTGCTATTTAACGGTAAGTTATTAGCAGACGGAAGTCCGAGGGAAATTATGGACAATGAAACGGTCCAAAGCGCTTACTTAGGAGGCTTACATGATGAAAACCTTGCTGAAAGTTGACGATGCTCACACGCATATCGGGCAATATCATATTTTACAAGGCATTTCCTTTGAGGCACGCGCGGGTGAGGTTAGCGTGTTGCTAGGACGTAACGGGGCAGGAAAAACAACAACCTTAAAAACAATTATGGGCTTAACGCCCGCCTCAAAAGGTTCAGTAACTTTCAATGAACAAGACATTACACGAAAAGCAACTTATGAAATCGCAAATTTAGGGATCGGTTATGTTCCGGAAGATCAAGGGATTTTCGGAGCGCTAACCGTTGAGGAAAATATGAAAGTCGCAATGAGAATAGAAAATGACGAAGCATTCAAACGGCAAGATTATGTTCTGGACCTTTTTCCAGATTTAAAAACATTTTGGAAAAAGGATGCCGGACATTTATCGGGCGGCCAAAAGCAAATGCTTGCAATGGCTAGGGCATTTGTAAATGACAGTAAACTCATTCTTATTGACGAACCGTCAAAAGGTCTTGCACCAATTGTTATTGAAACAGTCATGGAAGCTATTTCAGAAATGAAAAAAACGACGACCATTGTTCTTGTCGAACAAAACTTTTTTATGGCGAGTCGAATCGGTGATACATACACACTCATTGACGACGGCGAAACGGTTCATGCAGGAATGATGAAAGATCTCATTCAAAATGAGGAATTGAAACGCAAGTACTTAGGAATCGGCTAAGGGGGGCTGCGCGATGGAACTAATCATTAACCTTACAGTAAACGGTTTGGCAACGGGCATGCTCATTTTTCTTCTCGCTTCGGGACTAACGCTTATATTCGGATTGATGAGCGTATTGAACTTTGCTCACGGCGGCCTGTTTGCCTGGGGTGCATTTTCAGGGATTTGGGTTTATGGACTTTCAGGAAGTTTTGTTATAGGTATCATAGCCGCAATTCTCACAGGCGCTATTCTCGGGTTCATAACGGAAAAGTTAATTATTCGCCCTGTTTATGGAAATCACGTTCAACAGATTTTAATCACACTGGGCTTCATGCTCGTCCTAAGTGAAATGTTAAAAGTTGTTTGGGGACCAAACCAGATTGCCGCGAAAGTACCAACTTATTTGGCTGGAAGCTGGGAATTTGGTGATGTACTTATTATTAAATATCGCTTTTTTATCATCGTCATGGGTTTTCTCATCTTTGGTATTATTCAATATATTTTAAAACGAACGAAAATCGGACTGATCGTACGTGCCGGCGTTTTGAATAAAGATATGGTGCAAGCGCTCGGAATTAATATTAAACGTGTTTTCCTTCTCGTTTTCATGACGGGATCAGCGCTTGCTGCTCTAGGCGGTGTCCTATTCGCCCCCTATTCGGGTGTGATTTACGCTGAAATGGGTATGGAGTTTGCCATTTTAGCCTTTATTGTTGTCGTAATAGGCGGCATGGGGAGCTTTCCAGGCTCATTATTCGCAGCAATTCTCGTTGGGCTGACGGGCAGTTATATGGCGTACTACGTACCTGTTCTATCACTTGCGGTCAATATGATGCTCATGGCAATCGTATTAATCTTCCGTCCGCAAGGTCTTTTCAAAGCAAAGGAGTGACGGCATATGAAAAGGACTTTTCAATGGAACAATGTATTTCTCGGAATCATTGTAGTTGCTCTTGCAATATTTCCATTCGTATCTGATTCGAGGACATGGACAATTTTGTTAACGCAAATCTTTATCTTTTCAATCCTTGCGATGAGTTATGATATTTTACTAGGCTATACGGGAATTGTTTCGTTTGGGCATGCGATGTTTTTCGGAATGGGTGCGTATACGACAGCAGTCATGCTTAAAAATATTGAGCCGTCGATGGGTGTTTTCATTTTATCAATTGGGGCTGGAATGGCGATTGCAGGTATAATTAGCTTTTTTATTGGATTATTAACTTTACGCTTAAAAACACATTTCTTTGCAATGTTTACCTTAGCTGTTTCTGGGTTGTTTTTGGTTTTAGCAGAAAAATGGCGGACGGTAACACAAGGCAATGATGGCTTTACATTTAAAGCACCTGAATTTTTTAAAGATCGGATTATGTTTTACTGTGTGGCCTTGCTCTGTCTTGTTCTTGTCTATTTTTTCCTGCGGCGCTTTGTCAACTCGCCTTTTGGAAGAGTGCTTGTCGCGGTAAGAGAAAACGAACAACGAACATTGTCCCTTGGATTCAACACGCTCCACTACAAAGTGATTGCATCCGTCGTTGCCGGGGTTGTCGCAAGTCTTGCGGGTTCACTTTATGCAGTTTCTCTACGCTTCGTCAATACCAGTGTGTTGTCGCTTGATATTACGCTGGACGCCCTTCTAATGACTATTATCGGTGGGGTGGGAACACTTATTGGACCGATACTCGGTGCAGGAGTTATTGAGTTAAGTCAACATTACTTGTCTGGACTTGCAAAGGAATATCCGATATTTGAACGTTGGATCATTTTCTTCGGAATTACCTTTATATTAGTCGTTATCTTCTTCCCGAAAGGGGTCGTCGGAACATTACGCGAGAAGTTATGGAAACGAAGAACAAAAACAACGAAGGAAAACACCGAGAAGGAGGGTTTGTAATGGGAATCGGGATTGTCAGTACAGGTGTGTATATACCTGAAACGAAGATGAGCGCTGAGGAGATTGCAAACCTTTCGGGGATTCCTGTCAAGGTTGTTGTCGAGAAAATGGGCATTACTCAAAAACCGATTCCAGGGGAAGGGGACCATACAGTCGCGATGGCAATATGGGCAGCAGAAGCTGCGCTGAAAAAGGGGAATGTAGATCCCAAAATAATCGATTTGATTATTTACATCGGGGAAGAGCATAAGGAGTATCCACTATGGACGGCGGCTATCAAAATCCAAGAAGAAATCTGCGCTTATCATGCATGGGGCTTTGATGTTGCACAACGATGCGGAACGACGATTACAGCTATGAAAATAGCAAAGAGCATGATGGAATCCGACGAGTCAATTAGAACCGTACTGTTAGCGGGTGGTTATAGAAATGGAGATTTCATCGACTATACGAACGAACGGACACGATTCATGTTTAATTTAGGTGCAGGCGGCGCTGCAATGATTCTGCAAAGGGATCATTCGGAAAATATCATTTTGGCATCTGAAATCATTACCGATGGCTCTTTCTCCGAAGATGTCATCATACCTGTTGGAGGAACAAAACAACCACTCACTGCCGAACATCTGCAAAATGGCTTGCATCGACTCGACGTTCCCGATCCAGTCGGGATGAAAGCAAGATTGGAACAGAAATCAATGCAAAACTTTTTGAGAGTTGTTCGCACTTCTTTGGAAAAGAGCGGCTATAAAGAGGAGCAAATCGATTATCTTGCGATTTTGCATATGAAAAAATCTGCACATGATTTTGTATTAAATGAACTTGGAGTCCCCTCGGAAAAATCGATCTACTTACATGACTATGGGCATATCGGACAAATGGATCAAATACTATCCCTGGAACTTGCGGAGAAAGCCGGAAAGCTAAAAGACGGTGATGTGGCGGTTCTCGTGAGTGCTGGAATTGGCTATGCGTGGGGTGCGATAACTGTAAGATGGGGACATCATAAGGGAGATGAGATGTAATGGCATTACAAACAGTCACACTAAGCAACCAAGAAACGATTGCTTATCGAAAAAGACCCGGTGGTGAACAAACAATTGTTCTAGTTCATGGAAATATGACTTCATCAAAACACTGGGATGTACTGATGGATATACTAGATTCGAAGTATACGGTTTATGCACTCGACTTACGCGGATTTGGAGAATCGTCTTATACCAAACGCATCACACATATCAAAGACTTTTCCGATGATTTGAAAGGATTTGTTGATGCACTCGGACTACGGGAATTCTCTTTAATCGGTTGGTCAACAGGCGGAGCAGTTTGCATGCAATTTGAAGCTGATTACCCAGGGCTTTGTCAAAAAATTATCCTTCTCGCATCTGCCTCTACCCGGGGCTATCCATTTTTTGGAACAAAGTCGGACGGTACCCCTGATTTGGAAAAGCGTCTTCGTACAATCGAGGATGTTGAACAAGATACAGGTAAAACATTGGCGATGCAAGGCCTATACGACACGGAAAATCGTGAAGGGTTAAAAGCTGTATGGAATGCGTTAATTTATACACATAACCAACCAAATACTGAAAAATACGATGACTATGTTGACGATATGCTTACACAAAAGAACTTGGCGGATGTGTACCATTCACTCAACACATTCAATATTAGCGATAAAAATAATGGCTTGTCTGACGGATCAAATCAAGCAAAAAACCTCAGAATCCCAATACTGATATTGAGAGGCGACAGAGATTACGTAGTGACCGAGCCAATGACAAATGAAATCATTGAAGACCTCGGGGACAATGCTACTTTTATTCCGTTAGAAGACGTTGGACATTCGCCGTTGGTCGATGACTTGCCAAAATTAAAAGAACTCGTTGAAACATTTCTTGATTAGGAGGAATATATTTTGAGATTAGAAAACAAAGTAGCCATTATTACGGGCGGCGCAAACGGTATTGGCCTTGCTGCATGTGAACGTTTTGCAGAAGAAGGTGCTCATGTTATTATGGCAGATTTTGATGAAGTTGCCGGTAAAAAACAAGAAGCATTACTCACATCGAAAGAATTGGATGTAACCTTTCTACAGCTAGATGTTGTAGACCGAAAAAGTGTTTTGAATTTAGTAGATCAAACAGTGAAGCTGTACGGAAAAATAGATATATTAATCAATAATGCTGGCATTACACAGGATGCAACACTTCTTAAAATGGAACCCGAACAGTTTCAAAATGTACTGAATGTAAATTTAATAGGCGTTTTTAACTGCACGCAAACAGTTGTTCCGTACATGTTGGAGAATGGATCAGGGAAAGTGATTAATACATCCTCAGTGAGTGGGGTTTATGGCAACTTTGGGCAAACAAATTATGCTGCCACGAAGGCTGCAGTAGTTGGAATGACGAAAACATGGGCAAAAGAATTCGGACGCAAAGGTATTAATGTAAACGCTGTGGCACCAGGTTTTACTGAAACAGCAATGGTCGAGAAAATGCCGGATAAAGTGATCGATCAAATGAAGTCTATCGTTTCATTACAACGGCTTGGTAAACCACGAGATATCGCTAATGCTTATTTATTTCTTGCGAGCGATGAGTCTGATTATGTACATGGGCATGTCTTGCATGTTGACGGCGGAATTATGATGTAACTGAAGAGGAGTGCTACTAAAATGTTCAATGAACCTGCTTGGATACTAAAAAGAGTTTCACTTTCTCCGAATAGGACTGCACTAATCGATGTTCATACAAATGTTACGTGGACATATTCCATGTTGAAAAAGCGAATTCTCCATTGGGCAGCTTTTATTATGAATAAGGATATTAAAAAAGGTGAACGTATCGCCGTACTTGCACCCAATCAACCCGAACTATTCGCAATTTTATTTGCTTGTGAATTAAAAGGCATTATTTATGTCCCGTTAAATTGGCGTCTAAGTAAATTTGAAATTGTTTCTCTTTTAAATGATTGTTTACCTTCTGTTCTATTGTACGACGAAATCTACTCATCACTGATTCATGAAATAGATTTCGAACAGATGATTTCGATACAATCAATCGAAACGATGAGTCAAATTAGTGAAGTATCAAACATCGAGCAACAAGAACCCTCGAACCCGTGGATGATGATTTACACAGGTGGGACAACAGGGAAACCAAAAGGAGTCGTCCTTTCTACATATGCCGTCAATTCCAATGCGATTAATACAATTATAAGCTGGGGCCTAACTGAGGAAGATACAACGATTAATTATATGCCGCTTTTTCATACAGGTGGCATTAACGCGCTAAGCATTCCAATCCTAATGGCAGGCGGTAAAGTCGTGATTGGAAATCGGTTTGATGCGGAGGAGGCGATGAGAGCAACTAACCAATACAAGGCAACGATTTCACTTTTTGTACCGACGATGTACCAGTCAATGATCAAATTGCCATACTTTAATGAAACGACTTTTTCATCTATGAAAGTGTTCCTCTCTGGCGGTGCTCCATGTCCAGAGACAATTTATAATAAATTCCATTCTAAAGGGCTAAAGTTTAAAGAAGGTTATGGATTGACTGAAGCTGGACCAAATAACTTTTTTATTCGGCCAGAGGGAGCATCTCAAAAAATAGGTTCGGTTGGAAAGCCGATGTTATTTAACTCTGTTAAAGTGGTGAAATCGAACGGTAGTCATTGCGATGTTAATGATGTGGGTGAACTCTATATAAAAGGTCCTCATGTTTTCAGCGCGTATTGGAAAAAGCCTCAAGATACATTGAATGCCTTTCATAATGGATGGTTGCAAACAGGGGATTTAGCAAAATATGATGAAGACGGTGACCATTATATCGTTGGAAGGAAAAAAGACATTATTATTAGTGGTGGTGAAAATGTCTACCCACAGGAGATTGAGCAATGTTTAACGAATTTCGAGGAAATCAACGAGGCAGCTGTTGTCGCTAAAAAGGATGAAAAGTGGGGAGAGGCCATTATTGCATTTGTTACGGTGGCAGAGGGATATGCTTTCAATCGAGACAAAGTCATTGCACATTGTAAAAAGTTTCTTGGTGGTTATAAAATACCGAAAGAAATTATAGTCTTACCTGAAATACCTAAAACGGATATTGGAAAGATCGATAAAAATGCCCTTCTGCACTATAATACTAAATAAGCATATTGATGGCATGGTTTGAATTTTCCGCTTGTACTAAAAAAGAAAACTATAAAGCCAAGAACAGATTAAAATTGAATGAAAAAAGCGTATATCTAATTAGATACACGCTTTTTTATGTGCGATTCTGTAAACCTTTATAGAAAGGTAACTTTGGGTTCGGTACCTGCTTTGATTCTAGAAATATTTGCACGATGTCGATAAAAGATAAAGACACCAAAGAAGAAAATCAATATCATCAAATAAAAATCACCTGTCCAAAAATAGTAAATAATTGTGTAAATCAATGCAATGATAACAACAATCATCGAAGTTAAAGAAACGATTTTTGTTAATTTTAATACAATAAAGAATGCGGCCAGTACAATGATAAAGAACGGCCAGTTGTAAGCCAAGATAACACCGCCAGAAGTTGCTACTGCCTTCCCACCTTTGAAGTTAGCGAAAACTGGATACATATGCCCGATGACAGCTACCACCCCAAGAATGAGCGGCTGGATAGTTGTTTCTGTGAACAGTGGAAGTAAAGGAAGTAAAGTTGCGGCGGTACCTTTTAAGATATCGAGAATTGTAACAGTTAGTCCCGCTTTCTTTCCCAATACACGAAATGTATTCGTGCCTCCCAGATTTCCACTACCATGTTCGCGAATGTCCATTTTGTAAAATAATTTCCCAATCCACAAAGCGGAAGGGATTGATCCAATAATATAAGCGATTAATAATATAAAAACTAGTTCCATATGATACCCCTCTACCATTTTGTGATGTTTCCTATGGACTAAGTTTACCAGAACTATTGACATGCGACAACGTCATTATCAGTCATGAATCCGTGAGTTTTTTCTTCACTTCATTGCAATTACAAGATTTTTTCTATACAATTAATTGAGCAAGCTTCCATAAACGTTGATTTGACAACCTTTTTAGGAAGCGGTACGATTATATATATAAGAACAGTCGTTTGATGGAGGCGGGAATTTGACTAAACAACAGGATATTGTCAAATATGATGATGATTCGATACATGTACTAGAGGGGCTAGATGGAGTCCGAAAACGTCCAGGAATGTATATAGGTTCAACCGATACACGAGGGCTTCACCACCTAGTCTACGAAATTGTAGATAATGCGGTAGATGAAGCTTTGGGTGGTTTCGGTTCTGAAATCAATGTAACTATTCACAAAGACGGTAGCATTAGTGTTCGCGACTATGGGCGGGGGATGCCTACAGGAATACACCAAACAGGTAAACCGACTACTGAAGTTATACTAACAATTCTACATTCAGGTGGTAAATTCGGGCAAGGCGGTTATAAAACAAGTGGTGGCTTACATGGTGTTGGAGCTGCAGTTGTAAACGCTCTTTCAGAATGGCTAGAAGTAACAATCTTTCGAGATGGCCACAAGTTTCGCCAACGGTTTGAAAATGGTGGAAAACCGGCAACTACTTTAGAAAAGCTAGGAACGACGCGTGAAAAAGGAACACTCATTCACTTTAAGCCAGATCCAAGCGTCTTTTCCACATTAAAATATCACTATGAGACAATAAGTGAACGACTTCGTGAATCCGCGTTTTTGTTAAAGGGACTAAAAATTGATATAAAAGATGAAATTACAGATAAGCAAGAGGTATTTCATTATGAATCAGGTATAGAAGCATTCGTTGAATATCTGAATGAAGAAAAAGATGTACTTCATAATGTCTCTTATTTAGACGGTGAATCTGAAGGAATCGAAGTAGAGTTTGCATTCCAATTTAGCGATGGTTACTCTGAAACAATTCTTTCATTTGTCAATAACGTTCGAACAAAAGACGGCGGTACGCATGAAACAGGTGCTAGAACTGCATTAACACGCGTTTTTAATGACTACGCTAGACGAACAGGGTTGTTAAAAGAGAAGGATAAAAACCTAGAAGGCGCTGATGTGCGTGAAGGGATCTCTGCAATTATTTCAGTTCGGATTCCAGAAGAAATCCTTCAATTTGAGGGACAAACTAAAGGGAAGCTTGGGACTAGCGAGGCACGATCTGTAACTGAATCGGTTATTGCACAAAAACTCCTTTATTTCTTAGAGGAAAATGCAGATTTAAGTTCAACGCTTATCCGAAAAGCGATTCGTTCTCACCAGGCCCGTGAAGCAGCAAGAAAAGCCCGTGAAGATGCTCGTTCTGGTAAAAAAAGAAAAAGATCCGAAACATTACTTTCAGGGAAACTAACCCCAGCACAATCTAGAAATGCGGCTAGAAACGAATTATATCTTGTCGAAGGTGATTCTGCAGGAGGTTCTGCTAAGCAAGGAAGAGATCGTGTGTTCCAAGCAATTTTGCCACTTAGAGGTAAAGTTATCAATACGGAAAAAGCAAAATTAGAAGATATCATGAAAAATGAAGAAATAAATATGATTATTCATGCCATTGGGGCTGGAGTAGGCGCTGATTTTCAAATTGAAGATGCTGCTTATGACAAAGTCGTCATCATGACGGATGCGGATACAGACGGTGCTCATATTCAAGTGCTGCTACTCACATTTTTCTATCGTTATATGAAACCGCTCATTGAAGCAGGTAAAGTATTTATAGCGCTACCTCCTTTATTTAAAGTTTATAAAGGTGTAGGTAAAAAAGAAGTAGTAGAATATGCTTGGACTGAAAGCGATCTTGATGAGGCTATTGGTAAAATCGGCAAGAATTATTTAATCCAACGCTATAAAGGTCTAGGGGAAATGAACGCCGACCAGTTATGGGACACGACGATGAATCCCGAAACTCGAACACTTATCCGCGTGACAATTGAGGATGGTGCTAAAGTCGAACGTCGTATTACAACATTAATGGGTGATAAAGTTGAACCTAGAAGACTGTGGATTGAAGATAATGTCGATTTCGGCCAAGTTGAAGACCATAATATTTTAGACAATGAATTTATTCATGTTGAGGAGGACTACGAATGACAAATGTAGAAAAATTTCAAGACCTTCCACTTGAAGAGGTTGTTGGTGATCGATTCGGTAGATATAGTAAGTATATTATTCAGGACCGGGCACTTCCAGATGCACGGGACGGCTTAAAACCTGTACAACGTCGTATTTTATATGCGATGTTTCATGAAGGGAATACACATGAAAAAGCATTTCGAAAATCCGCGAAAACAGTTGGTAACGTAATCGGTAATTACCATCCTCATGGTGATTCTTCTGTTTACGAGGCGATGGTTCGTATGAGTCAAGACTGGAAACTTCGTCATATGATGATTGAAATGCACGGTAACAACGGTTCAATCGACGGAGATTCTGCAGCAGCGATGCGTTATACAGAAGCCCGTCTTTCCGGGATTGCCGGTGAAATGCTACGAGATATCAGTAAAAACACAGTCGATTTCGTCCCAAACTTTGATGAGACTGAACCAGAACCAACAGTTCTTCCATCACGATACCCAAATTTACTAGTAAACGGATCTACGGGTATTTCGGCTGGATATGCGACAGATATTCCACCGCATGCACTTCATGAAGTGTTGGATGCGGTTCTTTTACGAATAGATAATCCTAAAGTAACAGTTGAGGAACTAATGACGGTTATAAAAGGGCCAGATTTTCCAACAGGTGGGATCATTCAAGGAACTGACGGTATTAAAAACGCGTATAAAACAGGTAAAGGTCGCATTATCGTTCGTGCAAAAACTTCAATTGAACAAATAAGAGGCGGTAAATCACAAATCGTTATCACTGAAATTCCATATGAAGTCAATAAGGCCAATATGGTTAAACGGATGGATGAGCTGCGAATCGATCGAAAACTCGACGGTATCGCAGATGTACGTGATGAATCTGACCGTACTGGTCTACGTATCGTGATCGAATTGAAAAAAGAAACAGACAGTAATGGGATTTTACAATACATGCTTAAAAACACTGACCTACAAGTCACGTATAATTTTAATATGATCGCCATTGCTGGACGCAGGCCAACATTAATGTCTCTTCCAATGCTTCTTGATGCGTATATTGACCATCAGAAAGAAGTTATTACACGCAGGTCGCAATTCGATATCCAAAAAGCAAAAGATCGGTTGCATATCGTTGAAGGCCTTATGAAAGCATTATCGATTCTTGATGAGGTCATCAAAACAATCCGGGAATCTAAAGATAAACGTGATGCTAAAAATAATATAATTTCGAAATTCGATTTCTCTGAAATACAGGCTGAGGCAATTGTTTCCTTGCAACTTTATCGATTAACAAACACAGATATTACTGAGTTGCAAAGAGAAGACGCGGAACTCCGAAAATTAATTGACAAATTGGACGCAATCTTAAAGAGCGATAAAAAGCTTTCGAATGTTATTAAAAAGGAACTTTCATTAATTCGAAAACAATTTGCTGAGCCTCGAAGATCTGTGATTGAGGAGAAAATCGAAGAAATCAAAGTTGATATCGATATCCTTATTCCGAGTGAAGAAGTACATGTTTCTGTCACGAAAGATGGTTACGTCAAGCGGACTAGCGTACGTTCTTACACCGCATCAAATGGAACTGGCCATGACATGAAGGATTCGGATTATATGTTATTTGAGTCTCCTATGAATACACAACATCATCTGTTGTTGTTTACATCATTTGGAAACTATCTATATCAACCTATACACGAATTACCTGATATAAGGTGGCGGGATTTAGGACAACATATATCAAGTATCATTCCACTCGAGCAAAATGAAACAATCATTGCAGCGATTGGATTGGAAAATTTCGAGGAAGATGCCAACATCATAACCGTATCTCAAAATGGTTTGGTAAAACAATCCAGCCTCGAAAGTTTTAAAGTGAAACGTTTTAACCGTACTTTTAAAGCAATGGGCATACGAAAAGGCGATCAAATGGTCAGTGCACAACTGATAAAAGGTGATGAAGATATTATCTTATTCACGAAGCAGGCATTAGCACTTCGTTTCCCGCTCTCAGAATTATCCATCACCGGTGTCAGAACTGCCGGTGTCAAAGGCATAAATCTAAAAGAAGATGATCAACTTGTTTCCCTTGTAGCTGTTCGTGAGGATAATGCCTCACTAGTTCTTGTTACTCACCGCGGGGCTGCAAAACGCATGACTGTGAAAGAATTTGAAACTGCAAAGAGAGCTCAACGTGGAGTCGTTGTTCTAAGAGTTTTACAATCGAATCCGCATGAAGTCATAGGTGTTCAAATGGTTACCAATGATGAGATTATTGTGTTAGCAACTGAGAAAAATAATAAAATACCGATGCTAGCAGGGTCATTAAGACTAGTAGACCGCTATTCAAATGGCAGTTTTATAGCTGATGAGAAAAAAGATGGTCGCGTCACGCATATATATAAAGACCCAAAAGCTGAACTCAAATAAAATAAATAGTCACGGGACAAAATCCCCGTGACTATTTATTTTTTCTGTCGTATAATAATTCGGAAGGCGAAGTACTATCCTAGCGTACATGATTATAATAAGAACGGGGATTGTTTATGTGGAGAAATCGGAATGTTTGGATAATACTGAGTGGTGAAATGATTGCTGGTTTGGGTTTGTGGACTGGAATTATTGGTAATCTTGAATTCATGCAAGAAAAAGTACCTTCAGACTTTCTGAAAGCATTAATCATGTCTACCGGTCTACTGGCCGGCTTAGTCGCTGGACCAATTGCGGGGCGAGTGATTGATCAATCCAAGAAAAAAACAGTACTTCTTATTTCTGGGCTTGGACGAATGCTAAGCGTAATATTCATGCTCATCGCTCTGGGTACTGGATCTATTTGGTGGATGGTTGCATTTATGATTAGTATCCAATTGTCAGCTACGTTTTATTTTCCGGCATTACAGGCAACGATTCCACTCGTCGTTAAAGACGAGCAATTATTAACGATGAATGGTTTGCATATGAATGTTGCGACGATTTCACGCATCATCGGCACAGCACTTGCGGGTATAATGTTGGTCTACTGGTCTCTCAATTCCTTGTACTGGATTTCGATGATTGGATACGGAGCACTACTGATATTTACGATGATGCTGCGTATAGATGAGCAAGAGGGAAGGGAAGCCAAGGTAAAAACAGCTTCGAGAAAATCAGGTGGGTTTATGGAGGTTTTCCCTGTATTAAAAGCCTATCCAGCGGTGGGTATGACTTTGATTATGACGTTAATTCCATTACTATTCATCGGATCATTCAATTTAATCGTTATTAATATTAGTGAAATACAAGATTCAGCAGCTATTAAAGGTCTTGTTTATACATTTGAGGGAATCGCATTTATGGTTGGGGCCATTGCAGTGAAATATATTTCAAAAAAATGGCGAACGACGACTATTTTATTTTTCTTTGCAACAATGGTCGCCGTTGCAGAATTTATGCTTTTCTTTGTAGAAAGTACTTTTATAACCTTATCAGCATTTGCAGTATTAGGTTTCGCTCTAGGGTGTTTTTTTCCAACAGCAATGGTTATTTTCCAAAAACAAATGCCAAAAGCCTATCATGGGCGATTTTTTTCGTTTCGAAATATGTTAGAACGTGTTATATTCCAGGTAGTTTTGTTAACAGCTGGCGCATTTCTCGATATAATCGGCTTGCAATTTATGGTGATTGCATTCGGCATGATTAGTCTAAGTTTGACAGCCATATTTTTTGTTCAAATGAAAAGAAGAAATATCGTGCTGGAAGAACAAGAACCTAAGCTAACTACCGCAGAAAGCATTTAACTTTTTGCGGTTTTTCTTATAATAAATTGTTTGTTATATAAATTTAAAGGTTTAATGGTTGAATAGGAGGACAGAATGATGTTAATTCGAAATGTTAATGAAACAGATCTGGTTGATGTAACGGATCTTATGGCAGAATTAGGTTATGAAACGGCTGTTAGTGAGATGGAAAACAGATTATTAGAGTTCGCAAATAATCCCGATTATCACACAATTGTTGCAGAATTAAACAATGAAGTTGTAGGATTATTAGGTCTACACATAGGTATGGCATATGAATTTAGCGGTTGTTATGGAAGAATTGTGTGTTTAGTAGTAAATAAGCAATACAGAAAGAATGGCATTGGTAAAAAACTAATTGAAAGAGCTAAAGAAATCATTAGTGATCGGGATGGAAATACGCTTGTCTTAAACAGTGGAAACCGGATAAATCGTGAAGCTGCTCATAAGTTTTATTTAGATAATGGATTTTCGGCTAAAAGTACAGGATTTGTAATGAAATTCAGCTGAATTTCATAAATGTGTATTTTAACTAAATATCATAATATATGTATTTTTTTCATTTTATCTCACTATCAAGAGTATACTTTAAGATGAAACATAGCTTCCGATAATTTATATTATGTCAACCTAAAAATGAAAAATAGAAAAGGGACCTCTTTTATATAAGCCCCTTCTAACCATTATGGTTTTCCTTAATTTCAAATAAACTCCGCGCTATATTCAATCAAATCATTGATATACATATTATTTTTCTTGGCAAACAACTTAACTTCCTCTAATAATTTATCATCATACGTTGTTTTGTATTGAATGCGATCTATAGGTCTCTTGGATTTATCGAATGAGATAAATCCTTGCTTTAAAACTTTTTCCAATCCACTTTCAAGTAAATAATTAATCCGAGTATTCTTTTCGTCTGCAATTATTTTTAAAGATTCTAATAGTGATTTACTGATATTTGTTCTAAATGACTTTCTTGAACTAATTATCCGGTGAATTAATTTGCCATTTTCTCGGTTCCACTTTGGTAAACCACTTTCATCTTCAAGATAATAAGGTTTGCTTGAATGCTGGGTGATATACACTCTTTTATATATATGAAAATCATCAGAATTTGCATTGGCGTAGATCAAATCAGCGAGTTTGGGAAGTTCAGACTTTCCACTTACCCATATACGATAAATGGAAGTACCGGTTTTACCTGTTAAGGAAGTGATTTTTGCTTTTAATCTCCAGGAAAGTAATACGGATAAAAGTCCTTTTGCAAATCCTAAGCTCGCTGATGTTACATTCATTTCATAACCTTCTCTTCCTACCCAACCATCCCCATCAATAACTCCTCTTACAAATGATGATAAAAACTCTTCAGGAACGTTTGGAAAAGGCACAGATAATGATTTATTAGCGACAATTCCCAATGCTGCAAGATCTTCTTTAATAATTTTTGAATTAATAAGTAGTGTTGCAGTAGTTCTTGTTGGTCCCGTGGGGGCTAAAACATAATCTGCATCCATGTACGTTGCGATTAATCGTAGGATTCGTTCATCTTTTTGAGAAAAAGAAATACTGTGTATTTTTTTATTAACACAACCGTCTGTAACAAATAAGCCCAATACCCAAGCCATTTCATGCGACCAAATTTTAAAAAAGTCCTCATTTACTTTATTTTTTCGGGGTTGTCCTGAATATCGTTCCCTATTCATTTGAATTCCATGTTTATACATCACATTCCGTATAGCACGATCAGAAATACCGATGATTGGAGCCAATTTTTTAAACGACGTCTCGCTTTTGTACATTTGGATAATCATTTCATCAGTCATACCTGGATTTCTCGCCAAACCTTTCCCCTCCTTAATCAATCGCCTTATATATATTATACGAACAAATGTTTCTAGTTGCAAGAATATAGCGAAAGAAAAAGAACCCAAAGAGAATGCTATAAAGCTTCTCTTCGGGTTCTTTCTTTAACTTATTTAGTCTCTCGGCACAAATGTTTTACAATCCGTTTCTTCACTGCTTTTGGCCTGTTTCCCTTTTTGGCTGACAACATAAATAGATTTTGCACTACATCTGTTCCCGTTGCTCCAATATTTACAGTTATTCACTTCACATAAAATTTCTTGTGCCATGTGCTCCACCTCCTTGCTGTTATGATGAGTCAGGAGGTATGGATCAATACATGATACTGAACTATAATCATCAACATTATTTCTTCTGTTTACCCGGAAAAATGGTGAATGACCAGGAATATATGAGATCAATAACAAAAACTAAAGTCCATATCATTCCAACTTCAATTTAGGATTGCTCCGCATTCACTAGTAGGTGTCCCGCCGATATCACTGACGTTGGCATTCGTCCCCTGTGCTGCACGCTTGCTTTTCACTTGAATTAACACTTTCTAAATCACTCCATAAGTCGCTACGTTCAAAGTATTAATACAATTATATCAACGATAACCAACGAAGCAATACTCAATCCAAAATGCAAATAAGATAAAACAGTTGTCAGAGATGTGATTCGCACGTATAATTAATATATAGAATGAATAGAATAAAAAAGACCGTCCCGATGCGTTAACATCGAAACGGCCAGTGTAATAGCGGGTTCCCTTTAAAGGGAGTCAGCATCGCCTGATGAATAATCCACCTGGGTCGTCAAACTCAAGGGTGGATTATTTCTTTTGTGACATTCTATCCCGCTTTAACGGGCAGTAAAATCCCTGCTTCAAAAACATTAGCAGTGGATCAAACTGCCCGTAAAAGCCCGAATGGCTCAACTAACAATCAGCGGGGAAAAACCCCCCGCTGATTGAAGGTTCGCTTTTAACGCTAGAGCAATCACAGAAACGATTAGCGAAGAAAAGCTAATCATGATTACAAGCGATTGAAATGTAGTCACTTGCAGCACCCCCTTTCCGCCAGATAATACACACTGATCGGAACAGTAAACAGGATGCTGACCACCTTTGAAAACCTATTCTATTACGTTTCCATTATACCACACGTACGTTCCTGAGTTCTATTTGTTATAGGGAAATTCATAGTTTTTCTTTTTTTAACTCATTGCACACTTCACACCCAGTTTTTCCTTAAAGGCTCCTACAATATTAAATACTCTCCTGCTTCAATGCATCAATAATATTTTCCTTCTTCACTTTTGAACCGGAGTAAAGCATGGCTGAACCTACGATGATAAATACAGCGATAATCGTATAAAGAATACTTAACCATGGCAACCTAAATGGGTAATCAAAAGATCCTGACATCGCATTGTAAATCAAGTACATGACCCCAATACTAATTGGCAATCCATATAACAATGACTTGATGCCATAAAAGATACTTTCATAATTAATCATCTTATTAAAACCTTTAGGTGTCATGCCTACTGATTTAAGCATCGCAAATTCACGTTTTCTAAGCGATATGCTCGTAGATATCGTATTGAATATATTCGCAACGGAAACCGCCGTAATCAAAGCAATAAATCCGTACGTAAACACGGATAGGAGTAATACCAGCTGTTTCTCCTCTTGTCTTATTTTATGATGATTGTATATGTGCATAGTGCCATCCTTTAATTTCTCTATTTTTTCATGTATTGCTAATGGATCTGAACTTGTTAGGTACAATGCATATCTAGCTTCTGTAATTTGATTATCTTTATTGAGTTGTGCAAATGTCTCCTCTGAAACAATCATCGTTATTCCGCCTTGATATCCCGTACTGACGCCCAGCGGCCGTTTATCGGTCAAGGCAACAACTTCTAAATTACCTAACTTTATATTTTTTTCTCCATAATAATCATTATACGAGACTTCAAGTGATTCCCCGGCATTCATATGAACTGCTACTGTCTTCCCGCGTTTTTCACTGATAGGTAGAGCCTTATTTACAATAATACCAGTCATTTTACCCACTTCTGCTAGGTCTTTATAATTTGCCTCAATCTCTTCGGCATAGTCCCGTAATCTTTTTTCCCCTAAGACATATAGCGAGATAGATGCGTTAAATTTTCCGTTCTCGGAGAACTCTTTTAATTCATCAGGAATCTGATTTTCATTCATTATTGTTTCTAAATTGAACTCCTGCATAAAGCTAGATGCTTTCACCTCATCAAGCGAAGCGATCGAGCTAATGAATGAGTCGCCAAATGCATGATCTGTACTATGGGGCACAAATGATGCAATCTCAATATCATAATTTAAATCGCTTTGTACATATTCCGTTGATTGTTTAATTTGATCTGTAAAAAAGGAAACAGTCAAAAACAAAATAATACTAATGACTAAGGAAAATACAATTGCTGAATATCTGCGCTTGTTTCTTTTTAAATTTTTCAAGCCAAATTCAGCTTCAATCCCAAATACTTTCCGGACAACTTTTGATGTTTTTACATTTTTACCTGTCATTTTCACATCCATCGTTTGTCTAATTGCATCAATTGCCGATACTTTAGAAGCCCTTTTCGCTGGGATATATGTTGAAATAAAGATTGTGAGCAATGAAACTCCGCAAGCGACAATAATAGATAGAGGTGTGACTATTACCGTTAACTTTTCCGTTACACCGAGCGAGTCCTGAATAAGTGAATTAATAAAATAGAAGGTAATGGCCATCCCTACTAGACCACTCATAATACCTAGTGGAATACTTATAATCCCAATGACAAGCCCTTCAAAGAACACTGAATTCCGCTTTTGACTTTTCGTAGCTCCAACACTCGATAACATTCCCAAGTGCCTAGAACGTTCAGAAACCGATATCGCAAACGCATTATAGATGAGTGAAACCGAACCGACAATAACAACACTCATGATGATTCCTGCTAAAGAAAATAAGGTTTTTCTTAAACTGTCATTGCTAATGACACCATAGAAACGCAATAAACTATTATGATAGGAATACTCATTAATCTTCAAGTTATCCCCAAGTTGTTCTGCTTCTTTTACGGCAGAACGATTAACTTTGTTCCAGACGACCGATGCATGGATGGTCTCATCTCTAGCAAAACTATCATTAGGTAAATAGGACAACACCGTATACCCTGGAGCTATCGTCGGCTCCCATGTAGGACGTTCAATAACACCAACAATCGTGAACGACCTAGCTTCCATGTTTATTAGTGTCTCCACGTTGTCGTTTTTTTCAGTTGTCCTTAGCGGCCTAGTTTGGCCCAGTGCGGAATCATCTGTCGTCACCGTCCGTTCACCCACATCAAGTGTTACGATATCCCCAATTTCATAGTCGACTTTGCCATTTGTTGCAATATGCGCTGAGATAACTAGTTCATTTTCATTTGTTGGCATTTTCCCCTCTATTAAATTAATCGGGAAATGCTTGAATCCGGCATCATTATATTCCTTTAAAAATAAATACGGTTTATAAGCATTTTCACTGCCTTCCAAATTTGCATAACCTACATCTCTTGAAAGAACAACCGACTTCGTATTTTTATCAGCTTGAATTTTCATGAGCTGCTCTTCATTCACATCTTTATAAAGGACATGCCATTCCCCTTCATTCGCAATCTCCTGTTTTTGCAATAACGACATAAAAGAAACAGCAAGTGTTGCAACAGCTGTCAGCATAGCAACTGAAATAATGACTCCGATAACCGTTACTAATGTTCTGCGCTTATTTTGTTTCAAATGCCTCAGCGTTAATTTATTAATGATGTTCATGGCCGAATCACCTCGTCTTTGGCAACCCTTCCATCTTTAATCGTAATGATTCGATCTGCTTGCAGTGCAATTCGTTCATCATGCGTAATAACGATAAGCGTCTGGTTATACGTTTTATTAAACATTTTTAATAGATCAATAATTTCCTTACTGTTCTCACTATCTAAATTCCCTGTTGGCTCATCTGCCAATACAAGCGCAGGATTACTAATTAACGCCAGACCAATTGAAACTCTTTGTTGCTGCCCGCCAGAAAGTTGATTTGGTAGGTGATGGAGTCTTTCTTGTAACCCTAATGTTTGGACAATGTTTTTAAGTTGACTCTTATCCACTTTATAGCCGTCTAACAAAATGGGGAGTGTAATATTCTCTTCAACTGTTAATACAGGTATTAGATTGTAAAATTGATAAATCAAGCCGATTTGGCGACGTCTAAAGATTGCGAGCTGTGTTTCATTTAAGTTATAAATGTCTGTATGATCAATGAGCACACGCCCACTTGTCGGTCTATCTACACCGCCAAGCATGTGTAATAGTGTTGATTTCCCAGAACCGGACGGACCAATAATTGCGACGAACTCCCCTTTCTTCACCGAAAATGAAACATCGTCAAGTGCTGTAACAGCTGTTTCACCTTTTCCGTACACTTTAGACAGATTTTCGATTTTTAAAATTTCCATTGTAAAACCTCCATATTTATACTGATAAATTCAGTATATCTGCCTAAAATGACTTTCCGGTGACTGTAAAGTGACAGTTAAGTCACTTTGAACTTCAAAAGTGATCCAGGTCACTTTTGAAGTTGTTTGTAAAACTTAATTCGAAACTTAGTTCCTTTCCCTTCATCACTTGTCACTTCAATGTCTCCGTGCTGGCCTGTAATGATGCTGTAAGCCATCGCAAGTCCAATCCCGATGCTGTCATCACTTGCGTTCTTGCCTTTATAAAATCGCTTAAATAGGTGCGCTAGATCTTCCATTGAAATTCCTTTTCCATTATCAGCAATTAAGATTTCGGTATAGAGTGCGTTCTCTGCATAGGTTATTGTAATGACTCCGCCTTCAGCAGTATGTTCCACACAATTTTTTAAAATATTTATGAGTGCCTCGACTGTCCAATTCATGTCGCCAAGAAATGTGGCTGCCTCTTCCCCTTTCAAAGAAACAGTTTGTCCCTTTATGTCCATTGGGATCAGAACTGCTTCTAGCGCCTTTTCTATAAGATTTTTCACCACTATTTCATCTTGTTTGAATTGAACTGTACCCGCATCAATTTTTGAAAGTTTTAATAAAGAAGAAACAAGCCAATCAATTCGTTCAAGCTGAATGCGAATATTATGAGTAAATTCCCTTCTCTTTACGACGGGTAATACAGCATCACTTAATAAATCTGCCATTACCGTCATAGAAGTAATTGGCGTTTTAAGTTGGTGGGATATATCAGAAATGGCATCAGTGAGCTGGGTTTTGTCCTGTTGTAAAAGAGAACTTTGCTCTGACAACATCAAGGTTACCTTGTAAATGTCGCTTTTCAATATGCTAAGTTCACCTTCATAATTATCCCGGACATCAAGTGAATAATCGCCGCCACTAATTTGTCGTAGATAGGTTGATAGCTTCTCAATTTCACGGTATCTCCAATATGTAAATACTAAGCAGCAGCCTATTAATAAAACGCAAGTGATGAAAGTAAGTATTGCTGCTATGAATGAAATAAATGTTGCCGCTATAATTGCCATTAAGCTAACTGCACACATAATCAGTAATATAATTTGGATTTCACGATTACGGAACATGTTAGTCACCGACCTTATAGCCCAAACCACGTATTGTTTTGATAATTGCAGGTTTTTTCGGGTTATCTTCTAGCTTTTCTCGTAATCTTTTTATGTATACCGTTAACGTATTGTCATTCACAAAATCTCCCGCCACATCCCAAATCTGTTCCAACAGCTGACTTCTTGAAAGAACCTGTCCGAGATGATTCGCAAATATGAGCAGTAATCGATATTCTAGTGCGGTTAGTGTAATTTCAACATCATTTTTATAAACCTTTCCTTCTAGCGTATTAATATGGATATTATCTATGACAATTACATTGGCTTGGGACTGCTTTTGATACCGTCTTAACACCGAGTTAATTCTTGATAGAAGTTCCCGAATGCGAAATGGTTTTGTGATATAATCATCGGCTCCCATGTCTAGACCCATCACAACATTGACCTCATCATCAATCGCGGTTAGAAATATGACCGGAATATCACTGCGCGCTTTAACAATGTCACATAATTCATAGCCACTTCCATCTGGCAGAGATAAATCAAACAAACATAAAGCAAATTGATCTAGGTCTTCTGCTACTATCTTTTTTGCAGACGCAATATCATAACAAAGAACTGTTGAATATTGTTCTTGTTGCAGTGAGTACTCAAGTCCGGATGCGATTGTCTTATCATCTTCTACAAGTAATATTTTCAAAGGGGCATCCTCCTAATTTAATAATATATAGATTGTCTATTCATTCCATCATAGTTCAAAACCAGTGAAACTTGAATAGAATAAAAAAGTTGTCCGATGTTAGTGCATCGAACAACCGATTATAATTGAGTAGATTTTCTCCCTCGATAAATTGCTGAAAACTCGAAAACCGTTAATGTGTCAGTCGAAACGAGCTGAGCATAAAATTCGGTGTACTTCGCTATGTCAAAGAAATACTTCCTGCAACTGATGGATGAAATCTGACGTTTTATTCTTTATACAACAACTGATCGTTAGCTGAATATGCTTCATAAGTAAGATCACCGGTAATCTTTTTTTCACTATGGATATAATACAAATCTATCTGTCCTTCTTTATTGACCACCCTATTAAGATGGTACTCTTCACCACTATCATCATAAACGATAAAACCATCAATTTCTTTATCGCGGCTCACGATGAGAATAACATCTATCTCCTTTTTTCCTTTCAATTTCAATGATTGTTTTTCAGCAGTAAACGGTTCGCTGTTTCTATCATTAGGTATAGCAATTTCATCATTAATCTTCCAACCCCAAAATCCTTTTGCCACTAAGTAAACGTGAAAACCCTTTCCAGGTTGTAAAATTGCCATCATATTATCGCTATTAATCTGACTCCCAATCGCAGGCCTACCAGGTTCTTCCTTCAACGCGTCCCAATCTGTTGGATTGACAATATATTTGTTCCAAATTAATTCATTGAAAAGAATTAATACAATCACTAGGGAAATGCCTATTAATATGTTTTTTTTAGACGATGATTCTTTTTTTTTCATCGGAGCATCTTCCCCTTCCCGTGGAATATTTATTTGAACACCAATACATTTATTAATACGTTTAGCGGAGATAGTCTGCTCATTGTTAAATGCATCTGAAATATTGTCATTTACAGCATCACGGACCCTAATACCCTTACAGTTAATATACAGCATTTAAGCAACTATACAAGTAAGCCTAAGTAGATAAACTTCCAATAAGTTCGACTAAATCACGGAACTTTACGTTCTACAATTTTGAAAAGGACTAAAACTCATCAAATTTCTTGTCTCTCTTTTGAAATACCTTAATTATCTTTCAGCATTGCCCCTAAACATGCTACAAGAAATGATAATAAGCCTAAATGAACAAACTTCCATAAAGTTTGACTATATAATCGAACTACTGGTATATTCTATTATATAGACGAATTTTATAGGCGATTATATATTAAAATCTAGTTGAAAGGAGTCTGCTATGACTTATCCAGTTTCTGTTTTTATAATGGATGTTAGTAATTCTTCAGTTGAAGATATGGGCGGCGAATTAAGTCATTATCTTCATCACTTAGAAAAAAGCATATCCATCTGGACGAAGGATATCGCACCAACTCAAGTAATCCATCGTTCTGGTGATGAGATTGTAGTTGTTAGTAGTGGCTATGCAACAGCTTATACACTGGCCTTTTATATTAGCCGAATATGGCCATTTAAAGCGCATAAACCCTATTTTGGGCTTTCGTTTGGTGACATTCAGGATGATGTTAGTACCCTGAATATCGAAACATGGATTCATCCTTTGATGAAGCAAGCAAGATATGCCAATGACATTTTGAAACAACAAGAGCAAAATAGAGCGGGGTTCAACTTTGAGTTAGACGATTTTTCGAGCAATCAATCACTAAAAGGTTACCACTTATTTAGAAGTCAATTTGAAACATTACTGAATACCATTTTAAAACTCCAACAAGATCAAATAAACGAACAAACAGATATTCAGTCGCTTGTCTGTTCATTATTTCTAATACTTAACCAACAAAATAAAGTAAGCCACTATGTTGGAAGATCTGCATCCACTGTTTCAAGTCATATGAAAAAAGGTAAATGTGAACATATTATTAATGCTTTTACTGAAGTAGTAAAGGTACTGAATTCGTTGCAACCCGAAGGCGAGCGTAACCAACAAATAATCAATAATCAGCTGCAAAATAACATCAAGCGGAATGTGCGCGATCAACTTGATGACTATTTTCCAATCATATAGAAATGGAGGAAGAAACGATGATTATATTATTACTGCTTCTTGCCCATTTAATTGCTGACTTTTGGCTGCAAACAGATGTAATGGTGAAAAACAAGATGAAGAATTTGAAAAAGCATATGCTTCATCACCTAATCACAACAGGGCTATCACTTATAATCATCTGGGGCTATCATGATCACTTTACGAATATGTTCAGCTATCTCCTACTCCCTTTAGCCTTTATTGTCGCGTTGCACTATGTGATTGATCTGCTCAAATTAAAACTTCTCGACACTATCAAAATTACAGAAAGCAACAGTTTAAAAAAGTTGTGGTTTTTCTTAGGAGACCAAATACTGCATATAGCGATGTTACTCATCACCTGTATTATTTTCTTTCATATGAAAGCAACGACGATGATGACTAACCTACTACAGTTGTTCAGTGGGGATCATGTGACGAGCAGTTTTGGCGTAGTCAACACGTTTATTTTAATCGTCGTTCTTTTTATTTTGGCTACAAGTGTAAGTGGACATATTGTTAAACTATTAGTAGGTTCATTGCCATCAGAATTTGCAAATTTCGAAGGACAATTTACGCTTAACAATAAATTATCAGAAACAAAACCTAGCAATCAGCCTACAACTCAAAGTGATTTCACGGAGCAATACCATTACCTCACCTATTCAAATCCTACGCCTTCACGCGGAAAGCTGATTGGCTATATAGAACGATTATTAGTGATCTCATTAACGATTGTAGGCGCATACCCGTCTATCGCGTTTATTATCGCGGCAAAATCGATTGCACGTTTTAAACAATTAGATGATCGTAATTGGGCGGAGTACTTTTTATTGGGGACACTCGCTTCCATATTATTAGGGCTAACGCTCGGTTTATTGGCAAAACAAATCATCATGTAACGATGTAGGAGAGGTGAGCTAATTTGTCTGCAAATATTGATAAACATGAGCATTGTCCTATCTGCCATAAAAATAATAACTGCTGCAATGCCCAAAATCAGTCAATAAGTGCCTGCTGGTGTAGTAAAGAGCGCTTCCCGAAAGAGATTTTCGATTTGCTTCCGACCAATCAATTAGGAAAAACATGTATTTGTAAAAAATGTATAGCAAAATTTACGCGCTGATTAACTATTTACAAGGGGGCTGAGTAACGCATCCCCTTCGATTTATTGTAACTTCCTGAATGAATGAGGAAGTAATCGCACAAATAAAATCACGATAATGACAGTAGACAGGATAAATAAAATTCTAATTGAAAACCATTCCGCCCATAGGCCAGACAAAAACAAACCTGCTGGTAATGTCAACTTCATTAACATAGATGATGTTCCCGCGACACGGCCAAGTAAATGGTTCGGAGTGAATTCCTGTCTGATTGTAAAGTAAACAATATTTAGCATAGTAGTAGAAAATGTTCGAATCGCTAAAGCAATACCGATTGCCCACCACGTAGACGCAAAAATTAACAAAGCCATGCCGATTGCATCGATTAGTATGCAATAGGTATATATATTCCCTCTACCAAACTTCTTTCGGATACGGCTCACAACTAAAGCGCCTATAAAACCGCCGATTGCCGATATGGAAAACATAAAGCCCACTTGCGAAGCTGTCGCCCCGAGTTGATCTTTCACAAAGAAAACAAGAACGCCAATCACCAAACTTGAAGCAAAATTCATGAATATAACTGTTATCGTGGGTGTTAAAAGAATCTTATTTTTAAATAGCGCCTCTATGCCCTCTTTAATGTCTTCTTTAAAGGATTTATTCTTCTGCGTTTTTCTCTCAATAACAGGTAACCTAAGTAATGAAACACTTAACAATAATACTAATAGACTTGCCATATATATTGTTAATGTCGTCGTATACGAATAGATGATAAGAAAAGTTCCAGCCAATCCTGGTCCAACTGTTTGAATCAAAGTATTGATAAAAGATAGCTTTGCATTTGCGGAAGTCAATTCTTCTTTACTCACAATCTGTGGAAGTACTGCATGATGCGCATTACCAAAAGTATAGGAAGCCAAAGATAATATAAATCCAAATACATATAGGCTCCAAAGTGACAATTCATCTGAAGAAAGTAAAAGAACGATTCCCACCATTGAAGCAACCCGAATTCCGCTCGTCCACTGCATCATTCGTTTTCTGTTAAATCGATCTACAAATACACCTGCTAGGATACCAATAAAAATATTGGGTAGAAATTCGATTGCCCTCATCGTACTCATCGCTAAAGCTGAACGACTTAAATCGTAAATCAATAATGGAACTGCGATAATATACATTTGGTACCCAAAGTTAGATATGAGAGAACCGCTCCATAACAGCATGAAGTTTCGATTATGCCAAAAAGAAGGCTTTTTTAATAATGCCGATTGTTGTGTAGTCATTTTCATCCTCCTCGTATTTGCTATTCCCTATTGATTGACTATAAGATACATATAGATGAACAAAAAGTGATGAGTAATAAAATATGACTTCACCTTTTAAGAGGAGGATCACTATGAAATATATCGAGCATTTAAAAGTACTTGCCAGTCACTTCAGAAAAAACGTGGAAACAGAAACTTCAGTTGCACAATTGACAAGTTTGCTTTGCTGTTCAGATCGGCATGTTAAAACAATTGTTGCTTACTTTCACGATGAACAATTCATTAAGTGGCATACAAAACAAGGCCGAGGAATAAAGCCGAAGATTACTGTGCAATTCTCACATGAAGAAGTGATATTTCTCCAAGCAAAACATCTGGTGGAAAAGAGCCATTATCAAAGTGGATTCGAGTGCGCTCAATTACTTGGATCAACTAACCAAAACAAATTCCAGAAATGGTTTGAAGAATCTCTTGGGTTAGTTGAAGAAGAGGATGACAAGTCTATCGATTTATTGAGATATCCCTTTTATGAAACTAGACTCATTTTAGATCCGCTTTACATAATGTCGCGTCACGATGCTCATATTGTTCAGCAAGTGTTTGATAAATTAGTAGAATACGATTCCACTGCTGATAAACTACTTCCGAGAATTGCCTATCATTGGGAAAATATAAAGGGGCAAAAGTGGGTGTTCTATTTGCGAAAAGGAGTGAAATTTCACAATGGAAGAGAATTGACAAGTGAAGATGTAAAAAATACATTTGAAAGATTTCCCGAAAATGACCCGATAACTAAAAACATTAAACAAATAGAAATCCCATCAAAATACATGGCTGTTTTTCATTTGACTGAAGTAAATTATTTATTTCCAAATAGTTTAGGTAATAATAAGTTTTCAATTGTTCCTTTGGAAGAAGTTATAGGCAAAGAGGATTCCTTTAAGGTGCACCCTATTGGTACAGGTCCTTTCCTTTTGGCACGTCATGACAAAGAAATGATTAGACTGGATGTATTCGACCAGTACTACCGGAATAGACCTTGGCTAGATCGTGTGGAAATCATAAAAACACCTGCTGCTTTTCATGATGGCAAAAAGCATCCTTTACTTCTCCAATCACCCGATGATTCTTGGTGCGAAAAGTCCGTAAACGAAGAAGGTAGCGGTTATATTTCGATTAATTGTCGAAAAAAAGGCCCCTTTACGAATAAAGAAGTTCGACAACAACTTTTGAGCATGATTAACCCTGAATTCTTTTGCTTGGAGCAAGGTAATGAGGTCGTTGCTCATAGTTTTTTAACAGCAAAATCTAAAGAATTAAAAGAGCATAATAAAATTGAAACGAAACGCGAAATTATGGATTTAAATTTCGAAATCAAAATAGCCGTACAACAAATTAGACCTGGTGCCAATCATAAAAGAGAGGCACTCGTTTTACAAGAACAATTGGCTGCTCATAATATTCTTTCAACAATACATATTATCGATATTAACGAAGTTAGTCCTTCTACTTTTCAAGATTATGATTTATTTGTCGGTGGTATTGCGCTAGGTGAGAATAAATTACTCTCCGCCATTTTAGCAATTCAATCGACTGCATTAAATATATCCCCCTTTGCTACTGATGAGATGAGACGATTTATCGACCAACGCATCCTTCAAATTAAACAAAGTGATTGCTCGGCTACACAGTGGGAAATCTATTTTGAAATCGAGCGTTTCCTTACCAATAGCTGTTTAATATTATTTTTAAATCACCGTTCCCATAAAGTCTACGAGCCTAAAAGCAGTCTGTATCAAAATATCAAACTGAACGAAAATGGTAGAATTGACTATCGGAAAGTATGGAAAAAATACAAGGAATAGGACAATCCATTTGCCTCGGTGATTTTGGGCACAACAAAAAATGCGAAGTTGTTGGGAGTCTCCCGACGTAACTTCGCATTTCGTTTATCCATTTTTATCCCGCATTAACTGCCCGTAAAAGCCCGATTGGTTCAACTAACAATCCGTGAGGAAGAATTGAACTGTATTCTTCTTTTCGGGGATGAGGAAAACCCCCACGGATTGAAGTTTCACTTTATTGTATCTAATGTACCTATGGATTTCTCGGTAACTCCCCTTTTCACCAAAAATACTCTTCTACATTTCCTTCCTCATAAAATAGCTTAGTCCAGACACTATAAAGAGTACGAAGCTCCTTACTATTACACATCAACTCATTTTCACATTTTTACAGGTACACGTTTTGTCAATTGACGGATGATCCATAACGTTATTCCTGCAAGAACCACAACGCCTGCGATAGCTGGGTATAAGGAGAAATCCAATGATGCAAACATGCCATAGACTGGCAAATCCAATGCAATACTTAGCAATAAATCTTGTGTGTAAACGATGATAAAAGCTAGTGCGATACATAGTAGCCCGACGAGTACCCCGTAACGATAAAATCCAGAACCGATTAACCAGCCAACTATATAATACGTAAAAATATTTAAAGCAAAAATGACAATGGCCAAAAGCCAATTACTTTCTAACTCGACAAAGGGCGTTATTATAATTGACTGGATCAGTTCGCCAATGAAACCGTCATCTGTTTCCACCACTTGTTTTGCAAGTGTGCTCTTTTCTACAATAGGAAGGTTTGTAATTTTCATGATAAAATTTTGAAGGGCATAGATTATACTTGCGACAATTGGAATACTAATCGAAAGACCTGCAGCTGCGATTGCACTACCTTTAAAATAATCTTTTCGTGTGACGCCATTACTTACAAAGTAGGGAAGAAATCCAAGTATAGCGATTATGCCAATGACGAGCATAAAGATATTCGATGATACAAAAACGGTATCAAAATAGTTTCCAATATCAATTTTGTCGTTCATGTTAAGAAATGGAATCATAGCAAGTATGGGCTTCGCAATCTGAATTAATAAAAGAATTCCTAAAAAACTAAGGGCCCAAATTAATTGAACGATGTACAAATCCACAGCAACTTTAGGATAAATCGCTTTTGCTTTCATTGTCGTTTCCCTCCTCTGTCAAATGGATAAACAAATCCTGTAGAGAAATAGGTCCGATTTCTAGTCCCTTTAATTGGGCAGTTTTCCGCTGTGTAGCACTAACTTCCCCGTACACCATGGCTGATTTTATAGGACCTAATTGTTGGACATTTAAGACTTTCATAGACTGAATAAATTCGTCAACGTCATTTGCCTCGCCCATAATGGATGCGCCTTTCGCAAGAACCGACTCATAGTCATCTTGAAGAATCATCTTGCCTTCATGCAATATAAGGATTTCTTCGAAGAGATAATCCATTTCAGATACGAGATGCGTTGAGATAATCATGATTCTTGGATGTTTCGCTTGATCTGCTAATAATTCTTGATAGAAAATTTCCCTTGTAGGGGCATCCATTCCAAGATACGCCTCGTCGAAAATGGTAATAGGTGCTCGACTTGCTAAACCGATTATGACATTCAATGCAGATTGCATACCATTTGAAAGATCTTTTATTTTCTTATCTAATGGCAGCTTAAATTTTCGAATTAGATGTTGTGCATACTCCATATCAAAATAGGGGCGGTATCTTTCAGTCCCTTTTAGTATTTCTTTCACATTGTCCGATTCGTCCTTATAGTCTTTATTGTAAATAAAGATTACGTGCTGCATCGCATGCGCATTTTCAAAGACTGTTTCTCCGCCAATGGTCAAAGAACCCCCTGTTTGTTCACGAAATGAAGCCATTATAGAGAGTAGTGAGGTTTTACCTGCACCATTTCTACCCAGCAGTCCATACACTTTCTTCTCGTCACAGCGGAATGATATCTGTTGCAACGCCTCGTGATTGCCATAATTCAAACTTAGGTTCGTTACGTTTATTTCCATAATCATGCTTTCTCACTTCCCTTTACATTTTTAATGTGCTTAACTATTTCATCTTCAGTAATTCCTAATTTCTCTGCCTCTACTACTAATTGGACAATATAGTCATCTATAAATGCGTCTTTTCGTTTTTGGATGAGTGTATTTCTCGCTCCTTCAGCAACGAACATTCCAATCCCCCGTTTCTTGTAAAGAATTCCCTCATCTACTAACTGATTGACTCCTTTTGAAACTGTAGCGTGATTGATTTTATAAAAACTAACAAGTTGATTTGTGGAAGGTGCCTGATCTCCTTCTTTTAATTGATTGTTTACAATTTGATCTTCAATTTTTTCACGAATTTGTATATAGATTGGTTTGTCATGCTCAAGATTGCTCAAAAGAATCACCACCTTTATTTAAGTTCTAACTGTCATGGTTATATACTTATGTATATAACCATATAAGTTATTTGATTAGCTGTCAACTGTTATTATTAGAAATTAAGGTTTGAAAAGAACAAATAAAGCCATCCGATATTTTAGTATCGAATGACCTTAAATGGCGTATAAACCTAATCTATTAATCTTGTTCCGGTATAGTTAGTTATTTAAAAATACATCCTGTTCCTTACTAACATCCGCCGCCATATGACAGCCAATATATGCTGAGAACACCATCAACATAGCACTGATAGGCAGAACGTAAAAGGTTCTCATTAAAACAGCTGAAGTCATATCTACTCCGTAAAAAACAAAAGCCAAGTGGACCGTTGTAAATAATACCGCAAAAAATACACCAGCAAATAAGATTGCCTGCAAACGGTTTGATGACTTGAAAAGACTTCCCAGGACAAACGGCACAGCACAAAGTAACGCTAAATAGACGTAATTTAGATCCAGAAGCCCGTCGTTCATTAGATAATTCCCCATTAACAACCGATTCATTAATGCTGTCACGTACACTAGGATGAATGTGCCGATTATACTTCCAAACACTAAAAGAACTCTTGGTTGTTGCAATTTGACATCCTTTCTCATTTTATTTTGAAAACCTAACACTAACCAGTTTATGCCTGTCCATTGCATCATTATGACGGAGTCTAAATTTCCACTAAAAAAATCCTGGTAAACAAGCGCAAAATGGCTTTTACCAGGATTTCATACGTTTTTTTATTTTGAATCGACTCTTACACGATCTGTTTCCTGTAATTCCTTGAGAGAGGCTGCTCCTATACCAAACATGGCCATACGAAGTTCTAACTCTCTAGTTTCCATGACTTCCAGAACATCTTCAATTGACTGGGTTGCTTCTTTTAAGATTGAACGACCTACGCCGACCATATCGCCGCCTAATGCAATCGCTTTAGCCGCATCTACACCCGTTCTAACCCCACCACTTGCTACGATGGGCTGCTTTTCTATATGATCCCGTACAGAAGTGATACAGTCTACCGTAGGAATGCCCCATTCACTGAAAGCATCGGCAGCATTTCTTTTCACTGCGATAGATGAACGGAATTTCTCAACTTGACTCCAAGAAGTCCCACCTGCACCTGCTACATCGATAAAGGAGATACCTACATCACATAATTTTTTAGCTGTCGCACCATCGATTCCCCAGCCGACTTCTTTCACCCCGACAGGAACTCCGATTTCACGACATAATTGTTCGATCTTTAACAATAAGTTTTTGAAATTAGTATTACCTTCAGGCTGAATGACCTCTTGAATACTGTTTAAATGTAAAACTAAGGCATTTGATTCGGTCATATCGATAATTCGTCTGCATTCATCCGTTCCAAATCCATAATTAAACTGCACTGCACCTAGATTTGCGATGATCGGAATTGAAGGTGCATATTTTCTTAATTGAAAGGAGGAACGATACTTTTCGCTCTCTATTAATGCACGAGTTGAGCCTAAAGCCAATGCCCAACCTCTTTCTTCTGCTGCTTCAGCTAAGTTTCGGTTAATCGATTCAGCAAACTCTGCGCCGCCGGTCATTGAACTAATTAAAAATGGTGTTTTGATTTCGTGCTCTAAAAAATTAGTTTGGATAGATATTTCTTTAAAATCTATTTCAGGTAAGGCATTATGGAGAAAATGGACACGTTCAAATCCAGTTGAAATTGAATTTCCTGTGACTTTTTCTTCTAATGCGATTTGTATATGCTCTGATTTTCTTTTATCAATAGAACTAGTCATTTGATTGAACCCCTTTGCTTTTTAGTTAGACAATGAATCCTGGCTTAACGCACCCTGTTTAGATACTTGGACTCGTAAAGGTAAAATACCTTCCGCGTCCCACTCATCAAACAATCGTTCTGCATCCATTTCTGTTTGGACAAATGCAATTCCACAGTCTCCGCCGCCTGCACCGGATGTTTTGCCACTTCCGTACTTATTTGCTTTTTGAATTAACTTCTTAAGTTTTGGTGTTTCAATATTAACTTCTGCTGAATCACTTAACAGTTTAATCGCTTCACGATTTTGTGTAAGACTAGATATCGCAGAAGAACTGTCGTTAGCTTTAAAACTTTTGAGAATACTATCCACTGCTTGGTCACTTCGTTCGATGAATTCTATATATTCAACAGGTCGACTGTTTCGTAAATTTTTAATTTTAGTAACCATAGGTGCCGTTGCCGCCACATTTCCTGTCCATCCTACACAAAGGATAAGATTGTCAGGTGGGTGAATTGGCTCAATAAAGAGATTCGGCCAACACTTTTTGAGGATTGATTGGATAGGTGTTTCATTTTTTAATTCCTGTATAAGCCATGACGACTCAAAAGCGGCATATTGTATCCATCCGCCATATGTAGAAGCTGCAATATCTGCACATGAACCATTTCCTTGCGTCTTGAAATGGGCAATCGCTGAAAGTTTATAGATCAACTCTTTTGTCGGTCTAACTTTTTCACATTCATAAAATTTAAACATCGATGTGATTGTTGAAACGACGACTGCTGCACTAGATCCTAAGCCGTATTTTTTTCCTGAAGAATCATCTAGTTCACTTGTAATGGTTAAGGAAAATGGGCGGAGATGAATTGAGTTTTCGGTTAGATATAAATTAAACGTATTGATAGCGTTTCGGATAAATGTCAGTTTAGAATCCGAATTACTAAATTCCACCTCATGATCGGTTATCTCCCATGTAACTAAGTTTATATCTAATTGTGGGAGCGACAGAAGGTTTTGGTGATTTTTTTTGATTTCTGCACTCATATATCGATTGACAGCAACGACGATTGCTTTTCGATCGGGTTCAAGTACAGAATATTCTCCAGCAATCATCAGTTTACCTGGCACTTTTATATGATGTACGTTGGTATTCATTTTTAACAACACGTCTTTCTTTTAGTCTGAGGTAAATAAGTGATTCCTGGCCCCGGATGACATGTATACACGTCTTGTACAGTAGAAACTGTTTGTAATACTTCCCGTACGTACTCTTCGTCTTTGGGTTGACAGAGCACTTTAACATTCGGACCTGCATCAATCGTAAAATACGCTGGAATTCCTGATTCTCTCAATTCTTGTACCTTTTCCATTACGTCAAAGGTTGCGCTTTGCCAATACATAAATGGTGGATTTGCACCTAATGTTGTGGCATGCATTTTCATAGCATTTCTTTCAAGAACATCACCAAGCATTTCGAAATCACGTAAATCTATTGCGTGTTTTGCCACTGCTAAGTCTTCATCAATTGTGTCTAACCAACCTTGATAAAATGGCGATGTTTCAACAGATCTTCTCATTCCTTCACGACTTAAAACCTTTTTCTGTTTCGGTTCCAGAAGGACAGATAATATCGATAAATCCCATTCTTGTTCTTCTAATATTTGTTCAGCATAAGAGTCGGACCCGTCCTCTTGAACGCCTTTATTCCATTCAACATAACCGCCGTATATTGATCGGCATGCAGATCCTGATCCCTGACGTGCGATTTTAGAAAGTCCTTTTTCGTCGATATCCATACCTAATGCTTTCGTTGCGGCTGCTGCTAGTGCTGCGAAACCAGATGCTGATGAAGCAAAACCCGCTGCCGTCGGTACTTCGTTCGTTGAATCGACAACTGCAAATTTACTTTCCCCAGACATATTTCGAATGAGATTGAGTAATCCGCTGATTTTTTTCGTTTCTTCTTCATTTGCCAATTCATTATTTAAGTAAAACTTATCCGCTGTTAGACATTCACAAAACTGGACAGACGTGATTGTATAAAACTGATCCAGTGTAATAGAAAGACTATTATTCATCGGTAAAAACAATTCTTCATCACGTTTACCCCAATATTTAATGAGGGCAATATTTGTATGTGCTTTCGCCGTAGCTTCCAAGTTAACACTCCTTTCAAAAAGTAAGATTATTTATCATTCAAATTTTCTCCAACTTGAAAACTCCAAGTTTGACTAGCGCCTTCAGCAAGGAGCACCTTTTCAAGTTCAATAACATGCTGGTCATCTTTTGCTAGTATAAGTATACATCCGCCTCGTCCACCACCTGTTAACTTCGCGCCAAGCGCACCAGCTCTTCTTGCAACGGCGACAAGGTGATCTATCTGTTCATCACTAACCCCTAGAGTCGTTAACTCACGTTGGGCAATGTCAAGCGTTTCTCCAAGCAAATGTAAATCCCCATGAATTATTGCCTTTTTAGCTTTAACAGTATTTTCTTCGATCAAATCAATTGATTGTTCAGTCGTAAGTGGATCGCGGACGTACATGTCTTTAATACTTTTAACAGCACCAAATGTATTTCCGATACGGCCAGTATCCGCAACGACTATATAAAATGGACCACCAATTTGTAATGTAGTGATTTCACCTCCATGTTGGAACCAAATCGGATAATCATTTGCAGATGCCGCAGCGTCAATTCCACTTGGATTGCCATGTGCATATGTCTCGGATATGTGCACAAGTTCTTTCAGTTTTTCGTTACTTAATACTTGTCCAAAGAATTGGTATAACCCTCTTACAATTGCGATGGCAATTGCAGCGCTGGAACCTAATCCTCGACCTAGCGGAATTGTTGAACTCAACTGGATACTAAGGCCATTTGGTCTTTCTCCCAAACAGGTTAATGCTTCATCTATACAAATTGCGATCCCTTTCATATTGTTAGGCATCTCTCGATAGGAACCGTTATAGTATGGTGATTCAAATAATATCGTATTTGCATCTTGGACGGTTTCGATTGTAGCGCGTGCTTCAATAGCTGGGAATGGAAGCGCAATGGCGGGCTTACCATATACAACAGCATGCTCGCCTATCAATATCAATTTACTATGAGCAGTACCAACTGCAGTTTTACGAGGTATGGCAACCATAGAGTTACCTCACTTTCTAAATTCGAATATATTTTTTAAGTAAAAAACATCATCTTTTATTATATAGGTTTTATGAATCTAATCAATTTCTTCACGTTAATTAACTTGCACCGGCTACGTTCTTCTACCTGTAATCATAACCCCTTTAGGCTTCAATACATAGAATAGACTATCATTTGATTGGAAGGGAGGATTTATTTGCACTACCTTTATTATTCAAATTCGATTTCGCAAACTTCTTCTGAAACCACTAATCTATCACAGTTCCCTCACATATTACGACAACCACAAGTTAACGTGGATTCAAATCTATTTCCGCCTGTCGATACTAAACTACTAATAAATTCAGCAAAAAACTTTCAAAAACTTTTGAAGGAAGCTGATAAATTAGTTGAGGAAATTATTACTTCTTCAACGTTTTCTGATGAACTGATGAATGAAGCGCAGCTATCTAATGCCACAAAAGTAGATAAGATGATAAAATCTACTGGAATCACAGTGAATGTTGAAACCACATTTACTCCGGCCGGAATTCATATTAGATTAGATAACGGTGAAGTTCAAGGGAAATGTTGTCAATTGACTATGTTGCTTCATTGGTAAAGAAAGCCATATGACTTAAAATCTTTGTAACTAACTTGTGAAGGGCGGAGTAAATTGCAAATTCATATAGTGAAAAACGGTGAATCATTATGGGGCCTCGCCCAACAATATCGCATTCGTGTAGACCGAATGATTGAAATAAACCATTTGGCAATACCTGACAAAATCATTGTAGGTCAGGCACTCCTCATACCGACACCAAGTTCTGTGACTAAAAAACCTGTTATTGATGTAAATGCTTATATCCATAACATATTGGAAACTGGTTCGAAGGAAATTTATCGTGTAGGTAAGAATTTGACGTATTTGATGCCTTTCGCATACCGCATAACAGAAGAAGGTGGACTTGCTCAAATTGACGATAAAGCGATAATTCAAAAGGCAATAGTAGAGAGCACTCTCCCTGTGCTATGCCTAACCAACTTTAGTGCAAATGAAGCAGGTTCAGACTTAGCTCATACCATTCTAACCAATCATGAAATACAAGAAGTGCTATTTTCAAACATCATCAATATTATGAGTAGAAAAGGATACCGAGGTATTCATATTGATTTTGAATGTGTATTTCCAGATGACCGAGTGCTTTACAACAAATTTTTACAACATGCAGTAGATCGTTTACACCCAGTTGGTTTTTTTGTTTCAACAGCACTCGCACCCAAAGTGAGTGCTGGTCAAAAAGGATTATTGTATGAGGCTCATGATTATGGAGCGCATGGAAAAATTTCTGATTTTGTCACATTGATGACTTACGAATGGGGCGATAGAAATGGCCCGCCTCAAGCGATATCACCAATCGACGAAATACAACGCGTACTGGATTATGCAATTACGGCAATACCGAAAGATAAAATTTTCTTGGGTTTTCAATTATATGCACGTGACTGGACTCTCCCTCATGTTTTAGGGATACCAGCTGAAACCTATAGTCAACAAGAAGCTGTCAAACGTGCAATTCAACATAATGCAATCATCCAATATGATGAAACTTCACAGTCCCCATACTTTCAATACACTGATGACCAAGGAAATACACATGAAGTATGGTTTGAAGATGCTCGCAGTGCACAAGCTAAATTTGATTTGGTCAAAAAATATAATTTGCGCGGCATTAGTTACTGGATACTTGGCTATCCTTATCCTCAAAATTGGGCATTGCTTGAAGACAACTTCAACATTAGAAAGAAAATGTAATAGACAAACCGACTTCACTATTTAAGCAAAAGAAAGGACAATGCTTTTACGTGTGATAGAAGAATCTTTATCTGCTATCTCTTTTCCCTTTGAAAACCAACCACAAACAAACAAAAATGATAAATGCAAAGAGTTCAAGTGATAATATATACCAAGGATAGGGGCCTAAAAAATCAAGTACACTTCCGTTTATTGGTTTCATCCGTAAAAACATATAATTCCCCTTAAATTGCCTGTTAACGAAAAAAATAAATGGAAGTATTAAATTTAGAACAATCATGGTTTGGATAATCCCTCTAAATGTTGGTCTATAGCCTTTAATCCAAGTAAAATACAATGCTGTAGCTATAATTCCAAAATGCGTATAGAAAAAATGGAAGTATCTAAAATGCGGAAATCCCACATCCAGAACGGGTGTTCCGATTGCTTGTATAGCCCCTCCTATGCCTGCAAAAAAGACAAAGGGATAAAGATGCTTATTTCCAGTCCAAAGCAGTACAATCGTTACCAGTAAGCTTAAACTACATAATTCTAGTGGCAAAGAATCAGCTAAATGCCAACGATTTGTACTGATCATCCAAATATGATAA
This sequence comes from Sporosarcina sp. Y1009, assembly GCF_057669865.1. NCBI lineage: Bacteria > Bacillati > Bacillota > Bacilli > Caryophanales > Caryophanaceae > Sporosarcina > Sporosarcina sp. Y1009. The sequence goes on along the minus strand of NZ_JBYHFO010000008.1, from coordinate 57,377 downwards.
AACAAGTCCATAGTAAATAAAGATGCAGCGAAAAGTCGTTCCGCTATATACAGATTCAATTTTGGTTTTTTAAAGTAAGTCCTAAACCAAAATAACAAAAAGAATAAGATGAACATGAGGACAACTGCCACGATATGTTCAGTTGAAAACATCACAAATATAGGTCTGCTCTCAGTCACAAGTATCCACTCGATTCTATTGGCGTTTGAATTAATTTTGGATTTTAACAAATCATCCGATTAAATGTCCATTCTTACAGGTGAAATTACTTGCACCTTGCAAATTACTAGCTGATAAAACGATTGCAATATGCAAGTATGTATTGGCGTCCTATACTTGCAAAATACAAGTTACACTTACTATTATCATTCATTTAATTTTTTATTAAATGTATCAAGGGATCGAATCACTGTATCTCGCTCAAAATCATTCATCAAAGCTAGAACTTTTGACAGTTTTTCATCAATAGAATCATTGATGCGTTTTATCAGTTTTACGCCTTCGTCAGTTAACGATAATAGATTGATTCTCCGGTCATCTTCAAATGGAGTCTTTATGACGTAATTCTTCTGTTCTAACGTTCCTATTTGTCTTGAGAATGTTGTGACATCTATTCCAACAGCTTCCGCAACTCTCCTCATTGATGGATTTGACTGCGTGGATATCTCGTACATAATGGTACTTTGTACGACAGAGACATCTGTACTACTGTCTTTTTGAATATGACGTATTTGCTTTGACAGCGAGTAAAAAATAGGTAATATATCTGTCATTTGAAAAAAACCTCCCAATAAGTATATTCTTTACGATTTGAAAAAACGCACCAGACATTATTGGCGCGTCAATTTCTAAGTTTTTATTATTCAATTTCTTCATAATGGAAGCGGCTATCTCCCGCATGTTCATTATAACGTGTTTTGTACAATTTAAATAAGTGAGTGATAATTACTTTAAGCAACGCGTAACCAGGAATACCAAGTACAACGCCTGCTACACCAAAAAGTGAGCCTGCCGTTAAAAGAACAAAAATAATCGTAATCGGATGTATATGAAGTGATTTACCCATGATTTGTGGTGATATAAATTTTCCATCTATTAACTGAACAATCGTCCAAACTACTGCAAGTTTAATAATCATAAAAGGCGATGTTACAATCGCTATAATAACTGCAGGTGTAATAGCGATTAACGGACCTAAATATGGCACGACGCTCGTAAACATCGCAAGAACACCGAGTAATAGTACGTAATCCATTCCTATTATGAAAAACCCAATAGAAACCATAATTCCAATACAAATAGCGACTAAAATTTGCCCTTGAATATAAGAACTAATTTGATGATCTGCATCACGAACGATAATTTTTGCATCAGCACGCATACGAGGCGGCAACATTTTAATAAACATTTCCGGTAATTTTTCCCCATCTTTTAACAAATAAAACAAAATAAATGGAACTGTGACAATTGCTAAGACGAAACCTGTTAACGCACTGACAAAAGAGGAAAGCCCCATCGCAATACCACCAACCGTATCTGTTACGAGTTTCCCTATGTTATCTGGCGCGGATTCGACTAACGTAAGCGCATTAATATCTAAGGATTCATAATAAGATGAAACGATAGATGATCGGAAAAATGCATCTATATTGAGCACAACTTGTTTAAAATACGTCGGAAAAGCTCCTAAAAGATTATTGAATTGCATATTTAATCTCGGATAGACAAGAAAAACAAGGAGCGTAATAAGACCAGCTACACCTAAAAAAATAATTAAAATACCCCAAGCACGCGGAATACGAATCTTTTCCAAAAGACGTAAAATTGGACGTAGGAGATAATAGCCGATAGTCGCTAATATGATCGGTAACACAACCGTTGAAGTAAATACCTTAATCGGATAAAAAACAAACGAAACTTCTTTAAAAATCACGATGATTAACCCAATGAGTAAAATTGAAATTAAAACAAATAACGTATTTTTCCCACCAAGAAATTGAATAATATTCAGTTTTTTATTTTCTACATTCTGATTCCGTTCTGTTCCCGACGGCTGTGGGGATTCTTTCAAGTTATTCCCTCATTTCAAATCGATTAGTTTAATCTAATTTTATATTTAAAAAATTAGCTATTGCTTCTTTATTTTTTTCGGGATCTAATTCAATGACGGATCCTGCATGGCTATAAGTATTAAATGAATAGGAATCTGCAATTGGTACAGTCATTGTTTCAATAGCTGCCCCACCCTTAATAGCAAATGAAAGCACACGTGTAATTTCATCTTTGCTCGTTAAGTCTGTTTGAATGTAGTTAGATAACGCACCAATTGTCTTAGGAATGTTTAGAAGAACTTTCGGTGAAAAAGCTTCGTTTTTGATTGATGAGAGTACTTCTTGTTGTCTTCCAACTCTTCCGAAGTCCCCTTCTGAATCAGCCCGAAATCGTGCATAGCCTAATAATTCTTTTCCATTTAATTGTTTTTTTCCTTTTTCTAAAGTAACACCAATTTCTTTGGACATTTCTTTTTTCACATCAATCTCTACACCATCTGGGAATGCAATATCAACAATCGATTCAAAGTTATCGAAATCGATAATTGCGTAATGGTGAATCGGTATACCGAACATACCAGTAATGGTATCTTTCGCAAGTTGTACCCCACCTAAATAATAGGCTGTGTTTAGCTTGTACGATTTAAAACCAGGTATTACAGCATAGATGTCTCGCATTAACGATACGATGCGTACGGTTCCTTCGCTTTTATTCCACGATAAGACCATCATTGTATCTGACCTTGATTTTCCGCTGCCATCATTGTCAATCCCTAATAATAAATAGTTTTCTATCGATGTATAATTAGGATGTATACTATCCCCTTTAAATGAGCCAGGATCAATTGGATTACCATTTGATAAAGACTTTCCAGCATTATATTGGAAGATTGAATAGACGCCAACTAGTACAAAAAGGAACAATAGAAAGGTAAAAAGCACTCTACCGATACGAAGTTTTCTTTTTCGAGTTCTTCTTGCCATGATGATATCTTCGTGTTTTTCCACTAAAATTCCTCCAAAATATATTCTTACTTATTGAGACGTTTAAGAGTTTCTATGGTTGCATATAATCTCTTTAATCATATCATGATTGTTTTATTTATTATAACATTATTCATATTTCTAAGTCTTATTTAGCACCGTGTCATTCCCCCATCTCACCCAGTTTTTCTGAACATATACTACAAATAGATTTATCGAGAAAGGTGGTGTTCTTTATGGGATATGAACGTGATCGAGGCGCAGGCTCCTCTTTTGCTTTAATAGTAGTACTTTTCATCCTTTTAATTATTATTGGTGCTAGTTACATTTATTAAGAGGTCGAAAAAATTACAATGAATTCGCTCAGGAGCCCCCTCATGAAATGGAGATAGGAGCGCTTAATCCGCGCTCTTTTATCATTGATTTGCTATAATTATTCTATTGAATGGTGAGAGGTGTCGATATTGTTGGCGAATAATGACTTTGAAAAAGTGGCGTTTGCAGGTGGCTGCTTTTGGTGTATGGTAAAACCCTTTAAAGAATGGGATGGCATTGAAGACGTAGTGTCCGGTTATATGGGTGGACATGTTGAGAATCCTACATACGAAGATGTGAAGAGCGGTGACTCTGGACATTTGGAAGTCGTAGAAATTACATATGATCCAATACAATTCTCGTTTGAAAAGTTACTTGAAGTTTTTTGGCAACAAATTGATCCAACTGATCCCGACGGACAATTTCATGATCGTGGGCATTCTTACTCGACTGCTATTTTTTATTATACCGATGCGCAACGACAAATTGCCGAACAATCAAAAGCAGATTTAGCGGCAAGTGGCATTTTCAACAAACCAATTGTCACTCCAATTCGTCCTGTTGAAACATTTTACCGTGCAGAAGAATACCATCAAGATTATTACGAAAAAGAAAAAGAACATTATGAAGAAGACCGAGCGCGTTCAGGTCGCGATAAGTTTATCAAAAATCATTGGTCCTGAAATGAGAAATAAGCATGGAAATTTACAAGTTAAATTTCTATGCTTATTTTTATTTTACATGATTACTTTTTCGTTTTTATTTCCTATCAAAAATGTCAGCGCAATCATGCTTAAATACATCGCTAGTAATATCAGGAATGTATAAGTATGATTATTCGTCCAATCAAAGACAAATGCGATAAGGAGTGGTAGCAGCCCACCTATGATAAAGCCACCTGTTTGCATCATGGCCGTCCAAGAATTCGTTTCATCAGCAGTCTCAGTTTCATCTAGCGGCAATAACAAAGCCACAGGAAATAGCCCACCAAGTGGAATTCCCATTATGACTGCCCCAACCCACATCAGTGGATGGACCCCCGTCCAAAATAAGACTGTTGCCACTATACCAGAAATCAACATCAAGTTAATCCAAAATTTGCGTGCTGGAAATCTCTCCATGATCAGTGGAAGTAGTATATTTAAAAATATTTGTATCGTTGTCATAACACTAAGTAAAGTTCCAGCCTGTAGTAAAGTCATTCCAGCACCTAATGCTATCGGTGCGAGCCATGTAATAATCGAAAAAAACAATGCGGATTGTAAACCGAAAAACAATAAAAACAACCATGCCTTCCGAATCTTCCAAGGTGACTTCGTTTTTTCTTTTGTATATATAATAGTGGGATCATTTTGACGTACTTCCAATTTTTGTTTCATCATAAAAAACCAAGAAATTAATCCGATAAGTGCTAGTACTCCCCAGATACTCAGCGCGAATAGATGTGAACTAGTCGCTTCATAAAACAGCCCCGTCAATCCCGCACTCGCTGCAGAGCCCACGCCCATTCCAAAAGAGTAAACACCGATAACTGCAGCTGCACGGTCAGGAAAATATTGTTTGATCATTGCTGACAGAAGTGGACCAATGACTGCAATTGATACCCCTATAATAAATGCTGTGCCAATGAGAACTGGAAACCCAGCAACAAAACCTCGAATCCCAGTCATAATCCCAATCGTTATTAACATGACATACATTGTGCGCTTTAAACCGAACTTGCGATTAAATATTGGTGCAAACATCGCAAAAACGCCCATACAAACGACAGGCACTGCCGTCAGTAAAGTAACTTGAACATTTGATAACATTAATTGCTCCCTAATTGTTTCAAGCATCGGTCCTATTGAGGTAATTGCTGGACGGAGATTGATTGAGATAGCAAATATTGCAAACAAAATAATGATTAGACGACTTTTCTTTAATTGTGTAGTCAAAAGACATTTTCCTTTCTGTGGAAATAGTAAAATCGAAAAAGAAGACATTAGTCATTCCATTCTCAAACCATTTCATGCTATACTAATAGCATTGAGATTTTTAGGAGGATATGTATGATAGCAGTTAATAATGTGAGTCTTCAATTCGGAGATCGCAAACTCTTTGAAGACGTTAATATACAGTTTAACCCAGGTCATTGTTATGGGCTAATCGGAGCGAATGGTGCGGGTAAATCCACATTCATTAAAGTATTGTCAGGTGAACTCGATCCACAATCAGGAAACGTTATTATGAATCCTGATGAACGTCTAGCAATTCTAAAACAAAACCATTTTGAATATGAGGAAAACGAAGTCTTAGAAACAGTCATCATGGGACACAAACTCCTCTTTGACATTATGAACGAGAAGAACGCAATTTACATGAAAGAAGACTTTTCAGATGAAGACGGAATGCGTGCTGCTGAACTTGAAGGTGAATTTGCAGATTTAAATGGTTGGGAAGCTGAATCAGAAGCCGCAATTTTACTTCAAGGTCTAGGGATTGGCGAAAATCTTCATCATGTGAAGATGGCAGAACTTACTGGTTCAGATAAGGTGAAAGTTTTACTTGCACAAGCTTTGTTCGGTAAGCCAGACGTCTTACTACTTGATGAGCCTACGAACCATTTAGATATTCAAGCGATTCACTGGTTAGAAGAGTTCTTGATCAACTTTGATAATACAGTCATTGTTGTTTCTCATGACCGTTACTTCTTGAATAATGTCTGTACACAAATAGCAGATTTAGATTTCGGTAAAATTCAAATTTACCCTGGAAACTATGATTTTTGGTACGAATCAAGTCAACTTGCTTCAAAGATGGCTCAAGACCAGAATAAGAAAAAAGAAGAAAAAATTAAAGAACTTGAAGCTTTTATAGCACGATTTAGTGCGAATGCTTCTAAATCTCGACAAGCGACATCGCGTAAGAAAACACTAGACAAAATTGAACTTGACGACATTCGTCCTTCATCTAGACGTTATCCATATGTAAATTTCCAAATGGGACGCGAAATTGGTAACGATGTACTAACTTTAAGTGACCTATCTATAGTTGTTGATGGGAATAAAATGATTGATAATGTATCCTTCAATATCGGCAGAGAAGATAAAGTCATTCTTCTTGGAAATCCACTTGCTAAATCGGCATTATTGGATGTCTTGGCAGAAGAAAAAGAACCAGAAAGCGGCTCTCTTCGATGGGGTGTTACGACAACTCGTGCATACTTCCCTATCGATAACAACAAATACTTCCAAGGTAACGAAAACTCATTGGTTGAATGGCTGCGTCAATATTCTCCAGAAGACCAAACTGAAACTTTCCTTCGTGGATTCCTTGGCCGTATGCTCTTTTCAGGTGAAGAAGTAAATAAAAAACCTTCTGTACTATCGGGTGGCGAAAAAGTTCGCTGTATGTTATCTAAAATGATGTTAACAAGTGCAAACGTTATTCTATTAGATGAACCTACAAACCATCTAGATTTGGAATCCATTCAAGCTTTGAATAATGGGTTAATCGCATTTAAAGGATCTATGGTCTTTACTTCTCATGACCATCAGTTCATTCAAACAATCGCAAACCGTATTATTGAAATTCATGAAGATGGCTCCATTACAGATAAACTAATGACATATAACGAATATTTGGATTGGAAAAAAAGTCAATAATTTATAAAGATTGAATCGTCCTTTTACTATAAAAGGACGATTTTTTTATGATTTAAATGCCATTAACGGTGGTATACTAACTATAAAAAAGGAGTGTTCTACATGACAAAAATCAGGTTATTGTTCATGCTCGGTTGTACACTACTCTTCGTTTTTGGTTGTACACAAAATAGTACCGCTGATCCTCCAGATACTAAATCCAATCAATATCCAACTGAAGAAAAGCCACATAGCGAAGTAGAATATTCAATGATTGACTTCTTTTTACCTGATGAGTCAAGTGCCTATTACGAAGGAGACGGGAATGAATTTGCTGAACTATCAATTGAAGTTACTCATGTGGATCAAAATCATGTCATTGTAGACGAGGACAATGGCGGCGTGGTCTTACGAAAAATCTACCGAATCGATGACGAAAAAATTCAAATTCTATCTCAAAATCCAATCGATAACGAAGAGCCATTACCTTCTATAGAAGTAATCCGTACACTAGCTCCACAAGAGGTATATTTACAGCGACCAATCGAGGTTGGTGCCACATTTAGTCATTGGACAATTACTGAAACCGATGCAATAATTGAAACAGCCTATCAACAATTTGATCAAGTCATTATTATTGAAATGAAAGATAATGATTTTACGAATAGAATGTATTTCGCGAAAAATTATGGTGAAATTAAAAGAGAATCAGTTATGAAAACCGAAGATGATAATGATTTTGTTGTAACATCAACATTGGAAACCGTGAAAAAGTAATAAGAGGCATCCTCCAATTGGAGGACGCCTCTTCTAATACTCAGATTAGACTAATTTTACAACGTTAGCAGCTTGTGGGCCGCGGTCACCTTCAACAACTTCAAATTCAACTTGTTGACCTTCGTCAAGTGATTTGAACCCATCTCCCTCAATAGCTGAGAAGTGTACAAATACGTCGTCTTCGTTTTCAACTTCAATGAAGCCGAAACCTTTTTCTGCGTTAAACCATTTTACTGTACCTTGTTTCATGTTTATACCTCCAAATAATAAATACTATAATATGGAAATTTTCTTGCATAAGAAAAATTCACATATTACAAAAAGTACCGTAAACGCCGATCACTTTTTGTAATATGTGAATACGTTAGTCGGAAATTCTTGTTTTATTATTGTATCTATTATAACATTGTTAAAAAAATTGTCAATTCAAAAAACGAATTATTCTAATTACTGTCTTCATCTACTATATGGTTTCCCCTCAAACAATAAAATAATTCCATGATAAATTTGTAAATCATCACTACATGCCTCGCAGGCCTTTATTTCCTGACCTGACCAAAATGCAAAAAAACAATTCTTTTTCATCGATTCATTTTGATGTTTCATACGTAATTCAGATAAGATTTCTTCAAGATAATGAATCGCATCGAATTCTTCATCAAATGTTCGACGAGAAAGAACCTCTTCTTCCCAACCATCAAACATCCACCACGGTTCAAAATCTGCTTTCATATAAACAACTTCGTACATTTTCTCTTCCCTCCATTTGTGGAGATACAATTTCTATCTTTTCTTCTATATCCAGAATGACTTTAATTTTAGCAAATATAGTACCAATGTCCATTTAATTGCCTATTGATAAATCAAAAGGAATGTGACGAGGACTATTTTAAGGTATAATTATATTGAAACATGAAACTTTTTTGATTGTAAATCGTATAAAAGTATATGAGTAAAGGGGGCCTGAATGTGAGAGAGATCAAAAACTTCTTCATACGACAAACGATAACGGCACCTATTAGCATTGGTACGTGGTTGTATTTACTACTGGGTACCGGTTTAAATATATTTGCAGCCACAGGCCTCGGATTCGCCTTATATTTTGGGAGTACATTCACCATCAAACAAATCCAAATTACATCGATCATTAAACAAGTTGGCCTAAATCGTTCAGAATACAATTATATTACTAACCAAATGACAGCTGCCAAACAAAAATTAAAACGCTTGAATAGCTATTATGGAAAAGTGCGCTCTGTACAAGCATTCAAACAACTTCATGAAATCAATACCATTTCTAGAAGAATTTTAAGTATCGTAAAAGCAAATCCGGATAAGTTTTATTATGTTGAAAACTTCTTTTATGCGCATCTTGATTCGGCAGTTGAGTTAACATCAAAATACGCAATCCTCGTTAACCAACCGCTAAAAGATAAAGAAGTTCAAGTTGCACTTCAAAATACTAGAAATACTTTAGGTGATGTTAACAAGCAATTAGAACAAGATTTAAGAAGCTTGCTTGCAAATGATATGGAAAGACTTCAAATGGAACTCGACTTTGTCGATGTGACTATAAATAAGAACAAGCCAGTGTTAGAAATGAAAGGAGACGACAATAATAATGACAGAAAATAATAATGTTCCAAATAGTGCACCGACTATGGATGATTTACTTGATAATCCATTTGATTTAAATGAACCATTACTCCCAAAAGAAATGCAAACTGAAAACCAACAACAAGGTGAAGTAGCAGTAAAACTAGTAGACCGATTGACACCAGAGGAACGAGAAAAAGCAGTACAATTAGCGAGTCAAATTCCTGTCGGTAATTATGAAGCCATTATTTCTTATGGTGCAAATGCACAGGGAGAACTCTCCCGCTTCTCACATCAAATGCTTGACCATGTTCAAAGTCAGGACATCGGACCCGTTGGAGACGTATTAAAAGAGCTAATGGAAAGACTGGGAGAAATAGATCCAGATGATTTAAGTGACAAAAAACAATCTCCAATCAGTCGACTCTTTGGCCGGGTTTCTAAGTCAATTCAAGAAATGATGACAAAATATCAAAAATTGAGCACGCAAATTGACCGTATTGGTGTTCAGCTTGAACATTCAAAGCGTGGTTTGATTGAAGATGTAAAAATGCTCGACAATTTATACGAGCAGAACAAAACTTATTTCCAAGCACTTAATGTCTATATTGCAGCCGCGGAGATAAAACGAGATGAATTAACATATGAAATCATCCCGAAAATGAGACGTGAAGCAGAATTATCCAATGACCAGATGGCATTTCAAGAAGTTAATGACATGGTACAATTTTTGGATAGACTTGAAAAACGCTTATATGATTTACAGTTATCCCGTCAAATTACGATTCAAAGTGCACCACAAATACGAATGATTCAACAAACGAATCAAACGTTAGCGGAAAAGATTCAATCATCCATCATGACATCTATCCCACTATGGAAAAACCAAATTGCCATTGCACTGACGTTGAATAGACAACGAAAAGCAGTGGAATCTCAAAAATTAGTCACTAAAACAACAAATGACTTATTGGTGAAAAACTCAGAAATGCTGAAAATGAATTCAATTGAAACTGCAAAAGAAAATGAGCGTGGTATCATCGAAATTGATACATTAAAGAAAACGCAGGAGAATCTAATTACAACAATCGAAGAAACTTTACTGATTCAAGCAGACGGCCGTGCGAAACGAAAAGCAGCAGAAATCGAAATTGGCCGTATGGAAGAAGAATTAAAACAACGACTTATCGCAGTGCACGAAAAAACCGAAAATCGCCCCCTCTAAGGGTGATTTTCGGTTTTTATATTAATTTCGGATTACGATTGAAAATAACTTTCTTAAGATCCGTAAAGTCTGATCTGTAAAGTCTTCTACATTACTCGAGGAAGCTGTTTTATTTCCAAATATCATGGAAAATAACGCTTTTTGATCCTCGACGGGTTCTTCCGAGGATAAGAATAGATGAATGACTGATATCCCCTTTTTTTCCGCTTCCATGACAGCTTCTGCAGTATCTAAAATCCCATTTCTATCATACCCAAAAGCAGAAGGTTCACCATCAGAGAACACCAATAAAAACTTATGTTTTTCTGTTCTTACCGATAACCTATCGGCCATCCACCTAATTGCAAACCCATCTCGATTATCTTCATTTGTTTCAAATGAAAGAATCGATAGTCCATTATCTCTGTGCTGATCTGAAAATGTATGCATCAAATCAAATACATTAGGCTGAACTTCTTCGGATGCCTTTTCTGCTTCCTCATAATACAAGGAAATTTCATGACGTACTTTCAATTGATTTAGGACGTCGTGAAATAATAACACGGCTTGTTTTGTTTCCTCGAGCTTATCAATCATTGAAGCAGATCCATCCACGAGTAGACCAAAAACAGCGTCTAGATTAACTGAAGGTGCATTTTTCCGATAAAAAGGCTTCGGTCTCTCATCAACGACTAATGTCGTTAGCTTTGTGGATAGCCTGCCTTTCATTAACCTTTCACGTTTCGCATCTTCTTTTAACTCGATTCTCTTTTTCATTTCTTCAATAAACGAGCGCACATAAGGTCTTTGCAATTCACGCCATACAATTATTTTTTTACGGTTCTCTGTATCATTTATCGGCACGACTCTTCTTTCTTCAAAAACAACATTAATATGTTCTTTTCCAAAGAGTTTTCCTGCCTTTCGTTTCGTTTCACGAGTCTCTATTTGGTCACCTTCTTGTGCGTCCGAATGTTTGCTAGTATCACCTTCTGATTGGCCAAATCCCATTTCTTCGATCTCGGCTTCTTCATTTCCAGGTGTAGCACCACTACCATCAGATTTACCTGATCGACCATGTTCAAGCTCATACTCTAAATGAACGCCTGCTTCACGCTCATTTTCTTCATGCCAAGACCTAAATACTTCTTCGATTGTTTCTTTTCTGCCTGCTTCCCCTTCATCCACCTCACCTAAGCCTTTATGATAGTGGAATACTGGAAGCTCTTCATGTATAGAATCGCCAATTGAATAATATTGATGGAATAAATCTTGATGAAATGATTTTTCCACTAGACCTGTAATTCTTTCAACGATATAGACATTGTCTTTTGTATCTTTCGAGTCATATGCATTCCCAAGTGCTGATTTTATCAAATCAATTGGAATCGGTCCCCAATCAATTTCCGAGCCAGCAAACATGCCTTCATGGAGCAATATAAATAATTCATTTAGCAGCGCATCAGCTAAAAAACCTTTTTGCATATTGGGATGTAGGCTGTTTTTATGAAAAGTGACGTAAGCGGTTCGTCTTATTTCAAATGCTTTACTGGTCCCAGGTCGATCTTTAATAATCTGATCCATGAGTCGAAATTCTTCCAACATGAGGAGAAATTCTTTCGCAAAGTTTTGTGTAGGATGTAGTGCAATCTTTTGTGTGAACTCATACCAGCTTTGGATATTGAAATACTTCCAAAATCCTGCAGTTAACAAATAGACATCAGATAATCTGCCCAAGTGCATGACCGCATCTGAGCGATGTCGCCAAAAAACACTCATAGACACAATACTCTCTTTGGGTCGAAATTCAAGCAGTTTTCGTTCTGTTAACTCAAGATAATCTGCATCAGCGAGTGCTCGTCCGACTCTTTCATATAACAAAAGCGTTTGTGTATCGACCGTTTCATCGTTAAATTGAATAAATCGATTCATCTTCACCATTTTTATCGCCTCATTTTACCCAAGTATCGACGAGCTCCATTACTAGTTTTCGTTCAATTGGATCATCTAGTTTTTCTGCAATTGCATAGCGTACTGCACGTCTGACTGGAATATGTTCAGATAGATTAATCGCATCTAATAAACTTCGAATCGATGCGGCTTCATCAGATAATAAACCGTTCATGACTTGCTTTTTCAAGTCATTTCCAATATTCAGCATAGTATTAACTAAATTCTTCGCTACATTTGGATATTCAGATTCAATTAATTCTCTTAAAACTTCCCCTTCCAAATAAGGGATAGAAAAAGAAACAAAACGATTTTTTAACGCTTCATTCATAGGTGACGTCCCTACATATCCCTCGTTTATCGCAGAAACGATTGTAAAATCTTCATGTGCATGAATGACTTCTCCAGTAAATGGGTTTGTAAGCATGCGGCGATGATCTAGAACACTATGTAAAATCGGCAAAGTCTCCGGTCTAGCCATATTAATTTCATCAATATATAAAATATGTCCTTCTTTCATTGCTTGTACTACTGGTCCTTCTACAAACTCAATTACAGTTTGGCCGTCTTTTTGAATAATTGTTTTAAACCCAAGTAGTGATTCAGCATCTAGATCAACCGAACAGTTTACACTATGCATGGGCTGATTAAAGAAATTTGAAATTGATTGGGCTAATTTTGTCTTTCCGGCACCTGATGGACCTTTTAGTAAAACAGGTTTTTTTAACACTACACTAACTAGTATATCTTCCCATAAGTAATTATCTGGTGAGATATAACCACCCTCTTGTATTAACTGTGTCTCCACATTTGTATATTTGTTTTTTAAACGTTTTGTTCGCTCATCTTCAATGAATTGATTCATTAATTTTGCCTCCCAATAAAAATCCGATTCACCATTATAAACGGGAATCGGAATCCTGATTAAATAAAATAAGTTTTATAATAGCCTCCAACTTTTCCGCTATTATCGACGACGAAGATGAATTCTTCTGTTTCATTTTTGACTTCATATTCCTTACCAGGGGTCAGAACACTATTAACAACATATTTATCAGCATTGGCATGCTCGCAAACAACTATACGATTTGCTGGTGCTGTTTTCCAATCTTTGAAGTTCATAATTCACACATCCTTTTTAATAACAGCTAATAGTGAAAAACCGACCTGCCGACAATGGCAGGTCGATTAAATTATTAAGAACCTAGCAGTAAATCTTCAGGATTTTCGATGAGTTCTTTAACCATTTTCAAGAATCCTACTGAGTCTTTACCGTCAATTACTCGGTGGTCATATGAGAGTGCAACGTACATCATTGGACGAATTTCGATATTATCACCAATTGCTACAGGACGTCTCACAATTGAGTGCATACCTAGTATACCCACTTGAGTACCATTTAATATTGGTGTTGACATTAATGAACCAAATACTCCGCCGTTCGTAATCGTAAATGATCCGCCAGTCATATCAGCGATTGTGAGCTTATTGTCACGTGCTTTCAAGGCTAATTCTCTAATTGAACCTTCAATTTCAGCAAAGTTTTTACGATCTGCATCGACTACGTTTGGCACGACAAGTCCACCGTCAGTAGAAACAGCAATACCAATATCATAGAAGTTCTTTAATAGAATTTCATCTCCGTCAATTTCAGAGTTGACGTAAGGGTATTTTTTAAGTGCTGCAACGACTGCTTTTGTGAAGAATGACATGAATCCTAAGCGCTGATCATACTGATCGAAAAACGCGTCTTTTTTACGTGAACGAAGTTCCATCACTTTTGTCATATCAATCTCATTGAAAGTTGTGAGCATTGCAGTTGATTGTCTTACCTCTAATAAGCGTTTTGCAATCGTTTGACGACGACGGGTCATTTTCTCGCGCGTAATGCGTCCATCATCTGTTGCGACTTCTTTAGAAGCAGGTGCTGCTGGTTGTGCTTTTGGTGTAGATGAATGAGCTTCAACGTCTTGTACTTTGATACGGCCCATAGGATCTACAGGATTGATCGCTGCAAGATCAATTCCTTTTTCTCTTGCTAGTTTACGAGCTGCAGGGCTTGCAAGTGTACGGTCTTCAGCACCAGTTTCTGCTGTAGGCATTTCTGCTGCTTTTTCTGGAGCTGGCGTAGCAACTGCTTCTTCTTTTGGCGCGGATGCTGCAGGTGCTCCTGAACCTTCACCAACAATTGCGATGACTTGCCCTACTTCAACTGTATCTCCTTCAGCCGCAAGATGTTCTTGCACAATACCTGCTTCTTCTGAAATAATTTCCACGTTTACTTTATCAGTTTCTAGTTCAACGATAAATTCACCGCGTTCAATATTTTCACCTGGCTGTTTAATCCATCTTGAAATTGTTCCCTCTGTAATCGATTCTGCAAGTTCTGGTACAATAATTTCTGCCACTTTAATTTTCCTCCTTATGTCATTCCGCTTTAAGCTTTTAATGCATCAGCAATAATACGTTTTTGTTCAATAGTATGGGACGCCCCGTCACCCTCTGATGGACTTGAGCGATTTATCCGGCCTACATAGGAAACTTTTTTATTGCCTGCAATTTCTTGGATATATGGTGACGCATATGACCAAGAACCCATATTTTTCGGTTCTTCTTGAACCCAGACAAGTTCTTTAACTTTTGGATAACGTGCAACAATATCAACAATTTTATCTGATGGGAATGGATATAATTGTTCTACACGTACAATGTGTAAATGATCAAAGCCTTCTCCTGTTTTAACTTGTTCAGCTAAGTCAATTGCCATTTTACCACTTGCGAACAAGATGCGTTCAACTTTTGTTTTCTTTTTCCCTGTTCCAGGTTGTTCAAGAACAGTTTGGAAGCTTCCTTCTGTTAAATCTTCAACATCTGCACCAACTAATGGGTGACGAAGTAGAGACTTAGGTGTAACAATTACGAGTGGGCGCATTGAAGGTTCTCCGAGCATCTTCGCTTGTCTGCGTAAAATATGAAAATAGTTTGCGGAACTTGATAAGTTAGCAACAGTCCAGTTGTTTTCAGCAGATAATTGTAAAAACCTTTCAAGTCTAGCACTTGTATGTTCAGGTCCTTGGCCTTCATGAGCATGTGGTAATAATAATACTAAACCAGATTTTTGGCCCCACTTCGATCTGCTCGCAGAGACGAATTGGTCAAACATCACTTGCGCCATATTGGCAAAATCACCATATTGTGCTTCCCAAATAGCAAGTGCATTTTGATTTTCTAAGTTATAGCCAAATTCATATCCTACGATTGCAGCTTCTGTTAATGGACTATTATTCACTGTGAAAGAAGCATTAGAATCTGAAATATGATGTAGCGGGACTAATTCTTCACCGGTCTTTTCATCATGTAGAACTAAATGACGCTGCGCAAATGTACCCCGTTGGACGTCTTGACCCGACAATCTAATTGGGTTACCATCTTGCAAAATCGTACCGAACGCAAGTGTTTCAGCATGAGCCCAGTCAATTTTTCCTTTACCAGTAAATGGATCTTCACGTCTCTTTAATATACGTACAAGTCTACCGAATACATCAAAGTCATTCGGAAATGCTAGCAATTCTTCATTTAGCTTACGAATTCGGTCATCTTCGACACCGGTTTCCAAATCTCTTGGAAAACCAGCAAGTACTTCTTCCGGAATTTCTAATGGCCCTTGTTTTTTGTCCTTAGAATCAGGGTGATCCCGTACAACATCATGGGCTTTTTGCATCATTGCAAATACATCGGCATCCAATTTATCTACTTCATCTGCTGTCATAATGTTATCGGAAACTAGTTTATCTCCATAAATTTTTCGAACAGTCGAATGTTGATGCACAGTATGATACATCATTGGATTTGTGACGAGTGGTTCATCCATTTCGTTATGGCCATATCGACGATAACCAAGAAGATCAATGACAATGTCTTTTCCGAACTTCTGTCTGTATCTAAATGCAAATGCAGTAACAGCAATAACAGACTCAGGGCAGTCGGCATTTACATGAATAACAGGAACCTCGAATCCTTTTGCTGGATCGGATGAGTAATGAGTTGACCTTGAATCATAGTGTTCAGTTGTAAAACCAATCATATTATTTGCAATTACATGAACAGATCCACCAGTTTGGAATCCACGTACTCGGCTGTAGTTAAACGTTTCTGGAACGATTCCTTGACCTGGGAATGCCGCATCCCCATGCACGAGAACTGCATAAGCAGAGTTTGTATCTTGTTCAGGTAATCCTATATTGTTTTTTTGTTCTTGTGCAGCTCTTGTTTGTCCTGTTACAACGGAATTCACAACCTCTAAGTGAGAAGGGTTATATGCAAGTAAGCGCTTCATACCAGACTCACCGGTATAAGTTGCACCTAAGTGGTAGACAACATCTCCATACCAACCTCGAGTTGTTTCCAATGTACCGTCTTTTGGTATAAATGGTTCATCTGAAACGCCCGCAAATAATGCAAAGAACATTTCATATGGATTATTCAGCACATGCGTAAGCACATTTAAACGTCCGCGGTGTGCCATACCAATAAGCATTTTATCTATTTTAGTTTCTTCTGAACGACGAACGAGTTCATCGAAAAGTATGACGAGTGTATCCAATCCTTCAATTGAAAAACGTTTAGCACCTACAAAAGTACGGTGAATGTATTTTTCAAATCCTTCGATTTTCGTTAATCTTTCAAGTAAATCTTTTTTGTCTTGGTCTGATAGTTTTGCAGACACTTGACCGTTTTCTATTTCTGATTGAATCCATTCCCGTTCTTGTTCATCAATAACGTGATCAAATTCAAAAGCGATTTTACCCGTGTATAAAGATTTTAAGTAGTTAATTGCATCTAGTCCATTTTCAACATTTGCAGGGACAAGATTTAAAAATAAAGACGCTGGCATTTCCTCTAAATCTCTTTCAACTAAATTATAGTATGAAAGTTCAATACGTGTTGAATCAGTTGGACGATCGTTTAGCGGATAAATATCAGCTGCAAGATGTCCGTATGTACGGATTGCTTGCTGTAGTTTGAAAGCTGCAATCACTTTACCTATATTACTTGACGGTACTACATCTCCTGTAGTAGCGACTTCCCCATCATTTTGAACAGGAGCACCGAAACGGCTAAACATTTCTGCTAAGTCAGGTGCAACCATTTCTGGGGACGACTTGAACAGATCATACATTTCCATTACATACCCAAGGTTTGGTCCCGTAAAATTATCATAAGGGGATCGATGGGCATCTGAACTTTTTGACATGAACAATGACCTCCACATTTGCCTATGGCATTTTGTGTTTTTCTTATTTTTTAAATCCTTGTTAATTTTACCATGCAAAAACTATAACTTAAAGGGTTTCGCACGAACAACCGAACATTTCTTCAAAAAATTCATTTTTTGTGTAATTGTTTGTGAAAATCACGATGAAATATCTTTGTTTCTCTTCTATTATACACGTTGTGCCATTATTAATGAAACCATTTCTTTAGGTGTTTTTGGCATTTCAGTTTTCAACATATGTTTAATCAACTCATCTTTGTCCTTTTTAAAGTCTATTAATTCTTCCGAGAATGGACGACGCGCTACTTCTTCTTCTTGAAGGACCCGAGCAGTTCCAATAGATTTAAAGAATCCTGCATTTAAAAGTTGATCTCCTCTACTTTGTGCAGCAGATAAAGGAATGAGTAACATTGGAATTCTAAGTGCCAGTAATTCAAATATCGCATTAGATCCAGCACGTGATACAGCAAAATTAGAAACTGCCAATAAATGTGGTAATTCATCGGTCACATATTCGAATTGTTTATACCCTTGATAATTCGCCATGGAAGAATCTACATTACCTTTTCCACAAAGATGGATAATATCAAAAATAGAGGTAATCAGTTGTAGATCTTTGCGAATTGCTTCATTTAAAATAGATGAGCCCTGACTGCCGCCCATCACAATAATGATAGGCTTCTCTCCGTTAAAGCCAGAAATTTGTAATCCTTTTTCTTTATTACCTTGAAATAATTCAGGTCGAATGATTGCTCCAGAACAAGTTGCCTTTCCTTGAGGGACATAATTTAAAGTTTCTTCAAATACCGTAAAAATATGATTTGAAAATGGCAGTGACATTTTATTAGCAAGTCCGGGTGTAACGTCAGACTCATGGATTACAACAGGTGTTTTAGCCACTCTTGCTGCTAAAACAACTGGTACTGAAACAAATCCACCTTTTGAAAAAATTAGTTCGGGCTTTAGCTTCCGAATAATAGATAATGCTTGAAAGAACCCTGTTCCAACTCGAAAAGGATCTGTGAAGTTTTTCATTGAAAAATATCTTCTTAATTTCCCACTTTGAATTGCATGGTACGTAACGTCGGGCTGATTATCTCCGATTAGTTCTTTTTCAATGCCTTCATGTGAACCAATATAATGGAGCTCGTAACCGCGTTCATGAAATTCAGGAATTAACGCTTCATTCACAGAGACATGACCAGCAGTGCCGCCGCCTGTTAATAATATAATCGGCCGTTTCATATGGCCTTCACCTCTTCTATATTAAATATGGATTCAATTTTATTGTACACCTCTTATTATAGCAAAGAAATCATGGTACACTACTATCTTATCGTCTAGTAAAGGGTGGTTATTAATGACTAATGCTTTGCCATTAAGGAAAAAGCCATTTAATATGGCAAAAATTGTTATGCCGATTCTAATCACACAGGTCGCCCTCTATATGATTACGTTCTTCGATATACTTATGACTGGACGGTACGATACATACCATCTTGCAGGAGTAACAATTGGGTCTTCTTTTTGGGTGCCGGTTTATACGGGACTTGCTGGAATATTAATGGCGCTTACGCCAATTATTGCCCAACTCGTCGGGTCTAAGCAGAAAGATGACGTCAGGCCCTCTGTTCAACAAGGATTATACGTTGCGATTGTGCTATCTGCAATTGTCTTTATAGTTATATTCTTCGTCGTTACGCCATTCATAGAATCTATGCCACTTGAAGAACAAGTCAGCGTTATTGCGATCGACTATTTAAGAGGGATGAGTTTTGGTCTACTTCCCCTATTTGGTTATACTGTACTACGATCTTTCTTTGATGCGCTGGGCGCAACGCGTGTATCGATGTCAGTTATTCTTTTGGCGACCCCCATTAATATTTTATTAAACTACCTTCTAATTTTTGGGAATTGGGGTTTCCCGGAACTTGGTGGTGCTGGGGCTGGGTATGCTGCTGCAATCACCTATTGGATTGTGTTCCTAATTGCATGCGTAATCGCCCGAGGATTGGGACCATTTGTTGACTATCAATTATTTGCGCAGTGGGGAAAAGTTTCATTCGCAAAGTGGAAAGAAATTTTACTTATTGGGGTGCCTATTGGTCTTGCAATTTTTGTTGAAATCAGTATTTTTTCAGCAGTTACGCTATTTATGGCTAACTATTCAACAGAAGTTATTTCTGCTCATCAAATTGCACTGAATTTCACATCGCTTCTTTATATGATTCCGCTTAGCATTTCAATGGGAGCGACTATTTTAATCGGTCAAGAAATAGGTGCAGGACGAACACGCGATGCGAAGCAGTACAGTTACATGGGTGTTGGACTAGCGATTGTATTTAGCTTTATTTCGATTACGATTTTACTGCTATTTAGAGAGCAGATTGCTTCGATTTATACGAATGATTTAAATATTGTTGAATTATCCATTCATTTCTTTATTTACGCTGCGATTTTCCAATTGTCTGATGCAGTCCAAGCGCCGGTCCAAGGAGCGCTCCGAGGATACAAAGATGTGAACGTAACATTCATTATGGCAATCGTTTCATACTGGGTTATTGGGTTACCAGTTGGTTATCTGATGGCAACCTATACGGAGCTCGGCCCCTATGGTTATTGGATTGGACTAATTGTCGGTCTGACAATCGGTGCGATTACACTTGCTGGTAGACTTCGCTATATCCAAAAAAAGAAGTTCATGTAGACTTCAATATGCTCAAAAAAGAAATTCATGTAAACGACTAAACCCGCGGGAGCTATTATATGCTACGCGGGTTTTCGATTTAATTCAGTATACCAGACCGTGTAATCTCCGCCTTTACCTTAACATTAATCGGTATCTCGGAAAAAGTATCTTGCCATTTCCCTTTATTCCAAAGTGTTGGATGGAATGCTCGAGCCGTTCGACCGAAACCAATGACGTCACTTTTGGCTTCTTGTAATTTCTTTATAACGTCGTTAAAATCCTTTGTCAGCTCGCTTGAGAGGAATTTCTCTAATTCTTTCCTGGTTTTATCTTCATCTAGATGATCATGAGAAAATTCTTCTACAGCCAATTTCAAGTTATAAGTTGCATCGATTTTACTGTCAGTAAACTCCCATTTCTTTTTGTATCTGCCGAGTTCAACAGTGATTGGAGACGTTTTACCATCTTTCTCCCACATGTAAGTGAAATTCGAATACTTTCCAGGATTTTTTTGAATAACTTGGGCGATAATGGACTCCTTTTCATCCAATGTGTGTCCCGTAAAAATTTTTTCACTGAACAAGGCTAACCCTGACATTTCAGGTAGACCTGTCGTTTCCGACATTTTAACGAATGGCAATGAGAGGTCAATTGCGTCGTCAAAAATAATTCCAGCAGTTCTCTGGATGTCGATATCAGGTATAACGGAGTACAATATGGCAGATTCCAAAATAGAACTATAGAATTTAGGTAGCTCTAAGGGCATTTTTTCTGTCTTCTCCATATACGAAGACATTTCTCCTTCTACAACCACAAATCTACTACTTAACCGGTTACGTGGTGTTCTAAAGAAGGCATCGAGGACCTCAATTATATTTGACTGCACAGTTTCCGTACTAAGGAGTATTACTTCCAATTGTGAAACATCAAGAATTTCACTCGACTTTCGATTCGCATCGAGACGAGATTCCCTCATGGATACGCCATTTCCTTCGACAGTCGAATAACTGATGGCGCCATTAGATACTGCGGTAAATGTGTAATGTGCAGTTAAATCTCCAAGTCCCCCCTCTATACCAATAAGTGGAACGAGGGTAAGATCCTTGAATAGTCGTTCATCCCAACACCCTGCCAATAGGAATGTACATATGATGGAAATTGATGCAATTTTCTTCATTTCCCTTTCCTCCTATTCGTAGCAATGACGACGACTGGAATGATGATAGCAAATAGAAGGTGAGCATAGATGATTATGTCAATAAGTTGGTCTACATACTGCTTTGAAACGAAGAATAAAGGCAACAGAATAAGCAATGCATGCCAAATGATTACGTCCCTTTTCTTATTTTTCTTAGTATGGAGCCGATGGACATACAATGCGGAAAATGAAATAATTGCAACGGTAATGATGCTCCAAATCATCCAAATGTAAAGGAAAAACAAGTCAAGCCGCTCGACAAAAGTCACTTCCTGTGATTTTAAAATATAAAGGAGTGGTTCGGGAACCCGTTCCAATCCTGGGAGCGTGAAAAATAAGATTGTAAGAACGACGGAGTAAAAGAAAAAGATAAACCATGTCATTTGGTAGACGAATAACGGGAAACCTTTTATTTTCTCCTTGATATCGACGTGCCTTCTGAAAAATAAAAATAATTCAATTCCTAAAAATGCAGTTTGTGCCTTTAAAAGACCTTCAATCCAATCCTTTCCACTCGCTTCTCCTAAAGGGAATATATTCGTCCATACGAGATCACTCCAAGTAAACTGTAAAAATAGAAAAAAAATGAAGATGAGTGGAACTAGAACGACACTTAAATTGATGACCGTTTCCGGCTTACTCAAATTTGCGTACAGCGATATACTAACTAGCGCTGTGATGACGATAAATTGAGGCGTTTCTGGGAAGCCCCATACCGCTAATGTATAATCGATGTATGCTATATAGGTCACTGCAACAAAAAACCAGTACCCTTTATACAACCACCCGACGAAAGGACCAACAGTAAACTTCTTATAATACTTTTCATAAAAGAGTAGCAGCATGTAGTGAATGGCCCCAGCAACGATAAAAACTAGCCATGCATCCCTGCCAACTGCATTAATGAACGGTGAAGGAAAGGAGAAGAATGCCGACCCTGTCTGTGTAATTATTAGAATTAGAAAAAACTGGAATCTTGATAAGTTGATTGTCAAGTTTCTCCCCCATCCTTTTGCTCGGCCCCTCCGTGAGTGAATGTTTGTTGTTGCTTATGAGTTTTATAATATGGAATCCTGAAGAATATATTTTTGAAACGAGTAGGATCAAACGGTATGAACGGTGACAAGTAGGGCTGTTTTAGTGAAGATTGATTCATCATATGGATAAATAAAAGAAGTGCCGCAATAGTGATGCCGAAAAACCCGAAAAGGGATGCTGCAATCATGAAAGGAAATCTGATGATCCGTATTGTCATATTCATTTCGACATTCGGTACGACAAAACTGGAGATTGCAGTCATCGCTACGACAATGACCATCAAATTCGACACAAGTCCTGCATTTACAATCGCATCACCTATGACAAGCCCGCCTACAATTCCGATTGTCGGACCAACAGGTGCCGGTAATCGGATAGTCGCTTCACGGATGACTTCTATAAATATTTCCACAATAAACGCTTCAAATATAGGACGATATGGGATATCTTGTACTGCAACTTTCACTTTTTCACTAATTTCAACAGGCAAAATTTCCGAATGGAAACCGACTACGGCAATATAAAAAGCTGGAAGGAAAACAGCTATCAAGAAACTAAACAACCTAAGAATTCGAAAGAAAGATCCGACAATGACACGTCCATTAAAGTCGTCTGGTGATTCGTAAAATGAAAAAAAAGTAATTGGAGCAATGAGGGCTGAAGGAGCATCGTCGGTAAAAATAACGATTTTCCCTTCCAATAAATTCGCAACAGCACGGTCAGTCCTTTCCGTGTACAGGAGTTGCGGGAAAGGAGTCCAAACGGAATCTTCTAAGTAATCTTCAATCTGTCCGATGCTGAATACCTTAGGTGTATCCATTCCCTCCAATCGGTTTTTAACATCCTTAACTACTTCTTTATCAGCAATTGTTTCGATATAGACATACATTACTCTCGTATTTGTCTCACTTCCGAGTCGTAACTCTTTTACAACTAAATCTGGCATTGTGAGATGCTTTCTAATGAGTGAAATATTTTTGTCGATGCTTTCCACGAAGCCTTCATGGGAACCCCGAATGACGAATTCATTCGTTGGTTCATTTGGCGAACGAACTGTAATGTTTGGAATCGTAATTTTTAGTAGCTTATTTGTTTTTGGAAAAACGATTGCGACTGAACCAAGGCAAACCGCATCGGTCATTGTCGACATCGAAAAAGGAAGTACAGTTGAAGCTCCCGTCTCTCCCCAGTCTGGAATTCCGTCTTTAGCTCTGTTTCTCAAGATTTCCAGTTGTTCATTCAATGTACCGCCTTCAGTTAACACTGAAAAATAACAAACAATTGCAGATTGACCTTCCCACTCTATCTCCTCAACAAAAAGGTCAGAAGTATTATGAAATCGTTCTTTTATATATAAAATTAAACTACTCGTCGAAAGCGTTTCCGTCATACCCTCACCCCATGGATAAAGTATGCGCACGGCTGTTATTATCTAAACGTCAAACATCTAGTGAAAAATACATAATAATATTATGTAAAGCTGCTAATTGGTTTTCAAAGTGTCTAAACAGAAAAGCGATTCCCTATTGCCATTTTTAGGCTAAGAGAATCGCTTTTTAAAATATCTATTTTATTTTGAGATAAATTGTTGTGTCCAATAGTTACCATTTTTATCGTACCCAATTCCAATATGTGTGAAATCAGATGATAAAATATTTGCTTTATGTCCAGGTGAGTTCATCCACCCTTTAACGACTTCTTCAGGCGTACGTTGACCCATTGCAATATTTTCTCCGGCCGAACGATATGAAACGCCAAATTGTTTCATTTGATCAAATGGAGAGCCATATGTAGGGCTTGTGTGTGAGAAATACCCTTTTGATGACATATCTTTTGATTTAGCACGGGCTGAATCCATTAACTTACTGTCTGATTGTAATGGTTTTAAACCTGCTTTTTGTCTTTCAGCATTTGTTAAATCAATTACTTGTTTTTCAATTGCTGAAACTGAAGCATTTGGTGTAGCCTCAACTGGTTTAGCTGGTTTTTCTGGTGTTGGTGCTGGTGTAGTTGGTACTGGTGCTGGTTTTGCTTCAGGTGTTGGCTTAGCTTCTGGAGCTGGCTTTGCCTCTGGTGTTGGCTTAGCTTCCGGAGCTGGCTTTGCCTCTGGTGTTGGCTTGGCTTCTGGAGCTGGTTTTGCCTCCGGTGCAGGTTTAGCTTCTGGAGCTGGTTTTGCTTCAGGTGCAGGCTTAGCTTCTGGCGCAGGTTGAGCTGTATTAGTCTTCGCTACCTCCAGATATTTGGCGAAACCTTTCATCAATTCATTTTGAATTGCTTTGAAGCCATTCTTTTTCAGTTCTTTATTACTGAAATCGAACTGTTTGTTGGCAAAGTCAACATATCCGATATACTGTACTTTTTGTACCTGTATATTGTTTGTTGAATATGAAGCTTCTACACTATTGTTGTTCGGCAGTAAGAGTGCCGAACCGAGTAAGATGACCGCTATCGATTTTTTCATCTCTTAACTCCTCCCTTCGCAATCTATCATAACGTCTATGAGATTGTGAAACTTGGAATTTTATAGAAGCTAAACCAAACACCATATAACTACTCTTGCTATGGGATGCTTCAAAATGATAACTGGATACTTTTGGTGTACTTTGTTTTTATTACTACTATTTTTGGGTTGACGACTTTAGTTTTTATCGTATTCTATGTCTTCGATTCCCTCTCCGATCATGACGAGTCTCGGTTCCATATTCACATATTCCGGCATCCAATTTACCATTCCATAAGCATATTGAAACAAATAAGGATTTTTCGTTCCAACTATCGGAACAAATCCTTTCATTCGATACACAGTATCGGGAAGTGATTTCACCCAGTCCTCAAAAACATCCATTTTGACACTGTCAGAAAATGTGATGAGTTTAGACGATAATGGGAGGTTGGCACCTGAAATAATGTTTGTCGGTGCTTTCTTATCGTTTTTTTGGAGTACTTCTTCTATATAAGAAAAGGATAATTTAGCATTTACCGTTTGGACAATTGGTACTGTAGGATTAAAATTGGAGATTTCCATTGTTACTCTTGCAAGTTCACTTTCTGTTAAAAGATCTGACTTATTTACTAATAGTAAATGTGCATGTCTAATCTGTTCCATGTAGAGTGCTCGGATTCTTGGTGATAACGTGTCACGGTTAAGCCACAGTTTACTATCTGCAACCGTCACGATTCCCTTCACTTGTAAGCGATCAGCAAACAATGGTGAATAGACAGCATCTAATGCTTCAACAGGATGAGCGGCCCCTGTCGTTTCTATTAAAATAACATCAATTTTCTCGTTTTCTTCTAGTAAGCCTTGAAGTTGAGCTTCTGTTTTTTCTGCACCAGAGCAGCATATACAACCATCAAGTAATTCTTTAAGTGGAATATTGCTATCTATTGAATTTGAATCTACTTTTAACTCTCCAAATTCGTTCATAAATACGGCTGGTTTTTTCCCCATTGCTTTCAATTCTTGAATGACATTTACCAATAAAGAAGTTTTGCCACTTCCGAGAAACCCACTAAACAAATATACATCTATCAACACAGTCACCTCAGTTTTATAATTATGAAAGCGCCCGTTCCTGATTAGGAAGGACGCTTTTCTATACATCAACATTCGACGCTAACCGTTACTCGGCTAGTTTTTCAATTAAGATTTCCTTAGCTTTTAATAATTGTGGATCATCTTCTTCAATTTTTTCACGTAACTTACCCATTAAACCAATTGTTGTCTCTCCAATTAGAATTCCAGTAGGTTCAATGTCTAAATCCTCTTGTAACTGTAAAACAGCTTCTTCTGTTTGTTTATCAAACAACCCATCAATTTCACCTGGATTATAGCCAATTGCTTCAAGCATCTCTTCCGCTGATTTCACAGTTGAAGAAAGTAAACCTTCTTTCATTTCTTCAGTTGTATCTAAATATGGTAATAAGGCATAGGAAGGATACGGAACTTCTATATCAGGCTTTATCCCTGTATCGTGAATCCAATTTCCATCTGGTGTTAGCCATTTAGCAGTAGTAATTTTCAGATTTGAACCATCATCCAAGTCTTTTGGTGATTGAACAGTCCCTTTACCAAAAGTTGTAACCCCTACAAGTTGGATGCCAGAAGACTCACTCAGCGCAGCAGCAAGAATTTCTGAAGCCGACGCGCTTCCTTCATCAATTAGAACAGAAACAGGTATATCTATTTTACGACCGCCTGTTGCTTGATATACATCTGGATTACTACCTTTTTCTTGTGTTTGTAATAAATTCTCACCTTTTTTAACAAATAAATCCGAGATTTCCAACGCACCATTTAGTATGCCACCAGGATTTTGTCGTACATCGACGACTAAACCTTCCATACCTTCTTTTTCCATGCTATCAAGTGCTGTTATAAGCTCTTTATATGTGCCTGTTGAAAAACTCGTAATTCTTACATGACCAATTTTATTTTTATCTAATTCGTAGTAAACCGTTTCAATCGGAATGACGTCTCGAATGATTTTAATTTCTATTGGCTCATCCGAAGACCCGCGCATTACTGTCAGCGTGACCTCCGTACCTTTTTCACCTCGAATAAGTAATACAGCCTCTGATGACGACATGCCTTGTATACTGTCTCCATCGACTGCAATGATTTTATCCTTCGGTAATATGCCAGCTCTTTCCGCTGGAGAGTTTTTAATTGGTGATACTACTGCGATATAGCCATCTTGCTCTTGAATTTCTGCACCTATTCCTTCAAAACTGGAAGAAATACTCTCATTTAATTGGCGTGCCTCTTCCTCATTCAAATAATCCGAATAGGGATCTCCTAGTGCATCGATCATTCCATTAATGGCTCCATCAATAATGGTGGAATCATCGATATCTTCAAAGTAGCTACTTTTCAAATTATCATAAGCTTCATATAACTTTTCGAATTCTTCTCGATCAACAGCTTGTTGCGGTGGTTTAATGACCTCTACAACCTTATCTTCTCCTGCGGTTAATATGAAAAACGTAATGCCCGCTGTAACAAGAATAAGACCAAATATAATCATGACGAAGGAAAATGGTTTTAGTTTAATTGAGCGAGTTCCTGGTTGATCTGGAACAGGTGTAAAATCAGAATTGGTTTCATCATTTTGTTGATTTATAGAATCTTTCTCTTTTTCATCCATCCTATTCCCCACTTTCTCAGGTATTGCAATTTGGATAATACGAAAAGACCGCAATTATGTTTAGCCGCAACAGCCAGACTCTTGGGTCATTAGCATGTTCCTTAACCTGTTGAGTCTTGACGGTGCTTTAACATTTCTCTAAGCGGTCTTTATCATCTTATTTTTTTATTGCAGCTTCTAATGCCACAGTAATCATGTCATTGAATGTGAGTTGACGTTCTTCAGCTGTTGTCACTTCACCAGTTAAAATATGGTCACTTACTGTTAAAATCGTAAGTGCTTTTCGACCGAACTTAGCCGCTAACGTATAAAGTGCAGAAGCTTCCATTTCCACAGCCAGAACGCCGTATTTTGCCAGTTTTTCATGATCAGAAAATTCATTGTAAAAAATATCTTCTGTGAAAACATTGCCGACGCGCAAATTCAATCCTTTATCAATTCCAGCTTGATACGCCTTTGTTAATAGACCAAAATCTGCAATGGGTGCAAATTTAATTTTATCAAAAATGATATCATTCATGTTGGAGTTTGACGTTGCACCTTGTGCAATAATAACATCTCTTAATTTTACATCTTCTTGAATTGCTCCGCATGTACCGACGCGAATAAGGTTTTGCACATTATATTCTTGCATAAGCTCAGTTACATAAATAGAGATGGATGGAACACCCATACCAGTTCCTTGAACGGAAATTCGTTCCCCTTTATATGTCCCAGTATATCCGAACATGTTACGCACATCGTTATACTGCGTTACATCCTCCAGAAAGTTTTCCGCGATATATTTGGCCCGAAGGGGGTCTCCTGGTAATAAGACAGTTTCAGCAATCGCACCTTGTTCAGCATTAATATGTATACTCATACATTTTCCCTCACTTTCGAATTCTTACGTTTAATCATACAATTATTGGTCATTAATTGTAAAGGAGTACATCATTATAAACCATATCAGGCCAATACGTTCTCGTTACTCATTGAATGGGTTAATTCTTTCAATATAAGTATTATATAACTCATCAAAAATAATAGGACGCATGTCTTCATCTGATTTTTCTTCTAAATACCGTGATAATGGATCATACGCTTGTTCATCTTTTGGAAAACCAAGATCTCTAAACATACTTTCTGCAAAAACTGCTTTTTCATCATTCTTCCCGCCACCACGATAAGATAAGGCGAACTGATAAAAACTTCGATTCATATCGTAAACTCCTTTGAATCCTCTAGATTATTAAAATAATTTCTGATATTCACTGTAGCCTTCTTTTTCAAAATCAGCAAGTGGAACAAAGCGCATTGCAGCAGAATTAATGCAATAACGAAGGCCGTCTGGTCCTGGTCCATCAGGAAAAACATGTCCTAAATGAGAATCAGCAGTTTTACTTCTCACTTCTGTTCGGCGCATTCCGTGACTATCATCAAAATGCTCATTTACTTCTTGTTCTTCGATTGGTTTTGTAAAACTTGGCCAACCACATCCAGCATCATATTTATCCTTCGAACTAAATAATGGTTTGCCAGATATGATATCTACATATATACCTTCTTCAAAATGGCTGTCATACTCATTTTGAAAT
Organism: Sporosarcina sp. Y1009; assembly: GCF_057669865.1. Classification (NCBI taxonomy): domain Bacteria; kingdom Bacillati; phylum Bacillota; class Bacilli; order Caryophanales; family Caryophanaceae; genus Sporosarcina; species Sporosarcina sp. Y1009. The sequence continues at coordinate 27,950 of NZ_JBYHFO010000008.1, read as the reverse complement.
GGTTGTTCTGTCCCGTTCTCCTGTGTGACATGGTACTGGATAGCTGTTAACTTTTTCTTTAAATCTTCACTCATGAATCTTCCCTCCAATGATCTTTTTTAAATTGTTCTCTGCCGGATCCTATCGAGTATCTATTATAATGAGTTGGGTTTTTCATATAGTAATCTTGGTGTCCTTCTTCTGCTTTGTAAAATGTTTTGGCAGGAAGAATTTTAGTTGCAATTGGTTTATCGAACTTACCACTTGCTTCGAGTTCCTCTTTCGACTTTTCCGCAAGTATTTTCTGAGCTTCGGAATGGGTAAAGATTACAGTTTCATAAGATTCACCACGATCGAAAAATTGTCCTCCTTGATCAGTCGGATCAATTTGACGCCAAAATATCTCAAGCAAAGTTTCGTACGAAATAACTTCTTCATCAAATGTAATTTGTACAGCCTCTCGATGACCAGTTGTATTTGTACAGACAAGTTCATACGATGGATTTTCTACATCCCCACCCGTATAACCCGAAATGACAGATTCTACGCCTTCATATCGATCAAACGGCTTAACCATACACCAAAAACAACCGCCTGCAAATGTGGCTTTAGATTTAGACATTCGAATACCTCCTTATTTTGGAATTGCTATTTCAAGAATAATTTCATCCTTGTCTAAATTAAACTCTTTCGCTCTTACTTCTAAATCAGCTGAAATTGGCAAAGCTCTTAAATCAATGAATAATTCTTCTTCTTTAGGTCGCACAACCATCCACGGCGGTAGATCAACAGAATCCTTTAAAATCTTCAACACAGCCGCTGGTTGTATGGTTAAATTACCAATTTCAACTTTCGACTGTTTCAATGTCAGATTACCATCAGCGCGCACAATGGGGTCAAAATGCATAATGACTGGAAGCGTATAGGAAAATACAGTAAGTTCTGATAGTAAAATAATATCATCAGCTACTTCCATTGTGACAGGAATTGGCTCTTTTTTAATCGCTTTACGGATATACGTATTCGCAATCCCTTCGAAATCTTTCTTCGTTGCATTCACTGTTAAATAATCAGCTGCTCGATAGTTTGTTTCTGCTTCTCTAATAGGTGGGGAGTCTTCTTGATACCCCAAAAGTATGAATAGGTATACAATACCTGCCGCAACAATACCTGCTAGACCAAAAAATGCGATTTTCCATAAATTCATGACATCAGCCCCCTACATATCTAATTCCCCATCCGATAATTGTAATAACCCGCATTCTTCTATTTTTTCAAGATATCGATTAGCCATTTCCTCGTACCCTTTTGCATTTGGGTGAAAAAAATCGGTATGGTAAACCATATTCGAATTAGATATGAACAAATCCATTACTGGCACGAAGCATGATTTTCCGTCCAATACTGTTTGGACTTCAATTGCTTCATTCCATTCGTCTAAAATCTCCTCAAATCCAGTTTCTTCATCTGTTACAACAGTAAATGGATTATATAATCCACCAACAATAATGATGGCTTTTGAATTTAATGTTCTTATAATCGTAAATATTTCATTTAATCGATTGGAATATTGTTCGAGTTCATCGTAAAAAGATTCTTTTTGCAAATTAAATAAATCACGTTTTACAATCTTCATGATATCATTACCGCCAATAGTAAGCATAACAAAGTTGGCGTCTTTTATAGCGGATTGTGTCTCTTGCTCACTAAGTTGTCGTAAGAGTTGATCACTTCTTCGACCACTAATCGCTATATTCGTTATCTCTACGTCTTTTACACCTTGCCAACTAGTCATCGCATGGGTTAATCGATTGAAATAGCCGCCTCTTTTGAATTCATCTCCGAGACCAACAGTCAAAGAGTCTCCAATCCCTACAACCTGTATCTCTTTTAAAATGAATGTCCCTGGAATGTACCAATCATCAAAAGTAATTTGAGTTCTTTCTGAGACTGGTTCAGTAGATGACGATTGACAACCAGATAAAAATAATGAGAAGACTAGCATCATTATAATAATCCTTCTCATAAGTATAGTTCCCCATTTCTTCATCAAAGAGTCTTATTAATCGAAATAGTACATAAAACCAATCGCACCTTCACCAGTATGAGTACTGATTACTGGTGTTGTAAAAGTATATCTAACATCAGTTATACCTGTATCTTCAAGCATTTTCTTTAGTGGCTCAGCCATAGCTAAACCATTTGCATGGGAAATGCCAACACCTCGAATTATTTTGCCTGCTGTTTCTTCAGTAAACACTTTAAATAAATGAGCAATCACTTGTCGATGGCTTCTTACTTTTGCCACTGGCGTATAAACACCATTTTGTAATGTAGCAATCGGCTTAATCTTTAATAACGAGCCTATAAGACCACGTCCGCGGCCAATCCGACCACCCTTCACGAGGTTGTCCAACTTATCAACTACGACAAATAATGTTGTTTGTTTCTGAACTTTTATAATTCTCGAAGTAATATCTTCTAAACTCTTACCTTGAGATACCATTTTCGCTGCTTCTAGTACTTGAAATGCTAATCCGTGAGAAATATACATTGAATCTATTACAGTCACGTTTGTAGAGGACATTTCAGCAGCGGATTCTGCTGACCCAACCGTTCCGCTCATACCACCTGTCATATGAATGGATATAACTTCTCCTCCGTCTTTTCCGAGTTCATCATATAACTCTTTAAAGACTCCAACAGCAGGTTGAGAACTCTTCGGGAGCTCTACTGATGCACCCATCAAGTCCATAAATTCTGCAGGTTGTAGATCAACCCCATCAATATAAGACTTACCGTCAATTTGAATGGATAATGGCACAACGTGAATCCCAAATTTTACCAATTCTTCTTCTGTAAGATCAGCAGTTGAGTCCGTCACGATATGAATTTTTTTCATAATAACGCCTCTTTCTATAATTACTAGTTGTAAAATCATATCTTTCATTTGTATGAGACGAAAGCTAGTGAAACAAATCATATTCACAGCTTACTATTCTTTCATATGAGCACATTACTTTAAAGTATGCCTATTTTAAAATATCAATCGTGATTCATCAATAATTTTAGACTTTAAATATTATTTCTTATCGTAGACTTGGTAGACAAATGATGTCCCATTTTTAGATATAATTTCTTCTGAAGTAGAAGTCAATGTCCACATATCTTCGTATTCCGGAAAAAAAGTATCCCCGTCAAACTTTTCTTTTATCAATGTAATGTATAGTCTATCCGCCTTATCCATCACCATCTTGAAAATTTCTGCACCGCCAATTATCATAACTTCCGACGCATAATCCTTAGCTTTTTCGATTGCTGATTCTAAATTATTTTCGACGACAACGCCATCAACAGTATAATTTGGATTTCTAGTGATGACAACACTCAACCGACCAGGTAGCGGTCTTCCAATTGATTCATACGTTTTTCTACCCATCACCATTGCCTTGCCCATCGTCATTTTTTTAAAGTAAGCCAAGTCCTCAGGTAAATGCCAAGGTAATTCATTATTTTTGCCAATTACTTTTTGTGTGTCATGCGCTACGATTAATGAAATCATTTAGAAACTTCCTCCTTAAACCGCAATGGGTGCTTTTATTCTTGGATGTGGATCGTAATTCACAATTTCAATGTCAGCTGTTACGAGGTCAAAGATCGATTTATCTGCTCCATTGATTTTTAGGGTTGGTAGTTCTTTTGGTTGACGCCCAAGTTGCTCTTTTACTTGCTCTAGATGATTTGAATAGATATGAGCATCTCCAAGTGTGTGTATGAATTCGCCAACTTCAAGATCGCACTCTTTTGCGATTAAGTGAACAAGTAATGCATAAGACGCAATATTAAATGGAACACCTAAAAAGATATCTGCACTTCTTTGATATAATTGGCAAGACAGTTTTCCATCAGAAACATAAAACTGAAATAGTGCATGACAAGGTGGCAATGCCATGTCTTCAACTTCAGACGGATTCCACGCAGATACAATATGACGTCTTGAGTCGGGATTGTTTTTTAACCCATCAATCAAATTTGCGATTTGATCGATAGATCCTTCTCCAGTCGTCCATGAACGCCATTGTTTACCGTAGACAGGACCCAAATCGCCGTACTTGTTTGCAAAGTCTTGATCTTCTACGACACGTTTTTTAAAAGCCGCCATTTCTTCTTGATAAACTTCTGCAAACGCTATATCTTGCGTTGCTCTATGTCCAAAGTTTGTCATATCGGGGCCAGTATACTCATCACTCTTTACCCATTGCTCAAATGCCCATTCATCCCATATTGGATTTCTTTCATTTATCAACGTTCTAACATTCGTATCGCCTTTTAAAAACCACAATAACTCCGATGTGATGAGTCGAAACGCTGTTTTTTTCGTAGTTAAAAGTGGGAACCCTTTACTTAAATCGAATCTCATTTGATAGCCAAAAGTGCTATAAGTTCCCGTACCTGTACGGTCCTCTTTTTTTGTACCATTTGTTAATACATAATCACAAAGCTCTAAATATTGTTTCAAAATGCATCCTCCTAACAGTTAGTTTTAGTATACCAATAACGACTGCCAATAACGACTCTTACACACAAAAAAACACCACATAAATGGTTTATGATAACCATTTTGGTGGCGTATTTTTAGACCAATAAATATCTCCGATTGTATAATGTGTACTGAAACCATCATCTATTACATGATAATGGAAGTTGAAAAAGAATCCATCTTGTGGACGCTTGTCCGTTCGTACATGAAAGCGAATCAGATCTTTATGGCTATCTTTGTCATAAACGTGGAAGATTTTTTCGGAGTAATTGCCTCCTGGTCTTTCACTAATTGAAAGGTTTCGGTATTCCTTTTCAGTATAACTAAGCAATGTCATTCGAATTGCTTCATCGATCTTCGGAAAAATGACTTCTTCAAATTCATCTGAGATGACTGGTCCAATTTTAGTGCCAAACTTTTCATATGCTAATGTTTTTGCAGAATGAACAAAAGAATCTTCAATCGATTCTATATGATCTTCGATACGTGGATCTTCATCCAAGCCAAGTGTGTAACTGGATTGATTGGATGATTCTTCTTCATGTTTTGAATCACTTTTCTCTTGAAAGTTACTCCAAATATCATGTGTTGGTGTAATCATGCCAAATGTAAGGAGAGCAACTGTAACAATAAGTGATTTTTGCAACCATTTTATCATAGTTTCACCTACAATTGTGTCTATTTTTTAAAGCTACTTCATAGAAGAAGACGAAACTGTTTTGTAAAGGTTTCTTCTTTCTCTCTTTCATTGTACAATAGAAGTATAGAAATGTAAGCCCTTTTTTTGAAGGAGGTATTTTACTGATGGAAGTTGAAGTTTTTTTAGGTATCGGAATGCTAGTGTTAGTGGGTTACTTATGTGCCCTTTGCTTCACACACTAATTAATTAATTTAAAAAATGTCCCGCTGTATATTCATATATAGCGGGACATTTTTTATTATTTTTGTAAGAATCCATAATGAAACTTGGATGTTTTTCGAATTTCCCTTGTTAATTTAAACTGTTCAAACACGGGTGATGAAAAATGATCTTTTACAACAACTCGGCGTTTACTCACACGCACCGCCTCATACATCCACTTTTCTGTCAGTTGACTTTGTAATCCCACCTGGCGCAATGGCGTGAAATTTGATGATTCCTCAAGTGGGGTGCTGAACATTGGATCAATATAAACGACATCCCAACTCGAATCCTCTTGGCTCTCTAAAAAGGTTACGGCTTCTTCAGAAACAACTTGAATGCGCAACATAGCAATGTTAAGTTGTTCAGATGCTGATTGATAAGACCTGAGACCTTCTGACGTTATAAATGCAACTTCAGTGTCACCTTCTACACCCAAAATAGTACCTGTCTCACCAATTTGATAAGCCGCAATAATGCTATCAGAAGCAAGGCCAAGTGTGCAGTCTAGAAATGTATCACCTGGCTCTAACTGTGTCGTTTCTATAAACAAATCTTTTTCACCGTTGAATAATCTTTTGATTCGAAATGCAGCTGTGTCTGGATGGAAGAAAAAAGGTTTCTCCATACCGATTCTATATAATTCATATTGACTAGCACTCGCGACAAGAACGGAACTGTTGTATGCGCTTTGCATTCGTTCAACAGAACGTTTGGCCCGGTCGACAAATGGATAGCCTAAAATTTTTGAAGCATATGTTGCTTTTCTGATGGATTCTTCATTTGGTCTTCCATTTGTTGTAATTATGGTTTTCATTTTACAATGAATTGTTCAAGAACTTCTGTTAAATGTGTTTTGATTGTTTCTTTTTGAGAAATTTCGATTTGCTCTCTTGGTATGAAGTAAGCGAGCGCTCCGTCTTTCCATAGAGCGATAGACGGTGAGCTTGGTGGAACTTCTGAAAAATAACCACGCATCTTTTCAGTTGCTTCTTTATCTTGCCCAGCAAAAACTGTAAATAAGTGGTCTGGTTTCACGTCAATTTCACTGATTGCTTCTTTAACTGCTGGACGGGCTTGTCCTGCCGCACAGCCGCAAACTGAATTGATAACAATTAAAGCACTACCTTGCAGGTTATCCATTGTTTCTTGGACATCTTCTGGTTTGGTAAGTTCCTTAAAGCCGACCTGCACTAAATCCTCCCGCATTTCTTTATAAATACTTTGCATATGTTGATCGTATCCATTCATGTTTTCGCACCCTTTCTAATTTGTTGTAAAATAGGCGATTGTATTGGATTTACAAACTTTATTCTACCTTGTTTTCTGAGCATTTTCATTGAATGCCACTTTTAATGTTTGTGTAGTCAGTTGTTCTAAGTATTTAATAACCCATTACAACATAATTTTCTGTATAATAAATGAATAATATTCGAATGGAGCTGAATCGATGAATCCAGATTTAATTATGTTAATTGTCACTTTGGTGGTAGGCTTTTCACTCTTCTTTATGATTGTTATTGGAAAAGGATCTTCTGCGAAAAATTATTACGCTCTCTTGGTGTTACAATTTCTAGTTATCATAAGCGTAAGTATGTTTATGTTAAACCTTGGCGTAATTGAAACATTCACTTCAACATTCGGTCTTATAACACTTCTAATGTTAATACTAGTACTCACAATAACTAGGACAAAAAAGAAATAATTATGAGAAGAGCGGAAAACTTATGACTAGCTACTTCTTATCTATCTCTTCACCTTAAAGCTTCATTCTTCGAACTGTTCGATTCCGTAACTATAGACCGTCTTCGGCCAAATTAAAAAGACCATCATAAGACGGTCCTGTCAGACTAGACTTTCTGAACTTCAATTTTGTTGGCGTTTATCCTCAATGCTTTTTCTACTTCCGCCAGAATTGTGACTGCATTTTGATATGCACCAACTTGAGTTCCATTTATAATGATTCGGTATATGCCGCTTTGCGCGTTTAATAACTCTGCAATCATTTTTTGTGTGAGTGGGTTCACATAGCCATCTATTACTAGTTTGTTTTTTTGTTGAAAGTTTTTAACGACTGCTAATACTGCAGGTCCAAAACTGTTATCAACAATAAGGTTATACCCAAGCGTGTTAAGGTTTTTTTGCAAAGTACCAATGGCCGGTCCAGTATCTCCGTACTTATATACAACGACGTTCGGAGGTGGTGTGTCTTCTTTTAAGTTGAAGTAAGCGCCAAGACCTTGAGCGATTGCCTCACCTTGTCTCTTTAGACTGGATTCATTTCGCATTGCGATAATATCAACTGTTGAATCCATGAAACCGCCTTCTATAAGAATGGCCGGCATTTTTGATTCTCTAAGCAAATGAAAATTCATCGTTTTGATTCCCCGATCATGAAGGCCCATCTCTTTTACGACCAGTGGATGCACAATCTTCGCAATTTCACGTGACTGTTGACTTGCCGTAGAAAAGATGTAGGTTTCAGTTCCTCCATGTGAACCCCATTTCCCTTGATAGGCATTATGATGAATGGAAATTAACACATCAGCCTTCCAAGCATTGGCACGATTTGTTCGTGTACTAAGCGGAACATCAGCATTTCCAGTCGGATCATCCAAACGCAGGATTTGAACATTTGGAAATATATTTAATTTGGCGATCGCAGCGAGCACTACCTTGTTATTAAATGACCATTCACGCTCTCCGGCAGGGGTTCTTTTTCCAGGGGTATTCAAGCCGTGCCCAGCATCTATTGCAATTTTAACCACATTACTTCATCTCCTATATTATTTAGAGTCTTTTTCGAACTCAAGATCTCCTTACAATATATGTAGAGTCTTTCTACACAAAAGTGGACGAGTCAGCCCATTGGCTTATTTGTTTAATAACCAATGATGAAGGGCGACATAAAGTAAAGCAATTGCATCGGAATCACCTAGCGTGCCTTCGTTAATTTTCTCCATCCATTTTTGGGGAACTACCCCTTTTTTATCTTTTTCGAGATGTCGTAATACAATTGTCGCAGCAGAAATAAGTTCTTCGGGTGTTATTTTTTCTTCGCTATGAAATTTATCCGTAATGGGTTGTAATTTAATATGATTCGCTATTTCTTCAGCAATTGACTCCCCTTCTGATTGCAGAAAAGAATTACCACGTAATTTTATTATGTCACCTAATGTATCCGAAAAATCTACATCAGTAAATATAATTGGGTATTCCGTATTCCAAATCACGTAATAGGTTAACCTTTTTTCACCCATCGCAGTAACATTTGTATCTGAAACATCTGTACCTATTTTTTTCGACGCTATACTTGAACCATAATTAATTGTTACATAGACATCCGCATTGCGCTCTTTCGATTTTTCTTTATATCTCCATTTGGAAGCAGAATGCTCGTCTTTTGAATTATCAATTCGGTATGCTTCTACTCCCCGATAAGATTCAAGTTTTTTAATCATTGCGCAAACGATAATCTCATGACACCTCCATTTCTGATCATCTATAGACATTTCTTTTTCAGTTTTAATCGAATCAGTACTTACATCAATAACGATTTTCACCATATGAAAACTCCTTTTTGTGAATGAACATTATCATCACGTTTATAGCTATCCTATTCAGAATAAAATAGCTTTAAAAGGCAGTAGTCCCCTTATCATTAATTATTCTTTAATAAAATTAAAAAACTGTTATCTAATTGAATGAATTTCAATTAGATAACAGTTTTTATGAAAATTTACTCCATTCGAGCTTCGGTCATTTGTCGCCAAACGGACCCTTTGGCTTCTTCCCCTTCGGAGATTCTGGAAATCGCCATTCGAATCTGTAGTTTCACTTCAAATTCTGTGTCGTTCTCTGCTTCCTTTAGTGCTGGCAATGCTTTTTCTGTGCCAGTTTCGTATAAAAACATGGCCGCACGCCAACGCACAAGCTTGTTGCGGTCTTTTAACAATTCAATTGCAGCATCTTCAAAGCCATCAAAACCAAGATCACTCATGCAATCCCCTGCTGTACGTCTTACCGCCCAACTTTTATCTTTAAGTGCTTTTTCGACATATGGGATAACCGCTGTATCTTCTATCATTCCAAGATAAACAGTAGCAAGTCGACGAATCGACATTTTTTCATCATTTAGTGCAAGATCTAAAAGTGGCGCATCGGACATGTCAGGATCCGGCATTTGATCGAGTAATTGGAAACGTATCTCCCATTCATCGACTGAAAATTCATCCACTGAAATCTTTCTTCCACGCTGGATGATATTTTCTTGCCCTTCCCTAGATTTAAGAATAATATCTTGCAAACGCTCATCCGGATAAGCAGCTTCTACTTCTTGTATGATCATTTCGCCAATATCAGCCTTTTCACCGTATCGAATACCATAATCTGACCATTTTCTTAGTAAAATATAATTTTCTACTTCAGCACCTTGTACTTCATCCATCGCTTTAATAAAACGTTCGCTTAATCCAAAACGTTCTTCAGATTGGCTATCAAATACCTTTACTTGGAGCGGAATGTCTTTATATGTTTGAACATGCACATACACTTCGCCATAACTATCGTCAGCTGTATCTTCTACAATATTGTCCTGTTTGTCTGTTTCATCGCTAATAACCGCTTGAATATCAGCAAGAATTGCTTCCCATGCAACATTACCCGCACGTTCAACAGCCATGAAGTTCATCACATGATAAATGCCGCGAACCCCATTTACTTTTAATAACTCAGACATAGGAAAAGATGCAGTCTCAGAATCACTTTTCTTATAGTTATAACTAGTACCAGCTGGTAACTCTGTGTTCAATATAATTTTCATTGAATTTGGGCTTGGTGTTGGTTCAACCGTTACAATCTTCAATTCGTTTTCCTCCTTATATCTTTGGGATAATCGATTCGATTGATGGTAGTATATTTTCCCATTCAACATCAGGATCTTTTTCGATTGCCATGAAATTCATGACATGGTAGATTCCGTTGATCCCTTCTATTTTTAAGAGTGATGCTGCCGGTTCAATTGCAGTCTCAGCATCTCTCTTCCGATAGTTATAACTCTTTCCAGCAGGTAGTTCAGAGTCAAAAACAACTCTCATTGAATTTGGATTTGGTGTTCCCTCTATTAACATTATTTTCATTTAGATTTCCCCCTAATATTATGTTGCTTGTAACTCCTGTAAATAGGTCCAACGTTCAAACATAATTTCATATGCTTCATTAAGTTTTTCCAGTTTTTCAGTCAATTCACTCAGTTTATCATAATTGGAACCACTAGATACCATTTCTGCTTCAGTTTTTTCTATTGATGCCTCAAGACTTTCAAGATCTTTTTCAATGGTCTCCCATTCTTTTCGTTCAGTATAAGACATTCGCTTCCTTTTGTCTTGCTGCTCTACTTTTTTAGTTGCGCTGATCGGTTCTGTCATTGGTTCTTCTTTGATTTCTTCGACTAAATCTTTCGAGTCAAGATAGTCCGAGAAGATTCCAAGTCTAACGTCCACTTTCCCTGTCCCATCTAATACCCATAGTTTAGTTGATGTTCGATCAAGAAAGAATCGGTCATGTGAAATTGTGATCACAACACCCGGAAACGTATCAATGAAATCTTCTAATATAGCCAGTGTTTCAAGGTCTAAATCATTTGTCGGCTCATCTAATAGAAGAATATTTGGTTCTTCCATTAATAATTTTAAAAGATGAAGTCTTTTTCTTTCTCCACCAGATAATTTCCCAATGAGCGTTCCGTGCACTCTCGTTGGAAATAAAAAACGCTCGAGCATTTGAGAAGCTGAAATACGATTTCCATCAGCATCTTCAATATCATTTGACGTTTCACGGACATACTCGATAATTCGCTTGTGATCATCCATCTTCGGTAAATGTTGATGGAAATGTGCTATTTTCACAGTGGTTCCTTTTTCAATCAATCCACTATCTGGTGTAATCTCCTCTGAGATTATATTTAATAATGTTGTTTTACCAACTCCGTTAGGTCCAACAATTGCAATACGGTCACCGGATTGCAAGAGACATGAAAAGTCTTTAATAATCATTTTATCACCGAATGATTTAGAAATTTTGATGGCTTCGATGACTTTACGACCTAATCGAGTCGTTTTTAATGCAACATCCATTTCCTCACTCGTATTATCTTTCTTGACTTCTTCCGCTAGTACTTCGAAGCGGCCTATTCGTGCTTTTTGTTTCGTTGATCTCGCTCTGGCACCCCGTTTTATCCATTTTAACTCTGAGCGATAACGGTTGCGTTGTTTATCATCAGTAGCCGCTTGCATGTCATCGCGTAATGCTTTTGCTTCTAGATAATCAGCGTAATTACCAGTATGCGAATAAAGCTTGGCATTTGTTAGTTCATAAATATGAGTTGAAACAGCATCGAGGAAATATCGATCATGTGTTACAAAAATAACGGCTCCTTGCTCATTCTGTAAATACGTTTGTAACCAAGTAATAGAATCGACATCCAAATGGTTTGTTGGTTCATCAAGTAATAGTAAATCTGCAGGTTCGATAAGAACTTTTGCTAATGCGACGCGTTTTTGCTGTCCACCAGAAAGTTCATCCATTTTCTTGTCAAATGTATCAATGCCCAGTTTAGTTAATATTGTCCTTGCTTGAGAGTTTACATCCCACCCTGACATGGCATCCATTTCATTTTGAATGTTAGAAAACTGTTCTTGGTTTTGTATAGAGTTAGAATCTGAACTTAACGCTTTTAAAGCATTTTCATATTCCAAGTTCATACGGATGATTGGTGCATCACTCATAAACACAGTTTCTAAGACCGACAAATTTGGATTGACTTCCGGTTCTTGAGGTAAATAAGCAATTCGGTAATTATTCGGGTGATCCATTGAAATTGAATCAGCATCTCCAGCGCCTGCTATGATTGACAATAGTGTAGACTTTCCAGTTCCATTAATGCCAATGAGCCCTACTTTCTCTCCACTTGAGACGGTAAACGCAATCTGATTAAAAAGCGTTTTATCCCCCACTGTATTCGTTAAATTATCAATAATTAATTGGCTCATGTATTCACTTCCATTCTAATCTGTACATATGTCTATCATAGCTGATTTCAGGTGCTTTTTGAAATACTACGGATTCTAATCACGAATAATTCATTTCTGAATAATGTTTTCATGAAAAAATGTATCTTATCTATTAAAAAATGCAACTCACTATTAATAGTATTGTTTACCCTCTATATAGATGGTAAGATTCAGATAACTTTATTCAACTGTACGCTACCATTCCGATAAGGGTGTGATGAACATGGATATTAAAATTGACGTCAATGAAGCTTATGAGAAAATTGACATCATAATTAAATGCCCTAAATTTGATGACGAGATTGAGCGCTTGGTCGAACAAATTAGTGAAAGAGACATTTCGATTATTGGCAAAATAGAAGGACGTGCTTATTCACTCCTAGTAAAAAACTTGTTTTATGTCGAGTCTATTGATAACAAAACCTTCCTTTATGATCAAAAAGATGTTTACGAAAGTGACTTAAAGCTTTATGAATTTGAACAACAAGTATTGGGAAAAAATTTTCTTCGTATTAGTAAAAATTTAATTGTCAATATGTCTGTCATCGATAGTGTTAAAGCGCTATTCAACGGAAGGTTTGAAGCATCTTTAACGAATGGTGAGAAAGTAATTGTCAATCGACATTATGTAAAAGCATTTAAAATGCAATTTTTAACGTGAGGAGTGAAAAACAATGAAAGAGATTATGAGATATATTTCAACCACTTGTATTTCGTTCACCTTTAGCTCAATTTTTTATCTGCTCCTTAGTAGTTGGAATGTTTTCCCTCCATTTGATAATGAAAATGTTCTTATTATGTTATTTCTTTCAATCGCCATTGTATTTTCGATTTTCTTAGTCAATATATTTCCAATCGAAAATCTCATTATACTACGACTAGCAGAGCTTATTTCAGTGCTTTTGGTTCTTTTACTCGGTGGATTTATCTTTAATATATACCCTTTTTCTTCTTTATATATATTTTCTGTTATTACAATCGGTGTTATAACTTATTTGATTGTGACAGTTATCATTTTTACGGGAGAACAAGCCAGTGCGCGGGCGATAAATTCCGCAATACAAAAACGAAAATTGGAGAGATTAAATGACTAAAATAATTGAAGTAAAAGGATTGTCTAAGTCGTTTGGAAAAGTTCAAGCAGTAAATAATATCAACTTCTTTGTAGAAGAAGGATCACTTTTCTCATTTTTAGGAACAAATGGTGCAGGAAAATCAACGACCATATCAATTTTGTTAACATTATTGAAACAAGATTATGGCGAAGTAAAAGTGAAGGGATATACAGTGGGAAAACAGGACGACAAAATACGGCAGGAAATTGGTGTGGTCTTTCAAGAAAGCCTGTTAGATTCTTTACTTACAGTAGAAGAAAACTTGATGATTCGTGGTTCTTTTTATGGAATGTCAAAAAAAGATAAAATCAATTCGATTAAACGTGTAGCTGATTTAACCGATTTAACTTCGTTTATCAAACGACCTTACGGAAAATTATCAGGAGGCGAAAGAAGAAGAACAGACATCGCACGTGCGCTCATTCATAATCCCTCAATTTTAATAATGGACGAACCGACAACTGGACTCGATGCACAGAGCAGAAAAAACATATGGACCACAATCTTAAAACTTCAAAAAGAAACCAAAATGACTGTTTTTTTAACCACACATTATATTGAAGAAGCAGCAAACTCAGATTATGTTGTCGTGATAAAAAACGGAGAAATTATCGCCAAAGGAACCCCAAATCAATTGAAAAACGAGTATGCTTCTGATCATTTAATTATATCACCAAATAATAATGATGAATTGCGATCCATCCTTAGAGATGAAAAACTTGATTATATAGAAGAGAAATCAAGTTTCTACATTCCTCTTAAAGATACCATGGCAGCGATTCCAATTCTGATGAAACATTCCAATTTAATGGCTTCATTTGAAGTTCAAAAATCTAGTTTAGACGATGTATTTCTCGCCATTAATGGAAAGGATTTGAAAAACAATGATCGCCTTTACTAAACGCAATATATTATTATATTTTCGTGACAAAATGGCTGTTTTCTTTTCCTTATTGTCAGTGATCATTCTAATTGCTTTATACGTTCTATTTCTAGGTGATTTAACATCAAAGGGACTTCCTGATTTCCCTTCAAAAAACACCTTACTTACATCATGGTTTATTGCTGGCATTCTAGCTGTCACTTCGATGACCACGACTTTAGCATCTTTTGGGATTTTAGTGGAAGATCGGGCAAATAATCGTTTGAATGATTTTTATGCATCCCCTATTTCTCGGACTAAATTAGTAGGCGGCTATATTTCAAGTGCCTTATTTATCGGATTTATTATGAGTACATTTACTTTGATCATTTCAAATATTTTTTTATTTTTAACTGGAAAAATGCTTGTGCCATTCGATAAAACAATCCTATTAATGGGTGTAATTTTGTTAGCCGTCCTATCTAGTGGTGCAATGGTTTTATTGTTAGTTACCTTTTTTAATACGTCGAATGCCTTTGCAGCCGCAAGTACAATTATCGGTACTCTTCTTGGATTTCTAGCTGGAATTTACATTCCCATTGGGGCATTACCAGATTATCTCCAAACCATTGTAAAACTTTTTCCGGTTTCTCATTCTGCGTCTTTGTTTAGGCAAATCTTGATGGAAAGTCCAATGATTGATGCATTTTCAAATGCACCAATTTCCATGAAAGAGTCTTTTATACTCGACATGGGTGTTCAATATAAAATAGATGGTAAAATAATTTCAAAATTTTTCAGCATTTTTTATTTGATTGGTACAACAATTTTATTTTTTATTTTATCGTTTCTAGTTATGAATCGAAAACAAAAATAGTGAAAAGGACTGTTCCGAAAGTGGGCAGTCCTTTTTATATTGATGGGAATTATTATGGTATGCCTATCGTTCAGTGGGACAAACTTAAAGTAAGAGAAATATTAGGATAATTTTGCATTGTATAATTATTTTACAATATCATTATTATCAAAATTGAAAATACTTTTATTATCATAAAACCTTTAATAATCAGTATTATAGGACATTGAGAACTGGTAAATATTTATTTTGACAATCGAAAACGTTTGCATGTATTATTAATGAATAATAATATGAGGAGGTTTATCGTGTCTAAGTTAACTAAGCAACAAATTGTCGATAGTGTACCGCAAAAAGGATTTTTTGGACACCCGAAAGGTTTATTCACATTATTCTTTACTGAATTCTGGGAACGCTTCTCGTATTATGGAATGAGGGCAATCCTTGTTTTCTATATGTACTATGAGGTCACCAATGGTGGACTAGGATTAGATAAAACAGTAGCATTGTCAATCATGTCAATTTATGGTTCGCTCGTTTATATGTCTGGTATTATTGGTGGTTGGCTAGCAGACCGTATATTCGGAACATCAAAAGCAGTATTCTATGGTGGTATTTTCATTATGATCGGTCACCTTGTGCTTGCGATCCCTGGAAACATTACAATGTTTTTCATATCAATGGTACTGATTGTCATCGGGACTGGCCTATTAAAACCAAACGTTTCGAGTGTTGTCGGGGACATCTATCCTGAAAACGACAACCGTCGTGATGCTGGATTCAGTATCTTCTATATGGGTATCAACATGGGTGGATTTATTGCACCATTAATTGTTGGATATTTGATGAAAACAAGCTTCCACCTTGGTTTTGGTGTTGCAGCTGTCGGTATGTTTATAGGATTAGTTATGTTTGTTGTTACAAAGAAAAATAACCTTGGACTAGCTGGAACGCAAGTGGCAAATCCATTAGCACAAGATGAAAAGAAAAAGGTATACTCAACGATTGCAATCTCTGCAGTAGTTCTTGCGATTCTCATTGCAATAGCTATCCCGCTTGGTTGGTTGACGTTTAATTCTTTCATCTTACTTGTCGGAATTCTTGGATTCCTCATTCCAACTTTATATTTCATCGGCATGTATAGAAGTCCAAAAACAAATGATGTAGAACGCTCTCGCCTACTTGCATTTATCCCGCTATTTGTAGCGTCGGTCATGTTTTGGGCAATTGCTGAGCAAGGTTCAACAATACTTGCAGTGTATGCAGATACTAGAACAAATCTAAATATTATGGGATTCCAAATATCACCAGCATGGTTCCAATCGTTTAACCCGCTATTTATTATTACGCTCGCACCATTTTTCGCATTTCTATGGGTGAAATTGGGAGATCGACAACCAACTATCCCTCAGAAGTTCTCATTAGGTCTTTTATTCGCTGGTTTATCATTTATCGTGATTTTACTACCAGGATATCTAAGTGAAGGAAATGCACTTGTAAGCCCACTTTGGTTAATCCTAAGTATTTTCTTAGTTGTTTTGGGTGAACTTTGCTTATCACCAGTCGGATTATCGGCTACCACTAAGCTAGCACCAGCGGCTTTCTCAGCTCAAACAATGAGCTTATGGTTCTTATCAAATGCAGCAGCACAAGGCTTAAATGCACAACTTGTGAGATTCTATTCAGAAGAAAATGAAGTATTGTATTTCGGTATTATCGGTGGAGTTGCTATTCTACTGAGTCTATTACTATATTTAGTCTCACCATTCATTCAAAAGTTCATGAAGGGTGTTCGCTAATCATTAAAAACAGCTATTCCGTCAATCGGAATAGCTGTTTTTATATGAACAAAAATACATCTCTCGAATAGTATAGAAGTAAAATCGAAAAATGAGAAAGGGGTATGGATTGACCAATAATTATTGGGATTATGCAAATAGTCGACTATCCATTGAGGACGCGATGACCATCGCTTCAATACAAATTCCAGGTGAAATCGTGAAAGTTGAGTTAGACACTGAAAACAGTAGACTTGTTTACCAGGTTGACATTATTACAATGCAAGGCGTCAAATACGAAATGGAAATCGATGCAATGACTGGGCAAATTATAAAATTAGAACGCGATTAAAAATAAAGTCAGTTTTGTTCGGCATAAGTATCTTGCCAACAGACTGACTTTTTTAATGTATTTAGCTATAGAGTAAATTCATTCGCTATTTTTCTTTTCCAGTATCGCTTTCGTACCAGAATACATGCCACTCGCGGATAAGCCCATTAGAACACCCACTAGAATGCCCATTTTCAAATCATAAGGATATAAATAGCTGACACCTGCTAGTATGCCGAATAATAATGATGCCAATGGGGAAAACCACTTCTCCCTAAAACCAAAATATTTCAGAATCTGAACTAATCCAATAATAAATGGAATGAGCGCGACATCATAAATTTGCACACGATCTTCCTTTCCCTACTAAACCCTTTAACTTAGTATATTCATACAAACTAATTCCGCCCTTATTATAAATCCAATATTCATGTTTAATAATCCACATTCAGTGGAACTTTATGTATATAATGGAGTTGGGAAATTAGATGTAAGTGGAGGTATGCTAGGTGGAATTTTTATTGTATGCAAGTGCTATCATTGCTGCTGTTTCATTATTATTAATTGCAATTTTTGTTGTTATTACATTAAAAAGTGCTAAGCAAACAATGGGCGATATTTCAGAGACATTAAAAAGAGTAGATAGTAAGATTGGTGGCATTACAAAAAAATCAGAGGAGCTTCTAGAAAAAACGAACCAAATCGCATATGATGCCGAACAAAAGATGCAAAGCTTTGAAGGACTTTCGACTTCCGCTAAAGATTTGAAGAAAACAACGAATTATATGGATCAGTCATTAAAACAAATTTCGGACCAAGTTTCTCATACCCCAAAAAAATATGAAGACTTAATGCAGCAAACGAATGTGCTTACCGAAATCTTCGCACGATTGTATTATGGTTTTAAACGCGAAAAAGAAAAGAGGCGATGACGATGGACTGGCTAGGAATCGGAGTACTTCTTCTTGGAATAGCATTTATGGTTCTTGTGATCATGCTGATTAAACCACTTAAGAAAATTTCAATCCTATTGGAAAATGTAGAGATGACAACTAAACAGTTACCAGATTCTTTTGTCAGAATTACAGACCAAACAATTTCAATATTAAAAGAAGGAAACGATACGATTGTAAATGTGAATAACCAAGTCAAAGAACTACGGCCTGTATTTGAAATTGTAAATGATATAGGAGAGGCATCAAAAGAGTTGACTAAAGAGGCACTCGAAAAGACGATTGCATTAAAACAAAAAACGAACCAAGCTGCCTCATTCACACATCAAAAACAGTATGAAGGACTCTTTGGTTTACTATCGCTGTTCTATTATATATCACAGAAAAAGAACCAACTAAAAGCTTCCCTATCCACTATCAAATAATTTCATTATCTTTTGTTGTTTCTAAAATTGTTTCAGCTTTCATTTGCTCAACCTCAAATGCTTTTCTTTCTCCTAGATTGTATAGCTTTATAAATTTCGGTGGAATCTCGTGCTTGAATTCATTTCGTCGGTGATATAAATAATAACTAAGCGCTGCAGTACCGTATACTCCACCTAATCTTTTATTCTTCGTACTTGAATCTGTTTTGTCCATCTTCTGCTTAGCCGACTTGGTGACGTCTACCAGTGAGGAAGAAAAAGTACGTGTAGTTTCACCAATATCCCCCACTATTTGAAAATACGGTGTCAGAGTGCCAAGTTTCTCATTTACATCAGCTAATGTTTGGTTACTATTGTGAAGTAAGTCTCCACTTTCATTCACTATTTTTTCAAGTTGGTTTGGAAGTTGTTCAACTGTTTTATCAACACCACTAATGACATTTGCTAAGTTATTCAAAACTTTTGCAAGGTAAATACCTATAACTAAAAGTGCTATACCAATAAGTAATACGCCGATTCCGACAAGATCTAGTTCCATATCCATCCCTCAATTCTAGTTTCTTATTTTGATAATCCTTTGCCTTTTTTCCAAGTCCGTAGTAGTCCTAAAGTGAACTCCCCTATCTGAATCGCATGTATAAAAGGTTTAACGCCGGGTAATGATTTTTCATCAGCAAACTGTTTTGTTCGGGACTCAAATTCACCGCTAATCATTGATGTTGTTGCTCCGATATCTTGGATGGCCATAAACAAACCGCTAGTAGATGCTAATTTTTGTTCGACATCTGTTACCGTTTCATTGACTTCTACTAGCGTCTTCTCGAATTCAGTCATTAAAGAATCTAATTCTGATTCGACAGTAGATACGGTTTTACCAAGTGTTGTGATCACTGCTGAGGTTTTTATCAATGCTTTCGAGACTGCGATTGCAATAATCAGCAAAGCAATTGCAATCAAAAATATACTAATGTTCACTAGCATATTGAATTCACTTCCTTTCATTCCCATTGCACTTCATAACATACCATTATTTACAGTGTAAAGTTATCATTGAAATTGAGCAAACATAATTGTATCACCATTAGTATTACAATTGCCTATTTGAGCGAATATGAAACGTAGGACAGGAATCATTTACTTGTTAATCCTTTTTCAAATCAAATTTTTACGATACAATAGTCATGAGGTGATAAATATGGATATTGACAAATATTTGAATCGCTTTAAAGCACTTCCGTTTAAAGAAGTGTCACTTCAAAACTTAAGTAACCTACAAAACTTTCATTTACAGCATATTCCTTTTGAAAATCTTGATGTTATTCGAAAAGTTCCCATCTATTTAAATTTAAATACCATTTACGAGAAAATTGTGGATCGACATCGTGGTGGCTATTGTTATGAAGTTAACGGGCTATTTCACACTTTGTTACAAAAACTCGGTTATGATGCCCATCTCGTTTCTGCCACTGTTTTAAGAAAGACCGGTCAATGGGCAAAACCAGATACTCACGCAGCTATTCTTGTATATTTAGATAAACCCTATTTAGTCGATGTAGGATTTGGTGCATTATGTCCTCGCATTCCAATTCCACTTAATCGTGATAAGATCACAACCGTCGGCGCTACCTATTCAATTACAGACGTTGATGATGAATTTGTAGATCTAATCTATAGGAGTCAGTCTGAAAAACGTACGCTTTATAGAATCAACAAAACTCATAAAACTTTACTAGACTTTCATGAGGGCTGTATATTTAACCAAGTTTCAATCGACTCTTCATTTACACATCATGACATTTTAGCAAAAGCAACACCGAATGGACGAATTACACTAACCGATCGAACATTAACCATTATTGATGATGACCGTCACAATAAAGTTCTTCTGGATCTTCCAGAAAAACAACAAACGCTTAAAGACTTATTTAAAATTCAATTATAAAAGTCTATCTACGTCTTCCGGAAAAATTCGTCACTTTTTTAAATTCCGAATCTTCAACCAAGAAAGAGATTATCTGTTAAACTATAATAGAAAAGTATATATGAGGGGGAAAGTCGATGTGGGGTTACCTCATCGTTGTTCTGTGTGGAAGTTATTTACTAGGTTGTCTACACGGGGCCCGCATTGCTCAACTAATTTCTGGCGTTAACCTTAAACAAGAAGGGGTTAAAAATTACGGGGCATCAAATGCGACGATTGTACTTGGAAAGAAATTTGGTGCGCTAGTTGCAGCTATTGATATTGGAAAAGGAGTACTAGCAGTATTTCTTGCACGTATTATTGCAGAGCAAGCGGGATTCTTAGCTGAAAATTATGCACTGATACTGTTTGTCGCAGGTGCAGCCGTAGTGATTGGTCATACCTTCCCTATTCACATGAAATTTAATGGGGGCAAAGGTACAGCAACACTGATTGGGATTTTATTAGGGATTGACTGGTTTTTTGGGTTAATTGCTTTCATCATTTTTCTTGTCACAGCGCTAGCTACTGATTTTCTTGTGTTTGGCGTGCTTATGCTTTATCTTTCTTTACTTAGTTTTTCAATTTGGTTAACACCTGGGATATGGCCCTCGCTTATTACAACTGGAATATTTTTCATCGCGATCTATAAGCATATTGAAAATATACAACGATTGAAAAAAGGCGAAGAAAAGCGAATCACCACTATTTTTGGAAAAAAGAAAAAATCTTAAACGCCAACTAACTTTATAAGGAGAAAATGATCATGTGTTTAATCAATTTTCAAATTCAAGCCCATCCTAACTATAAGCTGATTGTAGCCGCTAATCGAGATGAATTTTACGACCGCCCTACAAGTCCCGCTCAGTTTTGGACTGAAGAACCTGAACTGTTAGCTGGCCGCGATTTGGTTAAGATGGGCACATGGCTAGGCATAAGTAAAAGCGGAAGATTTGCAGCGTTAACTAATTACCGAGAACCTTCAGAGTTCGGCGTTGTAAAAACTTCCCGCGGGGAAATCGTTAAAAACTTTCTAACTGAAGATACATCTCCACTCGATTATTTAAATCTTTTAGATGAAAAGAAACACCTCTATAATGGATTTAATATTATTATTGGTCATGCAGATCAACTTTTTTACTATAATAATATCGATTCTCAATCTATAGAAGTACCCAAAGGGACGCATGGATTAAGTAATCACCTTCTCAATACCCCATGGCCCAAAGTAATCAAAGGCAAAAAGAAATTACAAGAATATGTTATGAAACATCAAGTTCTTGATAGCGAAAAACTATTTAGCATTTTATATAATTCAGAACTCGCAGAAGATGTGGATTTACCAAATACAGGCGTCGACCATGAACTCGAACGTCAATTATCCCCTTTGTTCATACGAACGCCTACTTATGGTACACGTTGTTCTACAGTACTGCTCGTTGATCGTCATAATCATGTGACTTTTATTGAGAGAACCTTTAAAAATGGACAATTTATGTTTGAAAAAAATTATTCTTTCCAGATTGAGGAATAATTCTAGTGCTAATTTAATCTTATTGTTGGTACAATCGTTTCTTATTTGTTATGATTATCATGTAAGTACTATTACAATCTAGGGAGTGAGAATCAATGAATAATAATGAAAACAAAAAGAAATTAACAACTGCTGCTGGTGCTCCGGTTGTTGATAACCAGAACTCTATGACTGCAGGTCCAAGAGGTCCAATGCTACTACAAGATGTATGGTTCCTAGAAAAGATGGCTCATTTTGATCGTGAAGTAATTCCTGAGCGACGTATGCACGCAAAAGGTTCTGGGGCTTACGGGACATTTACCGTGACTCATGACATTACAAAATACACAAAAGCGAAAGTCTTCTCAGAAATTGGTAAGCAAACAGAAATGTTCGTTCGTTTCTCAACAGTTGCTGGTGAACGTGGCGCTGCAGACGCAGAACGAGACATTCGTGGATTCTCAATGCGTTATTACACAGAGGAAGGTAACTGGGACCTTGTCGGAAATAATACACCTGTATTTTTCTTTAGAGATCCTATGCAGTTCCCTGACTTAAACCATGCTGTTAAACGTGATCCACGCACAAATATGCGTAGCGCAAATAATAACTGGGATTTCTGGACATCCCTTCCTGAGGCACTTCATCAAGTAACAATTGTTATGAGTGACCGTGGAATTCCTGAGTCATACCGTAAAATGCACGGTTTCGGTAGCCATACATTCAGTATGATCAATGCTGATAACGAGCGTGTTTGGGTGAAATTCCACATGCGTTCACAGCAAGGTATCGAAAACTTAACAGATTCAGAAGCTGAAACACTTGTTGGAAAAGATCGTGAAAGTCATCAACAAGATCTATACCAAAACATTGAAGATGGAAACTTCCCGAAATGGAAAATGTACATTCAAGTGATGACAGAAGAACAAGCAGCAAATATGCCATATAACCCATTCGATTTAACTAAAGTTTGGTACAAAAAAGATTTCCCACTAATCGAGGTTGGTGAATGGGAACTAAACCGAAACCCTGATAACTATTTTGCTGAAGTAGAACAAGCAGCATTTACACCAGCAAACGTTGTCCCAGGAATCAGTTTCTCACCAGACAAAATGCTACAAGGTCGTTTGTTCTCATACGGTGATGCACAGCGTTATCGTTTAGGCGTTAACCACCATCAAATTCCGGTTAACCAACCTAGATGTCCAGTTCATAGCTACCACCGAGACGGAGGAATGCGTGTTGACGGAAACCATGGCAGCACACTGCATTACGAACCAAACAGCTACGGCGAATGGCAAGAGCAACCACAATTCAAAGACCCTGCTCTTGATATTAATGGTGCTGCTGACCATTGGGATTTCAGAGAAGATGATGACAACTACTTTGAACAACCAGGTAAACTATTTAATCTAATGAGTGACGAACAAAAAGAAGCGTTGTTCTTAAATACGGCAGCTAACATGAGTGGTGTTGATAAACGTATTCAAGTACGTCATATTACTCACTGCTACAAAGCGGATCCAGCATATGGAGAAGGTGTAGCTCTAGCAATAGGCATTCCTTGGAATGAAGTCGAAGCAGCTGCATCATTTGAACCAAAATAATTAGCAAAAAGAGTAGCGAATTTATCGCTACTCTTTTTTATCCATTAAATTAATTTAGTTGTCAAAATTGCTTTATCATCCTCTACGTTAAGCTCTGCAAAAGCGCCGTTAACAAATGTCATTTGCGGTGGAACATGTCCAATATCAGCATCATATACGACAGGGACATCTGCTAGTTTTGCAATTCTTTCTAAAGCCTCCATATAAGTAAAATCTTCTTCAGCCTCGCCCGCATCTGTTCGACCAAATACAATTCCAGAAGTGTTCTCAAACCAACCAGCATGATAAAACTGTATAAGTGAGCGGTAAAAATCAGCGGCGTCCATATCACAATTCTCAAGTACCCAAATAACTTTCTCATTGGGTATGAATTTCTTACGAAAAGATTGAACATCACCGAAAGGCGTTCCAACTAGATGTCGAATTGTATCAATGCAACCAGATAAGATTCTGCCTTCTACTTGAATGGGATTATCTCCGATGGTTTTCCATTCAGTTGGTGCATCTAATTTAAAGACATACGGCTCTGGTGGTGCAAAATGTTGCCATTCAGTTTGATATTTTTCAGATGAATATTGTATAATCGTATCGCCTTTATTTGCAGATAGAACTTCTAGAAATTTGGCAGTGACTGGGTCCCATTCATCGCTTCTTAAATCGACGAAATTAGTCGCATGAACAGTAGCAATGCCCGTTAATAATGTAATTGGCAAAAGAAGTGTGCTGGTATCTGAATAGCCAACAATCCACTTTGGTTTTAGTCTTTTAAATTCAAGAAATGGAAGTGTTTCAGAAAGAAATTCTCCACCCCACGGTGGAATGATTACACCTACTGCATCATCCATTATCATTTCCATGAATTCTAAAACTCGAATTTCCGGTGAAGCAGATGTAAGTTTTTCATTTGACCAAGCCGTATCTCCAAGTTCTACGGAATAGCCTCTTTGTTCGAATTGATGAGCCGCCTTCCTCAAAATATGATGAAGTTCACTATCAACACCAGATGACATAGCACTAACGCCTATTGTCTGCCCTTTTACTAAGGGACTTGGGTAAAGAATCATATTCACACACTCCCCCCACACAATTATTTTCTATCCACTAAATCTTACCATAGTAGGAAGCTACTTTTCCAAATAAAAAGAAAACAGTTAAGCAATTTACATTGCTCGTCAGTTTTCTATAATTGTCGTCTAAATTAAACTATGAATACTAGTGTTGAGGAGATTGCGTTAATATGACCTTTATCTGCCCATAAAATAAAGTAATTGTACATTTCCCCATCGATTTGTATTGGTTCCGGATACTTTACAATATAAGCCGCCTGCCCATTCATTTCCGCTGGTTGATCGGAGGAAGGTAAAATCGTGCAGGCTTCAGTAGATTGATTTCCCGACGGTATGATTTTAGGCGATGTACCATAAGGTCTTAGCTTTTGGAATGCTTCATCATGGCATATTTCGTTAATATCCTCAGAACCAAAAATTGCCGATATTTGAAAGAAGCCATCGTCTCCGACATATCGTTCTTCATTTACTAAGGAAGAATTGAACTGCATTCTTCCCTTCCAACCTGCTGGAAATTGAAAAGAAACACCAAAAGACTCATTTGTATATTGTTTTTTGGATAAATCTGAAACCGGTTTCTGAGACCAATTCAATGACATGATGGTGAACCCTTCAAGAAGCTGTATTGGCACGGGGTGTTTCAGGTCAATCATCCACATCCCTTTTGCAAATTCAGTAGTAGAACAACCTGATAAATAAGCTAGTTTCGTTCCATCTGGCGACCAAGTAACTGGGGTTGAGAAGCAATTTGAAATGGCCACAATACGATCATTGTTGCCTTTTCGGTTTACGGTTCTAATTTGCGAGAAATATATATTGTTGGTTAAATTAGTTGCACTATAGGCGATGTGTGATGAGTCCGGGGACCATTTAGGATAATAGTTTTTTGCAAGCGGACCTCCCTTCACTTCATATACTTTCCCTGTTGCTAGCTCAATCGTGTAGATGATAGATATACTTGCACCAGGTGTTGTATACAGAACAAAAGAGCCGTCCGGAGATAATTGAGCATTTTGTAATCGTCCATTTTCGTTATTTGTAATTTGTTTCTTTTCAGTTCCAACTATTTTGCATCGAAAAAGCTGACTTACCCCCGAAGCATCCAAAGCTTGAAACAATAATTCTTCCCCATTTGGAAACCAGTTAATATCGGATGCGCCTGGTTGTTCGACTATCGTTCCCTCATGTAAAGTCGTATTATACAATTGGATGATTCCACGTGCAGCATAAGCCAAATGAACACTATCGAGGGACCAATCTAAATTTAAATCCCCGCCTTCAGTTAACTGATCAATCGCCCCAATAGATCCGGAAGATACATAAATAACATAAACCACACGATTTTTCCCTACAAATGCTATTCTGCTACTATCGGGGGACCATATCGGGATCGAAAATGATTCTCCTAAACCACTAGTTAATTGCTTAGTTTCCCCGTTCCGAAGATTATATGTCCAAATATCAAATTGCCCACCACGATTTGAATTATAAGCAATAGAACCGGAACCACCCATTAATTTATAAGGAAGTTTCAATTTCATTCCAGGAGTGATTTTAGAATTCGTCAAGTTATTCAGTTTTTCGATTGCATAGCTATTGGAATTATAACGCAGTGCAACTTTTTCCAATGAATTATCTTGTTTCACAACATAATAAGGTACTCCAGGAGGGATCTTTAACACTTGGTTTGCATGTAAAAGATATGGTGATGTTAACTTGTTGGCTTCAACAATTATGGAAATCGGTAACCCGAATAGTTGTGCAATCCGATAAACAGAATCTCCTGTTTGAACACGGTACTCATTAACACCGGTAGGAATTGATAATTGCTCACCAACAGAAATTGTATAGGGGGCTGTTAAGTTATTTGAAGCGATTATAGAAGCGTCGGGCAGATGCCATCGATTAGCAATTTCTTTCAATGTTTCATTGTCACGTACACTATAAAAATACTGCAACCAAAACACACTTCCCTTCTATTAATGAACAATATTCTACCCTTAGATATGTTATTCGTCTTTGGGCAGAAATGTTCAATACGATAATAAAAAGGAAGTGTGGTTTATTTAATGACTAGTCTATGCACTATACTTTTGTGCATCTGGATAAAGGCTCGCCATTCCACCATATAAACAGTGGAAAAAAGAATCGGGGGCATTTAATGAAAATGAGTAATAATTCTTTGGATCAATTTCCAGCATCGTTTCAAATAACTTGGCACTGTTTTCGAAGGCGTAAAAACAATAATAGATGTAGTTGAATTTAGGCATCTGCTCAAAAATTGTAATGATCTCATGAGAGTATTTTTCAATATTTTTCGTAGCTTTTTCGATCATTGAAACTGCATCTTCTAAAGTCAATTCGATTTCCACAGTTTTTTCATCGATTATGTTGACTTTCGCCATTGTCAACACCCTTTCATTCATTCAGTTTTGTGATTTTCACTTGAAAAGTAGTCGGACCTTGTTCAATATAATCCCATTCGTAATTCCCTTTATGCTTTGATTCTAGTTGAAAACGTAGTGGAAGTGGATCATGATCGTTTACAATTAACATTGACTCGGATGGTTGTAGGCTCGCATACGTTTCAAAGATTGTTATATGCTTTAAATGCGGTGGATATTCTGTCACCTTAATCACTGAAGTATAGCTTGTCATTATTAATTCCTCCTTTACTTGCTGTACTTTAAGTAAAGTATAAGGATGTTTCGTAATTAGTGCTGTGATGCGAGTCACATTGTTGTAATTCAAATATAAATAAACCCCACATTTACAATTGTTGTTGTAAATGCGGGGTTATTAATTCATTATTTAAGTACTCAGTTCTACTCGATCCGTTGATTTCCGTTCCGGGTGGACGCTTTCCTGCGGGCGAGAGCGCCAAGCCTCCTCGTCGCTCCGTGCACTGCGGGGTCTCGGCAAAGGAGAAATGAACTTCTTTCTCCATATGTCTCGCTAATTCCGCGGGAGTCGCCACCCTCATACGCGTCAAC
>NZ_JBYHFO010000007.1:0-206440 GCF_057669865.1 Sporosarcina sp. Y1009 | reverse complement strand
AAGTTGACGCGTATGGTCGCCGCCCTGCACTCCGATCAACTATAGATTTCATTATATAGAGAAGCATATTTGTTGGTTTATTAATAGCCAGCACTGAAGTGAAATACGAACAAAAATAGCCAAGTACTGCAGTTTCACTATCTAAAACACAAATACCGGAAATCATTAGTTTCTATAACTATCTCTCGCTTATACAATAAAAGAAGCTGATACAAACAATAAAACCAATCTAGCGTGTGGCCTCCACCAGCGCCGAAGCGAATTAAGGAATCCCCAACTATCACTTCATCAAGTACAAAACAACTATATTTGAATCACACATATATCACTTCTGAAGTGTTCAATGCAACCATTTGTTAATATAACTATCTTTCGTCTTTCACTAATATAAGAAACGGCTAGAAACTATAAAAAGCCAACCCAGCGAAGGCGCCTTGCCAGTGGAAGCCGGAGCAATAAGACTGATAGTGGTTTTCTATCAGGCTTATTGTAGGAGGCCTCCACCAGCGCCGAAGCGGATTATAAAGAAATCACAAAATTACTTTACCGATCCGTTACGACATCCTTCAGATTAATTCACAAATATAAAAAAGAAGGTAATCCCAAATTTATTAGGGAATTACCTTCATGTCATTTTATATTTTGGAACGAAGTGCAGTTTGGATTGCTGCTCCGACGCCGTCGAATTCATTTGTTGTGGTGACTGATTTACATGCGGCTTTGATTTCTTCGGGGGCATTGCCCATTGCGACTGAGTGTCCAACGCGTTGTAGCATTGATAGGTCATTGTAGTTATCACCTATCGCCATAACGTCCTCCATGGCAATGCCTTTAGACTTGGCAAGCTGTTCCAATGCGATTCCTTTTTGTGCGCTGATGCTTGTAAGCTCGAGATTGCCAGCTCCAGATGAACTGAGAGCGATTTCTGGAAGTACTTCAAGTTGCGCTCTTGCGGTATCCAGATGAATCTTATTAAAGGACGTACCAAATATTTTATTGATTTTTTGTTTATATTTTTCAATGATTGGAGTGAAAGAAGGAACTTCCTTTACTAAGCCCAATTCCACTCTATTAATGACCTCTGCACGAATTTCATCAATTGGCGGAACTTGATTTGCGGCTAGCGCTAATTGAACGAAAGTATCAACTTGATCTTCAATACTCTTTATGTATACTGTACTTCCAACAAATAATTGATAATCAATTTTTTGTTCATCTAAGATTAGGATGATTTTATCTATATCACTTTCAGCTAAACAAGTAGCAGAAAGTATTTCTCCGTCATTTTTTCGAACCTCCGCACCATTTAAGCAAATGAATGGGACTGTTAAACCTGCATCAGCTACCGGCATTTTAGCTTCTGAATAACTACGCCCAGTTGCAATTACAACCTCTATTCCACGCGACTGTGCCTCAAGTATGGCTTCTATATTTTTCTGGCTTACAGCATGGTCTGGACCTAATAACGTCCCGTCCATATCGATAGCTATTAATCGTATCATTGTCTATCCCCTTTTCTTCTTCAGAGTAGAGATTGATGATAACAATGAAATCATGAAAAATCAATTAGTTTAATTGAGGGGAAATTAAAAAAGGGAGTTATTAGAATCAAATAAATTCCATCTGTTATTGAAAAATGCTTATATGTTTGTATAAGTCTTTATCTTATAGAAGAGAAAGCATTGTATCTATGATATAATTTAATTGATTGGCTCAGCCAACTTATGCTGGGATCTATGAATTCCTTTACTATTATAATGAAGGGGATGTTTGTGTGCATTGGAAAGATGAAGCGAAGAAATGGCTTGATTATGAAGAACTCGAAGGTACATTAAAGCAACAACTGGAATTAGACATAAATAATGAAAAATTAATGGAAGATTGTTTTTATAAAGATTTATCTTTTGGCACTGCGGGACTTCGGGGAGAACTTGGAGTTGGAACGAATCGCATGAATATCTATACCGTTAGAAAAGCAGCATATGGACTCGCTACCTACATTAAAAGTTGTGGGGAAGAAGCGATGCAAAGAGGCGTTGCCATTGCATATGATTCCAGACATCAATCAGCTGAATTTGGCCTTGAAGTTGCGAAAGTATTAGGTAATAGTGGTATTCGCACATACTTATTTGCAAAACTACAACCAACGCCGTTATTATCATTCACGGTTCGAGAATTACACACATTTTCAGGGGTTGTTATTACAGCAAGTCATAATCCAGCTGAATACAATGGTTTTAAAGTATACGGTGAAGACGGTGGACAGGTCGCTTCGGAAGCCGCTAATACAATAACTAAGCATATAGATAGTATCAAGGATTTGTTTTCAGTAGAAGTTAGTGAGGAAACAGACCTCTTGGATAAGGGTTTATTAACTTATTTGGGCAATGATATAAGCGACCGGTATATTGAACAACTTCGTCATATCATGCTTGAAGGTGATTATGATAAAAATTTATCGATTGTTTATTCACCACTTCACGGAGCTGGCGGAGAGTTAGTCGTGAAAGGACTCGATGCAGCTGGATTTAAGAATGTCACAATTGTTACCGAACAAGCGATTCCTGATCCAGACTTTTCAACAGTTCAATATCCAAACCCAGAAGAATCGAAGGCATTTGACAGAGCCCTTCTTTATGGTCGTCAAGTCAATGCGGATATCCTAATCGCAACAGATCCTGACGCTGACAGAATGGGCTTAGCTGTTCTAGATGGAACTGGGGAATATGTATTTCTTTCTGGTAACCAAATAGGTGCCTTGCTGTTAAATGCATTATTGTTAGATTTAAAAAACCGAAATAAACTTCCTCATAATGGTGTCATTCTAAAATCCATCGTTACTTCAGAACTAGGCCAAGCGATTGCTAATCATTATGAGATAGAGATGAAAAATGTGTTAACTGGCTTTAAATTTATCAGCGAAGAAATTGAGAAGTTTCACAAGACAAATGAATCTACATTCCTTTTTGGATATGAAGAAAGTTTTGGATATTTAATTGGTGACTTTGTCCGTGACAAAGATGCGGTACAGGCGGCGGTATTAATTGCCGAGGCGGCCGCAAGTTACAAAGAACAAGGGTTAACTTTATTAGATGGACTTAACGATCTATATGAAAAACATGGTTATTATCAGGAAGCACTAGAATCGCTAACGTTAAAAGGGAAATCTGGAATGGCATCCATTGAAAAGATTTTAAATTACTTCAGGTCGCCCTTGTTTTTAGATGGATTTTCAAAATCAGTTGCTCTGGTTGAAGATTATTTAACAGGTGAAGTTTTTAACTGCGAAGATAATACGACAACTGAACTTGATTTACCAAAATCAAATGTACTTAAATTTATCACATCGGATGATTCCTGGTTTTGCATTCGACCATCTGGAACTGAACCGAAGATTAAATTTTATTTTGGTGTAAATGGCAAAACGAAAACAGAAAGTGATAGACTATTAGTGGATTTAAAGGATGCTGTTATGCAAGTCGTTCACATCGTAACCAGTGAATTAGAATAAGTAAAATTCAGAAATGAGGAATGATCATATGGTAAAGGCACTAACATTAACGCAATCCCATAAATCAATAGAAGAACTTGATGCGCTTTACGGGGAACAAGTGAAGAAGATTCATGAAGAGATGAAAGCAGGCGCATCAGTAGGTGCTGAATTTTTAGGATGGCAGGAACTTCCACATGAAGCTCCTGAATTAGAGAATGTTTTAAAAGTAGCTGCAAAGATCCGCAAACTTGCAGAAGTCGTTGTCGTTATTGGCGTCGGCGGTTCTTACCTAGGCTCTAAAGCTGTGAAAGATGCACTCGCTCCTTATTTCGAAAAAAATTCTGAGGATCCAGAGATTTTATTCGCAGGTCAAAACCTAAGTGGAACCTATATGAAACAATTATTGAATCATCTAGAAGGAAAAGAAGCGGCTGTTATTGTGATTTCGAAGTCAGGAACAACAACAGAACCAGCTATTGCTTTCCGAATATTACTTGAGTATATGGAAAATCGTTACGG
Organism: Sporosarcina sp. Y1009; assembly: GCF_057669865.1. Classification (NCBI taxonomy): domain Bacteria; kingdom Bacillati; phylum Bacillota; class Bacilli; order Caryophanales; family Caryophanaceae; genus Sporosarcina; species Sporosarcina sp. Y1009. Next base: position 202,428 of record NZ_JBYHFO010000007.1, on the reverse strand, counting down.
TGCATCGGTAAATGAAAGAATCGTTGCCATTACAGATAAATCACAAGGCGCGCTGAGAGAGTTAGCTGATGGTTCAGGTTTTGAAACGTTTATCGTTCCGGATGATGTAGGTGGACGTTTTTCTGTATTGACACCCGTAGGTCTTCTTCCGCTCGCTGTCGCTGGTATCGATATTGAGCAACTGCTTTCAGGTGCAAAATCTGCTGTAGAAGATTTCTCGACAGCAGACATCTCGACAAACAAAGCATATGAATATGCAGCAGTTAGAAATCAATTGTTGGCAGAAGGTTATAATATTGAGATATTAGCTAGTTTCACACCACGTTTTGCGACATTCCACGAGTGGTGGAAGCAACTTTTCGGTGAGAGTGAAGGAAAAGACGGTAAAGGAATTTACCCAGCATCTGTTGCATACCCAACAGACTTGCACTCGCTAGGCCAATACGTACAAGATGGAAGACGTGAAATTTTTGAAACGTTTATCCAATTCGCGGAATCTGCTGAGGATTGCGGAATTCCAACGTCTACGGAAAACTTGGACGGTTTAAATTACTTATCCGATAAATCAATGAATGAAATAAATGAAGTCACGATGCATGCAACGATGCAAGCACATACAGATGGCGGCGTTCCAATCATTCACCTGAATGTGGGGAAACACGATGCTTATCACATTGGCTACTTGATTTATTTCTTCGAAGAAGCGTGTGCGATGAGTGCTTATTTATTAGGCGTTAACCCTTTTGACCAGCCTGGTGTAGAAGAGTATAAGAAAAATATTTTTAGAATGCTTGAGAAACCAGGATACGTTGACGAGAAGTAAGAAAAAAATCCTTCTCTTTTAGAAATAGGCATGTGGCTCCTCTCTACTGGGACCACATGCCTTTTTTAAGCAAAGAGTAAGTATGTTATTATATGTATAGAAATAGCAATGGTTTTTAATCTACTAATGACATTGAAAGAGGCGTTTCGATGATTAAACAGCTACGAAAAATCTATTCTTCCTTAATCGTCTATCATGAAGAAGAGAATCACTTAGATGAAAACTATAAATGGTTTGTGACTACTCAGAATGAGATTATTGGCATTCATGAAGAACAACTAACATCAAAAGATATATCGTTGTTAGATACATTTTTAGTCCCTTATAATATAGAGCTTCCTATATTAACTGCAGAAGAGGAAAAATGGAGACAGGTTATACAATCAAAAGAATCAAATGTAGGCGTTATAGAAGTGAACGCACCTTTTCGATTTGTTTATTTCTTCATCTCGAAAAATCAAATTAGTCCTATTTTATTTAACGATGCGATCCATCAATTATTCGGGAAAAAGGTTCCAATTTTATGGAAGAATGGGAGTGAAGGGATCATCATTGAAATGCAACCAGAAAATGATGAGAGCATCTCCTACAATCAAATCATTAATATTTTAATGAGTGATCTTTATGTAAAGATTAATTTCTTTGTTGGTCCATTTAACGAGGACTTAAAAGATATCCATCAACATTTCCTATCATTGTCAAAGGACGCTAAAACGGTATTTGCTTATACAAATCAACCTGTAGTTACATACGTGGATGCCATCCCATACTTATTGGTTGATCAAACAAAACCTGAATTGCGAGAAGAAATCAGTACAACGATTTTACAAGAATATCTTGGTGATGATGATACGCTTAAAATGCTTGACACCTTTTTCCGTTGTAATTTAAATATTTCAGAAACAGCGAAAGAGTTATATATGCACCGAAATAGTTTACAATATCGACTTGATCGTTTCTTAGAAAGAACAGGTATCGACGTACGCCAGTTTCAACATGCTATGCCGGTTTATCTTGCCATGTTAGCTAGGAAATAAAGTTATCCAGTCATATATGAGTCGAATAGTAAACTTGCACAGTAACTATCAGAAATTTTGTGCACATCTACCATTACTATCTGATAGGTATTCTTGTATGCTATAAATAGTAAATGAAAGCACTTACATACCTGGGGGGAATACATATGGCAGAGTTACGATTAGTTGGCATAAAGAAAGTATATGATAAAGATGTTGTATCAGTAAAAGATTTTAATCTAGAGATTCGTGACAAAGAGTTCTTAGTCTTAGTTGGTCCATCTGGCTGTGGGAAATCTACAACGCTTCGCATGATCGCAGGTTTAGAAGAAATCACTGAAGGTGATTTGTATATTGGTGATCGACGTGTAAACGATGTTGCACCTAAAGACCGCGATATCGCAATGGTTTTCCAAAACTATGCACTATATCCGCATATGGATGTTTATAATAATATGGCATTCGGATTAAAGCTTCGCAAGTTCAAAAAAGACGAAATAAAAAAACGTGTAGATAATGCCGCTAAGATTTTAGGTCTGGAAGATTTTCTTGATCGTAAACCGAAAGCGCTTTCAGGTGGTCAACGTCAGCGTGTTGCACTTGGACGAGCGATTGTTCGTGATGCTGAAGTATTCCTAATGGATGAGCCGCTCTCTAACTTGGACGCTAAACTACGTGTTCAAATGCGTGCAGAAATTCAAAAATTACACGCACGTCTTCAAACGACAACTGTTTATGTTACGCATGACCAAACAGAAGCGATGACAATGGCCACACGTCTAGTTGTTATGAAGGATGGTATTATTCAACAAGTTGGAGAACCAAAAGAGGTTTATGATAATCCGAATAATATCTTTGTAGGTGGTTTTATCGGTTCTCCAGCTATGAACTTCCTTAACGGGAAAATCGAAGGTAACCAATTTGTTATGAATGATATCCGCGTAGAAATTCCAGAAGGAAAACTAAAATCTGTACGTGATCAAGGATTTGTCGGAAAAGATATCGTTCTTGGAATTCGTCCAGAAGATATCCATGATGAGCCTTTGTACTTGAAATCATCTCCGGAAACGACGTTCCATGCACATATTGAAGTTGCGGAATTAATGGGTTCTGAGATTGTGTTGTATTCTAAAGTAGATGATCAAGACTTTGTAGCACGTGTAGATGCTCGCTTTAACGCTACTGCAGGTCAAACAATTGAATTTGCTTTCAATCTAAGCAAAGCACATTTCTTCGACAAAGATACAGAAGAACGAATTAAATAATAGTGTTAACACGCCAACAGGACAAATTCCTGCTGGCGTTTTTTGTTTTCTACTATGGAAATTCTGTAAAACTCATCCTACTTGACTTAACGATTGCAACACATCGTTCGAAGTAGAGCGCAACGATGTACAATATGCGGTCGGTAAATTGTGCTGTAAAGTTGTACAATAATTGGATGTAGTATGTTATGATATAAAAAGAAGGAGGGGCGCCATGCAAATTGATATTCGAAGTCGTACGATTTTCGATGAATTGATGAGGGATCCGAGTATTACTAGTAAGGAATTAGAAGTTAATTTTGATTTAACTCGTAGGCAGCTAGGATACAGTTTCGATAAAATCAATAATTGGCTTGCCGCAAAAAACCTTCCAGCAATCGAACGCACTCGTCAAGGACATTTTATAATTGATCACTTGATTTTATCCGAATTCAGCAATGAAAAGACGGTAGCTGCTTCCAATCAAAATATTATTACTGAAGAACAAAGAGTGCATTTGATTATCATAATGCTTCTAAGTAATCAGGAGGAACTGGCGCTTATTCATTTCACTAGTGAATTAGACGTTAGTAAAAACACTATTTTGAGCGATTTAAATGTAGCACGAAAATTAGTAGCTAGTTATAACTTGACCATTCGATACTCTAGAAAAAATGGGTACTTAATCGAAGGCGAAGAGTTCTCGATTCGAAAACTATTAATCAATACATTCTACAAGATAATTGAAATGCCAAGTGGGAAAAATCGTCTGCAAACTTTAGTCAACATTAAATCAGAAGAGTTGAGCAACCTAAGAAAACGCCTCGAAAAGATCGAGAAAAAGCTGAACTTAAAATTTACGGACGAAAAAATTGAAACATTGCCTTATACGCTTTTACTTGTCTTACACAGAGTGAAAAGAAATACATTGAAAATCTCCTCTTCTGTTTCGTACAAAGAATTATCGGGAACTAAAGAGTATCAAGCAACCGAAGAATTATTATTTGATTATCAAGATATTCCGTTACAAGAGCGCTTGTTCATCACTTTGCATTTGCTGACGACAAATGTCTACTGGTCTGAAACATTACAAGAAGACGAAATTCCTAATTTAGCAAAAGCAGTGGATGATATGCTTCGATTGTTTGAGAAAAGCTCAGCAATTTATCTGGAAGATAGAGAAGCGCTCCTAACTAAGATATTACTGCATATGAAACCCGCTTATTATCGGATTAAATATCAATTGACAGAAGTCGATAATACCAGTTATTCGCTAATCGAAAAAGAATTAAAAGAGCTACACCATCTCGTTGGCCAATCAACGAAACCGCTTGCTACTTTAATCGGTCATGTCATTCCGGATAGTGAAACCGCTTATTTAACGATGTTAATTGGTGGATGGTTAAGGCGACAAGGTGAAGACCTCCAAGAAAAAACAAAAGCAATTGTTGTTTGTCCGAAAGGTATTTCAGTATCGCGCTTAATGTTTAGTGAATTACGTGAGCTATTCCCAGAATTCGCTTTTCTAGATTCACTGTCTGTGCGGGACTTCTACGATTTTGACCTTGACTTTGACGTAGTGTTTTCTCCTGTTTTCTTAGAGACAGATAAAAAGTTGTTTCTCGCTAGTTCATTTCTTGAACGTGAAGAGAAAAATCGACTTAGGAAACAGGTAATGCTCGATTTACATGGGTATATCCCTTTCGAAGTTAATATTGACGATATCTTAGATATTGTGAAGAAACATGCAGTTATTGAGAATGAAAAATCATTGGAAAAAGAATTACGTGAGTATGTCATTCGAGATGATAAATCCCCAACACTCAATGACGAGTCAGAACTATCCGCTCTTAATCTAAGCGATTTGATACCGATGAGCAATATAACATTGAAGAAAGTGGTTTCGTCATGGGAAGAAGCGATTCGACTATGTGCAGAGCCAATTTTAGAAGCAGGCTATATTAAGCCGAGTTACGTAGAAGCAATTGTTAATCAAGGTGATAAAGATCCATACATTGTCATAGCGCCTAATGTTGCAATCCCACATGCGGCACCTGAAGCAGGTGTCAATAATGTAACGATGAGTTTACTAAGACTTGAAGAAGGCGTTGAGTTTGGGGAAGAGTACACTATTAACTTGGTCGTCATTATCGCTGCAAAAGATAAGCAACAACATTTCAGAGCGTTAACGCAATTAATGAAATTAGCAAGAACAGAAAAAGATCGAAATAAAATGATTCAATCACAATCGATTGAAGAAATTTATGAGATTATAAAAAAATATTCTATTACTGACTGAAAGTTAAGAGGTGCGAGATGAGCAATTTATATTTTAATGAGTCAATAATTCTATTGGATTTAGAAGGAAAAACTAAAGAAGATATCCTACGTGCAATGTCAAAAAATCTTGAAGAAAAAGGATTAGTTAAAGAATCCTTTACAGATGCAATTATCGCTAGAGAACAAGAGTATGCAACAGGGCTCCCAACGATGGGTGTATCCGTAGCCATTCCGCATACAGATATCGAACATGTCAATAAGAAAACAATTAGTGTAGCTGTTTTAAACGAACCCGTCGATTTCGGTGTGATGGGTGATCCAACTGAAACAACACCTGTTAAATTGGTTTTCATGTTAGCGATGGATGAAACAGATTCACAACTAAGCCTATTAACAAAGTTAATGCAAATTTTTCAAGATGAAGCAATTTTACTTCAGCTTGCAAATGAAAAAGACAAGACAGAAATTCTTAAGTTATTGGCAATGAAATTAGAGTTTACATTGGAAGGAGGTGGCCAATAATGAAAAAGGTATTAGTAGCTTGTGGCGCAGGAATTGCTACATCAACAGTTGTGAACAACGCAATTGAGGAGATGGCAAAAGAGCACAACATTAAAGTGGACTTAATCCAAATTAAAATCACTGAAGTCGGTGCTTATGTAGATACAGCTGATTTACTCGTAACAACTGCAATGACACAAAAAGAATTCCCGTTCCCAGTAATTAACGCGCGTGCGTTCTTAACAGGAATTGGTATGGAAGATACAAAAAAACAAATCTTGGATGAACTACAAAAATAATTTGTAAACGTCTTAGGCATATGATCTCGATTTCTCTATGAAGAAATCGAGATTTACACTAAATAGCAAGGAGATTAGAACATGGATTCTTTTGTTGATTTTCTACAAGGCTTCTTAGCATTAGGAGCAACTGTAATTTTACCCGTCGCAATATTTTTTCTCGGATTATTTTTCGGTCAAAAGCCAGGTAGGGCGTTCCGTTCTGGTTTAACAATTGGTGTCGCATTTGTAGGTATTTTCTTGGTTATCGACTTACTCGTTTTTAACCTCGGACCTGCTGCACAAGGGATGGTTGAACGGTTAGGTGTAAATTTAAATGTAATTGACGTAGGTTGGCCAGCATCTTCATCAATCGCTTGGGCATCTGTAGTGGCTGCATTCATTATTCCACTTGGATTACTTGTGAACGTTGTGATGCTTGTTACAAAAACAACTAAAACAATGAACGTTGATATATGGAACTTCTGGCACTACACGTTTATGGCTGCAATGGTTTACGCGGTTTCAGGTAGTATTATCCAAGGATTAATCGCCGCAGTACTATTCCAGATTGTTTGTCTAAAAGTTGCAGACTGGACAGCGCCAATGATGAGTGAGTTTTATGACTTACCGGGTATTTCAATTGCAACAGGAAGTACGATTTCCTATGCACCGGGTATCTTCTTAGTGAAATTAGTGCAAAAAGTTCCAGGACTTAAAAATTGGAATGCTGATCCTGATACAATTCAAAAACGTTTTGGTATTTTCGGGGAATCGATTTTCATCGGACTATTCCTAGGTGCTGCAATCGGAGTGCTCGCAGGATATAGCGTTGGTGAAGTAATTGAAATCGGTATGGCGATGGCTGCTGTAATGGTCTTAATGCCACGTATGGTTAAGATTTTGATGGAAGGCTTACTGCCTGTATCTGAATCAGCTCGTGAATGGTTGAACAAACGATTCGGCGATAGAGAAATTTATATTGGACTTGACGCTGCAGTTGCTTTGGGACATCCGGCTGTTATTTCAACAGCACTAATCCTTGTTCCAGTTACAGTTGCAATGGCAGTTGTTTTGCCAGGTAACGCGGTACTTCCATTTGGTGACTTAGCTACGATTCCGTTTATTGTTGCATTTATCGTAGGTGCAGCGAGAGGGAATATCGTTCATTCGGTTCTTGTTGGGGCAATCATGATAGCGATTTCTTTATACATCGCAACGGATCTTGCGCCAATGTTTACACAAATGGCTGTGGATATTAACTTCGATATGCCTGAAAACTCAGCAATGATTTCAAGTATTGACCAAGGTGGTAACATCGTTCACTGGGTCATCTATAAAGTATTTAGCATATTCAACTAAATAGAAAGAAAGTACAGGAGGAGTTCTCATGAAAGCACTAGTGAAAACCGAACTCGGATTTGGAAATCTGGAAATTCAAGAAAGACCCGAACCCACACCTGGTAAAAACCAAGTGAAAATCGAAGTGAAGTATGCGGGCGTTTGTGGATCCGATATTCACACATACGAAGGACACTACGACGTAGCTGTACCTGTTACATTGGGACATGAATTTTCAGGAGAAGTTGTTGAAGTGGGGGAAGGTGTTACGGAGTTCAAAGCAGGAGACCGTGTGACTTCCGAAACAACTTTCTATATTTGTGGAGAATGTGAATATTGTAAGTCTGGTGATTATAATCTCTGTAATCATCGAAAAGGTTTAGGGAGTCAGCAGGACGGCGGCTTTACGAATTATTTAATCGCTCGGAAAGAAAGCGTTCATATTCTTCCTGAAAATGTCGATTACCAATCAGCATCAATGACCGAACCGCTTGCTTGTACGCATCATGCAGTCGATAAAACAGAAATTCAAGAAGGCGATATTGCTGTTGTTATTGGGCCGGGTCCGATTGGCTTATTAACTGCTCAAGTTGCAAAAAGCCGTGGAGCTACAGTTATTATTACTGGGTTAACGAATGATAAAGTTCGTTTAGACAAAGCGAAAGAACTGGGAATTGATTACACAGTGAATACCCAGGAAGTCGACCTAAAAGAATTCGTCAATGAGCTAACAGACGGTTATGGAGCAAATCTTGTATTTGAATGTTCAGGTGCAGTTCCAGCAGCCAAACAAGGGTTAGATGTTTTACGTAAAAAAGGACAATATTGTCAAGTTGGTCTTTTTGCACAACCTGAAATTCAATTTGATCTTGAGAAAATCATTCAAAAAGAAATTCGTGTTGTGGGAAGCAGAAGCCAAAAATCAGCTGACTGGGGTCCATCGCTAGCTTTAATGAATGATGGTTTAGTAAATGCAAAATCATTGGTAACGCATGAATTTGATATTACGCAATGGGACGAGGCTTATCAGGCGATTAAGAGCGGCGAAGCAATCAAGGTACTATTAACTCCTGTTAAATAAATAACTTTATGAAAAGGGGCTATTTCAATGACTAAACAACAAATCATCGACATGATTGACTATACGCTTTTAACACCTACGACAACGAAAGATGATATTACGGCATTTTGTCATGAAACAATCGAGAATGGTTTTAACACCGTTTTTGTAAACCCTTATTATGTGAAACATGCGGTTGAATTACTTTCTCCGCATAATATCAAGGTCGGAGTTCCGATTGGTTTCTCACTTGGTGGGGCAACAACACTTACCAAAGTGACCGAAACGAAGGAAGCGATTCAAAATGGTGCAACTGAAATCGATATGCTCATTAATTTAGGCGCGTTAAAATCAAAAGAATTCGATGTTGTGAGAAATGATATTGCTGAGGTTGTCAAAGCATCAGAAGGATTGACAACAAAAGTCATTATTGAAACTGCATTACTAACAAAAGAAGAAAAAATCACTGCATGTAAGTTGATCATGGAAGCTGGCGCTGATTTTGTGAAAACAGCAACAGGTTTTAATGGTGGCGGAGCAACGGTTGAAGATGTTCAACTATTAAGATCTGTTGTTGGAAAAGATTTCGGAGTGAAAGCAGCTGGTGGGGTCCGGACATATGAGGACGCAGTTAACATCATCAAAGCTGGCGCAAACCGAATTGGTACAAGCGGTGCCATTGCAATTATTTCAGGTCAAACGTCTACAGCTTCATACTAAGTGTTTTTACATGAAACAGATTGAGCGATTATGTAGTCATAATCGTTCACTCTGTTATCAGAAATGAGGGTGATTAACAATGATGGATATGTTTCTAGATTTTATGTTGGGACCCATGCGTTCAATTGGAACTTTTTATTTTGAAAATCAAGTGATTCTTAACACACTTATTGTTGGATTCGCTTTATATAAATTAGTCTTTAACAAGAAGAAACAAGCACAAAGTGATTCTGAAAGCTAATAAAATTAGAGGTGAAAAAGATGAAATCTTTAAAACTTTACGGTGTGCAAGATATCCGTTTTGAAGAGGCAGAAAAACCTGTCCTAGAAAAAGAAGATGATGTTATCATTAAAGTAAAGTCAGTTGGTATTTGTGGCTCAGATATTTCTCGATACAATAAGCTCGGACCCTATGTAGAAGGTATGATCTTTGGTCATGAATTCGCAGGAGAAGTCGCAGAAGTTGGACCAGGTGTTGTAGGTGTTAAAGTTGGGGACCGTGTTGCGGGATGTCCGACTTTTTATTGCGGAGAATGTGAAAGCTGTAATAAGGGAGAACTCTCACGCTGTGAAAAACTAACTGTAATTGGAGCAAGACACCCTGGCGCTTACGCGGAATTTGTAAAATTACCTGCAGAAAACGTCGTGCCAATTCCTGATAATGTTGATTATGATACGGCATCAATGATCGAGCCATCGGCAGTTGTCGTTCATGGGTTTAACAGAACAACTATGCAACCGGGCGCAGAAGTTGCGGTAATGGGTTGCGGTAACATCGGATTACTAGCGATTCAATGGGCTAAAATATTTGGTGCGAAAAAAGTTTATGCCATTGATATTGATGATGAGAAACTTGAAATTGCGAAAGAAGTCGGCGCGGATGTTGTGATTAATTCGTTAGTGAAGCCGGCACATGAACAACTAATGGAACACACAAATGGTCAAGGTGTCGATGTCGCAATCGAATCAGCGGGATCACCCATTACTTCAGCACAAGTTTTTGCGTTACCTAAAAAAGGCGGCGAGGTTGTCTTTTTGGGCATTCCTTACGGCGACGTGAATGTAGAACGTTTTTACTTTGAAAAAATTGTTCGAAATGAATTAAAAGTGCTAGGTTCTTGGAATGCCATTTCAGCACCATTCCCAGGAAGAGAATGGAGCACGACTGTTCACTACATGAGTACAGGACAAATCAATGTCAAGCCATTGATCACACATCGATTGAAGCTACAAGATGGACCTGAAACATTCACTAAGATTATTAACAGAGACGGTGTTTTTGGGAAAGTACTTTTCCACCCAGAATTAGACTAAAAGACCGTAAATCTATTACAAAATACTACTTAAGGAGCTACCACGATGTCAACTACTACTACGATTTCCACGGAACAACTTTCTATTAATGCAATTAGAACTTTGTCGATTGATGCAATTGAAAAAGCAAATTCAGGTCATCCAGGACTTCCAATGGGTGCAGCCCCGATGGCTTATACACTATGGACAGACTTTATGAACCACAATCCTAAAAACTCAAAATGGTTTAACAGAGATCGTTTTGTTCTATCTGCAGGACACGGTTCTGCACTTCTCTATAGTTTGCTTCATTTATCGGGTTACGATGTAACGATTGATGATTTAAAGAACTTCCGTCAATGGGGTTCAAGAACACCAGGTCACCCTGAAGTAAACGATACAGATGGTGTTGAAGCGACGACCGGACCACTAGGCCAAGGAATTGCAATGGCTGTTGGTATGGCAATGGCAGAAGCACATCTAGGGGCTAAGTTTAATAAAGATGATCTTAAAGTTGTAGATCATCATACATATGCCCTTGTAAGTGACGGCGATTTAATGGAAGGTATTTCTCATGAAACAGCCTCTTTAGCTGGCCATTTAGGGTTAGGAAAACTAATTGCCCTTTATGATTCCAATGATATTTCATTAGACGGAGATTTAGATCGATCTTTCTCTGAAAATACGGAGCAACGCTTCAAAGCTTATGGCTGGCAAGTGATTCGTGTTGAGGATGGAAATGATGTCAATGAATTAAGAAATGCGATTAAAGAAGCAAAAGCAAATACAACACAGCCAACATTAATAGAAATAAAAACAATTATCGGATACGGTTCACCAAATAAATCAGATTCATCAGCTTCCCACGGGGCTCCACTCGGTGAGGATGAAGTGAAACTGACAAAAGACTTTTATAAGTGGCCACATGAGCCTTTCCAAGTACCTGAAGAAGTGTACACTGATTTCAACGAAAAAATCGGTGTAAATGGTGCCGATGTTGAAGCTAAATGGAATGACCTGCACGAATCTTATAAAGTAAAATATCCAGAACTTGCCGAGGAATTAGCATTAGCCATTAAAGGCGAACTACCTTTGGATTGGGAAAAGGATTTACCAGTCTATGAAGCGGGTAAAGATACACTAGCGACAAGAGCATCATCAGGAGAAGTACTGAATGCAATTGCAAAAACAGTTCCAAACTTTATTGGTGGAAGTGCGGATTTAGCTGGTTCTAACAATACAATGATTAAAAATGAAGATGATTTTACGCGCGACAATTATGCAGGTAGAAACATTTGGTTCGGCGTTCGTGAATTTGCGATGGCAGCAGCTTTAAATGGAATGGCACTACACGGTGGATTGAAAGTATATGCGGGTACATTCTTTGTATTTAGCGACTACTTGAAACCGGCTATGCGTCTGTCCGCGCTGATGAATGTACCAGTCACATATGTATTTACACATGATTCAATCGCAGTAGGAGAAGACGGCCCGACACATGAACCAATCGAACAAATTGCTTCTCTTAGAACACTTCCAGGATTATCACTTATTCGTCCAGCTGACGGCAATGAAACTCAAGCTGCATGGCGCCTAGCGTTGGAGTCGACAAACAAACCGACTGCATTAGTTCTGACAAGACAAGGTTTACCGACTCTTGAAGGTACAAAAGAACTTGCCTATGAGGGTGTTAAAAAAGGCGGCTATGTAATTAGCAAAGGAGATAAAGAAACTCCGGATGCATTATTAATCGCAACTGGTTCAGAAGTTCAATTAGCTGTGGCTTCACAAAAAGCGTTAAAAGAACAAGGAATCGATGTAAACGTCATTAGTATTCCATCTTGGGATCGTTTTAAAGAACAAGATCAAGCCTATAAAAACGAAGTCATCCCTCCACATGTAACCGCACGTGTAGGTATTGAAATGGGCTCATCTTTCGGCTGGGAACGTTTTATAGGGGACCAAGGACTCATGATCGGGATCGATACCTTCGGTGCTTCAGCAAAAGGCGAAAAAGTTATTGAGGAATATGGATTCACAGTTGAAAATGTCGTTAAGCATGTGGAAACATTAGTGAAATAATTTGATTGAAACTGACGCTTAATGGGTGTTTTTAATCGATACTTATGTTAAAATTGAAATTTACTGGAGCAGTAAAATAAAAGTTAAAACAAATTAATTATAATGAAGGAGTTTGAATGAAATGGTAGAAAAACAATTTAAAGTAATCGATGCGACGGGGATTCACGCACGTCCAGCGTCTATGTTAGTTAGTGCAGCAAACAAATTCCAATCTGATATAAATCTAATACACAATGAAAAGTCAGTTAACCTAAAATCAATTTTAGGTGTTATGTCTCTTGGAATTGGTATGGGCGAAGAATTCAAAATTAGTGCGGAAGGTTCCGACGAACAGGAAGCACTAGACTCACTTGAAAATACGTTGAAAAGTGAAGGATTAGCTGAATAATGAGCGTATTACAAGGGATTGCTGCGTCAAGCGGGATTGCAATTGCAAAAGCATATTGTCTTGTAGAACCTGATTTGACATTCAGCAAAAAAACTGTTGATGATGTAGAAAAAGAAGTCGAGCGTTTTCAAGCTGCGATTGCTGTGACCAAAAGCGAACTTCAGTCAATTCAAGAAATTGCGAAAAAAGGTCTAGGTGCTGATGAAGCAGCTATTTTCGATGCGCATTTATTGGTTGTAGAGGATCCAGAACTTATTAAACCGATTGAAGAGAAGATTAAATCGGAAAAAGCAAATGCTGAAAATGCGTTAGAAGAAACGACAGATATGTTCATCATGATGTTTGAACAAATGGACAATGAATATATGCAAGAAAGGGCTGCAGATATTCGCGATGTACGAAAGCGAATTCTCTCCCATTTATTAGGTGTGAAAGTAGTTAATCCAAGCGAAATTTCAGAGGAAGTTGTTATTATAGCCGAGGATCTTACACCGTCAGATACAGCGCAATTGAACCGTAACTTTGTTAAAGGGTTTGCGACTGATATCGGTGGAAGAACATCTCACTCAGCAATCATGGCTCGTTCTTTAGAAATCCCAGCGGTTGTAGGGACTAGTGATGCTACAGAAATCATTAAAGACGGCGACATTATTATTGTCGACGGTCAAAATGGTAAGGTGCATATTAATCCATCTGAGGAAGTTATTGCTGAATACAAAGTAGAACAAGAAAACTTTGAAAAGCAAAAATTAGAGTGGGCGAAATTAGTGAATGAAAAATCAGTAACAGCTGATGATCATGTCGTTGAATTAGCTGCCAATATTGGTACACCTGAAGATTTAGAAGGTGTTATTAATAACGGCGCTGAAGGAATTGGTCTATATCGTACAGAATTTTTGTATATGGGTAGAGACCAACTTCCAACTGAAGATGAACAATACGATGCATACAAAAAAGTACTAGAAGGAATGGATGGTAAGCCAGTTGTCGTGCGTACACTTGATATCGGTGGCGATAAAGAGCTTCCATACTTAAATCTTCCTACAGAAATGAACCCATTTTTAGGGTTCCGTGCGATTCGCCTTTGTTTGGAAGAGCAAGACATCTTCCGTACACAGTTACGTGCTTTGTTACGTGCTAGCTCATATGGTAACTTGAAAATCATGTTCCCAATGATTGCGACTTTAGAAGAATTCCGCGAAGCAAAAGTTATTTTGGTAGAAGAAAAACAGGCACTAGTAGAAAGTGGTACTACTGTATCAGAAGATATTGAACTTGGTATCATGGTAGAAATTCCGTCTACAGCAATTCTAGCTGATCAGTTTGCAAAAGAAGTTGATTTCTTCAGTATTGGAACGAACGATTTAATCCAGTATACGATGGCAGCTGACCGTATGAATGAACGCGTTTCTTATTTATACCAACCATACAATCCTGCTATTTTACGTTTGGTTAAAATGGTTATTGACGCTTCTCATCGTGAAGGTAAATGGACAGGCATGTGCGGTGAAATGGCTGGAGATGAAATCGCGATTCCTCTCTTACTAGGTCTTGGCCTTGACGAGTTCTCAATGAGTGCAACATCAATCTTAAAAGCTAGAACCCAAATTAAAGATTTAAAGAAAAGCGATATGGAAGAGCTTGTAAATGAAGCCCTTCAAATGGGAACTGCAGAAGAAGTTATGCAAGCAGTTAAAAAACAGACTACGCTATAAAACTAGTTTCCAAAAAGCATCATCTTAACCAAGTCGGTTGAGATGGTGCTTTTTAATTAGTTTTTTTATAATTTACCCTTTAAGTTGTCGAATATTGTGATAATATAGAACTAGATAGAAAACGATAGTCTCCACCGCAAAATTCCCAACAGGAGGTCGAGTTGTCAAATGTTACTTCCATTAAATCATAGAAAAAAACTTGAGAATTATTTAAAGCATGAAAAATATTCCTATCCAGAAGTCTATGAGACTTCTCCAGATATTCTGTTATTCGTGTTTGATTTTGAAGGATTGATCGTAAAAATTAGAGGGAAGTATGACCAGTTATTTGGTATAGAATATGAGCATCTTGTTGGGAAAAAGTATAGCGAAGTTTTATATAAAGAAGATGTTGAAAAAGCACGGGAGTACCGTATGAAAGCGTTAAAGAATGAGCCTCAATATTTCGAAGCAAGAATCGTCAATCGTGATGGTCGTCTGATGAATATTGACATTTCTCTTGTGCCGATAAAATATGAAGGCAATGAGATTATCGGTTTTTATGCATTAACTAGTAATATCAATGAAAAAGTCGAACTCAGAAACTTTATCGAAGAAAAAGATAAGAAAGTAAATTCTTTAATTCATCATGCACATGAAATTATAGGCGTCATTGACAAAAACGGAATCATCACGATTGAAAACCCCTCAATTGAAGAAAAACTTGGTTACAAAGTGGAGGAGATTTCTAGTAAGAAATTTATAGAATTTATTCATCCTGAGGATTTAAAAATATATAATGATAAGCTTCGGGAGATTATTGATAGACCCAATACACCATTTACAGTCGGGTTAAGAATCCAACACAAACATGGTGAATGGCGGAATTTTGACGTGATCTGTACGAATCTTCTTAATGAGCCTAGTGTAAAAGGCGTAGTTTGTAATCTTCTCGATACCACTGAAATTAGACAACAACAACTTGAAATTCAAAGAATGGCTTACCATGATGATCAAACAGGATTACCCAATTTAAGGACATTTGAAAAAAGATTAGATGAACTCATTCAGGAAAACAAATCTATGAATCGAAAATACGCGATTATTCATCTAAATTTAGATGGATATAGATTTCTAATTGATTTAATAGGTCGAGACATTGCTAATCAACTACTAGTTAAGATGGCTGGTAAGATTAACAATAGATTAGGCTCTTCGATTACGCTGCTAGCTAGAATCAATGATGATGATTTTGCCCTATTAACAGAAGAGATTTTTGAAATTGAAGAGGTTCAAGAAATAGCAAATGAAATTTTACAGTTATTTGAGCACTCACTTAATATAAGTAGTTTTAATCTAATGATCACAATACGGATGGGCATTAGTATTTTTCCGGAATCTGGAGTGGATTCATCGGTGCTCATGAAAAATGCTAGTTCAGCTCTATATCTAGCGAAGAAGTCACGTGAGAGTAATTATCAAGTTTTTTCTCCAACTGCAAATTTAAGTACATATAAAGTTTTTTCTTTAAGGAGTGAGCTTCAAGATGCACTTAAGCACAATCAATTTATCATTCATTACCAACCAATCATCAACGTTATCACAAAAGAGATAGAGAGTGTGGAAGCACTTCTACGCTGGAATCATCCAAATTGGGGGCTTGTCCCACCAAACGAATTCATACCATTTGCCGAGGAGTCGGGCGTCATTATTGATATTGGTGAATGGGTGCTACAAACTGTTTGTCGAGATGTCAGTGCCTGGCATGCTGCAGGCTATCCGATAAAAGCTTCAGTAAATTTGTCAATCGTTCAATTTTTACAACCAGATTTGGTCAGTATGATTCAATTAATTTTAGAAGAAAACGGCATTGACTCGAAATGGTTGATGATCGAAATTACAGAAAGTACAACGATTGAACAAGAAGAGAAGATGTTTTCTAAGCTAAACCAACTTCGAAAGCTAGGTTTGCATATAGCACTTGATGATTTCGGTACAGGTTATGCATCGTTCAATAAGCTTATCAAGATTAAACCATCTGTCTTGAAATTGGATAGTTCATTGATTAGAGGCATACCGGGTGAGCTTGTGAGCAGAGAAGTCGTTACGACGATTATTCAATTAGCCCATCGACTTTCCATAAAAGTTGTTGCCGAAGGTGTTGAAACAATTGAACAAGAAAAATTTGTAGCTGACTTACAATGTGACTGGATTCAAGGCTATTTGTACAGTAAACCAGTCCCTGCAGAAGTATTACTAAAAAAATTGAACGGACAACTGCTTAGCGTTATTCAGCAGGAGAACCGAGATAGTGAACGAGGCAAGAACTTCAAACTAGAATTTAAGTATCCTTTAGAAGCGAGCATGACAATCACTGAGCTAAATGGTCGAAAAGTTTATTTGGGGAACAGGAAAGTATTATTGGAGAACCTTGAACCAGGTCGATTATGTTTTTTGTATAATATTAAACTTCCGATTGGCACAGAGATGGTGCTGAAATTTCAACTTGAAATTATGAATGAAAGATTTACACTCTTGGGCAAGATAACTTGTGGCTCAGAACATAAAAGTATTTACCGCTACGATATTTCATTGATCATTGATGAGGCAAATCAAGATAGGTTAATCAAACAACTTGATATGCTCTATCTAGAACTAAATAAAGATCCGCTATTAACCGGACATTCATTTATCGTTGAAAACCCGCTGGAGTATTTTAGGCAATAAATCACGCCAACTTGATGACGCGAGGAAGGATGGCTTTAAATAGGAAGCAGTTTATTTCGAATCCAAGAGTGAGTAATAGTTGAGCCCAAAAGAAAAAGCCCTGTATAGGGCGTGTGGGATATTATGAAGTAAGCTTAAGTAGATTCATAGATGTGCGACGTTGGATTTCACGTTCTAGCAGTTGAATAAAATCAGCACTCAATTTTAATTCAAGGGCTTTAAAGTAGGACTCAATCAAGAAATGATCGGTTAGTTTACTCATTTCAAATACACCTCCAAGTTTTAATAGTACTATTTTGTACGCTCGGTACATATATTAGTGAGGGATCATCTATCTATCTTATAATCTAACAGAATTGAATAATAAGAACAATCGTTCTTTTATCCACAGAGAGTGGGGGATATCCTGTGGATGAGCTGTTCAAAATGCCTACAAAGTCAATAGTCTGTATTGGTAGAATGTTATCAACCTTATCCACAACTGTTAAAAATAGTGGGTATTTGTCGGAAAATAAAATTATTTACTGCGATATTTCGGTTCTATTTCAGTAAATCTTGTTTAACGCCATAAAAAAAGACATAAAAAAACGACTCTACGAAGAGTCGTTTTTTTATGTGGTTATTATTTCAGTTGACTAATTTCGTGAATTGGTGCATTTGCAGCTTTTAGACCTGGCATTTCATCGTAATTGGCTGATGTATTAACTGCATTTGTAGATACAGCGAAAATTGTTAAAATAAATAGAATAGATAAGACTTTTTTCATTATAAATCCTCCCATTTCTGATTTTTTCTATAAATATAACCATATCTATTAGCTTCATTATAAAGCATAGATGATAGTTTATATTTCCTGTTTTTAAAATACCATTCAGCTAGCGCAATACTATACTTGTTGATATATTGATAGTCTTGAATATTTTTGAAATGTTCAATTGCTTCTTCAGCAATATCTTCTGATAAACCGAATTCACTATGAAGTGATTTAAAAAAATTAAAATGGTGATAATAAGATATGAAGCTTATATCTTCTAGTTGACAATAAAGTGAAAGTCCTTTATCACACCACTTATTTACTGATATTTTATCAGATACTTTAGAATACTCAACAATTATACCTAATATAGAAATTAACTGTTTTCTGGGATCCTTTTTAGAATTAATACTTTTTAAAAGAAATTTAATGGCTTCATCATTTTTTCCCATCGTACCATATAATGAGCCTAAATTATGGTATACTAGTCCTTTTTCGCTATCTAAGTCAAATTCATCACATAACTGCTTTGCTTTATAATATGATTCAAATGCTTCCTCATATTGTTCGCTTCTTTTCTGAGTTACGCCGATTAGAACGTAGCACTCTAAAACACGTTTCATTAAAAAGTTTTCTCTGAAGTATTCCAGTGCTGTTTTTATAAATTCAATTGCAATAAATATTCGATTATCTGCAGTATATATTAGCCCAATTAAATAATTGAGTTCGGCTTTCTCCCAAGCTTCTAAAGAAATATCATCAATAGTATGCAACACTATTTCAAGGTGTTCAATTGCTAACCTTCTATTTTTTACTGAATAATAATAAATTGCATTAATGACGTGAAATAAATATTTGTGTCTTAAATTAAAGTTTATGCTTAGTTTCGATAAATTATTAATTTCCTTAAATCTAAGTTCCAAATCAATTCCTAGAGTGAGCCTTAATCGAAGTAAGATTAGTAAATAAGAATATTGAAGGGAATCATTTTCGAATAAAGGACTTTGAGATTCTAATTCTGCTAATTTTTGTTTGGTGAATGTATCATCTCTTATAGTAAGAACTTTTTTATAGATATCTCTAATATAGTATTCAAATTCTGCTTCAGATTGATAATCATTTTCTTGAATATTAGATACATCCATATTCAATTTGTTGAATAAGAGAATAGCGATGTCTTCACTTGGCACGATTTGGTTTCGCTCTATCTTAGATAAATAAGAAGGGGTACAGATTCCCCGTGCCAAAACAACTTGTTTCATTTTTTGTCTAATTCTTTCAGCCCTAATTAAATGGCCAACTTTCATAGAGGATCCCCTCTTTCTAATTAGTATAGTACATAATCACTAAAATGTCATGTGAATTTTGAATTAAGAAACTTTTTATGAATATAGCTAAAAAACACATTGTTTAATAAAAAATGTCCCAACTTGAATATGTTTAAACCACTAGTGCCACGTGGTATCTTTAGTATAGCAATAGAAAAGGGGAATTGACATGCGCAGAATAGAACAAGTTTCGATTGATGAGTTAGTGAGACGAGATACTGTTCGCCGTGATGATGCTAAAGTTAGGGATAAATTCAAGATAATTACATACCTTAATCATATTATATCATTAATTCAAAGGAGGTAAACTTATGGCGATGAATCAGACAAGCTATTCTAATGCTTATGAGTCAAGTAGCATTGAATTGCATAAAATGAAACATGAGTTATTAATGTTTGTGACAAAAATGAAGTCTGAAGGATATTTAACCACGGTCGACTATCATGATCTGCCTGATGTGTTCGAAAATGATCGAATTAAATCCTCTGTAGTTTAACAAAGCCTAATCTCATAAGAACCCACTTGTTTTTACGACAAACCATCAAACTTGGAAAGGGTGGCAGAATTATATGTATAAGAAGTTAGTCCTCCATTGGCACATCTTTAAATACAATATTCACATCACCAGTTTCCAAGATTGTTTGGACAGTAAAATGAAAGAGAAGATTAAAGTGGAAATTGAATATCACAAGAATAAGATTCGAGAACTTGAGTTATTATAATAGCTAAATCAACGGACATCCATTGAGAGATAACTTCTCAATGGATTTTTTATATGATTAATTAAATAAACTGAATCCTTATGGCGTGACATGTTAGTATGGTAATAGAAGAAAGAAAGGAATTGACCTACTAATGAATACGGTTTTTATTGCAGGACATGCGAGATTGCCATCGGGTATGGCAGCACAAAGTATGTATGAAACATTAACGATTACAGCGGAAATTGATAAAAAATATGGTGTGATTATCATGGCAAGTTGTACATTGGCGACCGTTCATGGTCAAGACTTTGTACACCAACTTCTTAAAGGGCATAGCTTGCAAGATGGCATTGATAAACCAATTGAAGTTGTCAAGTGCCATTACTTAGGGAAAGCGGGAAATGCAATTATTTCAGCATTAAAAGATCTATATAAACAGTATGAGGCGTATAATGATGCGAAGTAAGATTATTTAAAACTGTCCAACTTTATGGTTTACAAGTTTACATTGATGGACTAGAATAAGAGTTATAAGTCATGTCGAAACGTTTTCACATCGTTCATCCCACATGATTATGAAAAAAATGATGAATAAGCCATAACTGCCTAGTCTGTTGGTATTGCCTTTTCGGTCTTATCGGCGCAGATATAAGCCAGTTCAATTTGACTAACAGCGATCTGTAGTCTCTTTGAATTGGCTTTTTCTTATGGAGAAACGGGGCGGATGAATTGGGAGGGGCTTTAAAAGGATTTACCGTATTAGACCTATCGCGAGTACTGGCAGGACCATTTTGTACGATGGTTTTAGGTGACCTTGGTGCAGAAGTTATCAAAGTAGAAGGTCCTGATGGTAGTGATGATACTCGGAAATGGGGGCCTCCATTTAATAATGGCGTGAGTGCATATTATTTAACCGCAAATCGCAATAAGAAATCCATTACTGTAGATTTGAAATCTGAGGAAGGCGTTAATATCATTAAAGAACTTGTACTTACGAGTGATGTCATCGTTCATAATTTTAAAACTGGAACGATGGAACGCTTTGGATTGGGGTATGACACACTTAAAGAAATTAATCCAGAACTCGTTTTTTGTTCCATTACTGGATTCGGTGAAACAGGTCCTGAGAAAGATGTACCTGGATATGATTTAATCATCCAGGCAATGAGTGGACTTATGAGTCTTACAGGGACTGAAGAATCTGGGCCTCAAAAGACTGGGGTAGCCATTACGGATGTTTTAACAGGATTATATGCTTGTATTGGAATCCAAGCGGCTTTGATAGAAAGAGTTCAATCGGGTCTCGGACAAAAATTGGATATCTCGTTATACGACAGTGCTGTTAGTGCACTTGTTAATATCGGTAGTAATTATTTGATGTCTGGAGAAATACCTACAAGGCTTGGTAATCATCATGCGAATATTGTTCCGTATCAGAGTTTTAAGACTGCCGATGGTGAAATGGTTATTGCGGTGGGAAATGATACTCAATTTAAAGCGTTATGTTTGGTTCTAGAAAACCCTGAAATCGCACGAGATGAGCGTTTTCTAACCAATCCCAAAAGAGTTCAGCATCGAGATGAATTAGTCCCGATTCTTGAACATATTTTTATTGGTAAGTCGTCAATCTATTGGCAAGAGAAATGTCGAGAAAATAATATTCCATGTGGTCCAATTCAAAATTTAAAAGAAGTCATCCATGATAAACAACTTCAATCCCGGAATATGTTCATAACAAAAAATCACCCGACAGCAGGGCCAATAAAAATGATAGGTAGTCCATTAAAGCTTTCAAGAACACCTATCACTTATGAGTATCACCCCCCAAATCCTGGGGAACATCAAACAGAAATTATGAACCAATTAAAACAAAAAAAAAGGGGAGAAGTAAGAGATGAATTTTTCATTTACAGAAGAACAGGAAATGTTACGTAGTACGGTCAGAAATTTTGTAGACAAAGAAATTATGCCGCATATTGGTCAATGGGACCGTGCGGGGAAATCTGATCCAGCAATTTATACGAAACTGGCGAATTTAGGTTTAATGGGTGTATGTGTTCCTGAAAAATACGGCGGTAGTGGAATGGATTATAACTCATTAGCAATTGTTTGTGAGGAATTGGAAAGAGGCGATACTGCATTTCGGACAGCTGTTTCTGTTCATATCGGTTTAAACAGCTTGACGTTATTGCAATGGGGAAATGAGGAGCAGAAACAAAAGTATTTAATCCCGCAGGCAAAAGGTGAAAAGATGGGCGCTTTTGGATTAACAGAACCCGCGGCTGGATCTGATGTTGCTGCACTTCAAACAACTGCTGTGAAAGACGGAGATCATTATATATTAAATGGCCAAAAAACATGGATTTCGCTTTGTGACATAGCCGATCATTTCCTCGTTTTTGCTTACACAGGCGACCGGTCTGAAAAGCATAAAGGCATATCTGCATTCATTGTAGAGCGTACATGGGAAGGATTCTCTTCAGTCGCAACGAAAGGGAAGTTAGGAATTCGTGCGGGCAATACAGGCGAGTTATTCTTTGAAGATGTGAAAGTTCCGAAAGAAAACCTACTTGGCGAAGAAGGCGAAGGATTTAAAATCGCAATGGCAGCACTGGATAATGGAAGGTTTACAGTAGCAGCAGGGGCTGTCGGACAAATTATGGCATGTATGGAAGCAAGTATTAGCTATTGTCATGATCGAAAAACTTTCGGAAAAGAAATCGGAAAGCATCAGCTTGTGCAGCAAATGATTGCAAAAATGGAAGCAGGCTTTCAGATGAGTCGTTTTCTAGTCTACCGCGCAGGTGTGTTGAAAAACGAAGGGAAACGAAACACGAGAGAAACGTCACTCGCAAAATGGCAGGCATGTGATTTTGCTAACCAAGCAGCAGATGATGCTGTCCAAATTCACGGGGCATACGGTTATTCTGATGAATATCCAGTAGAACGATATTTACGAAATTCTAAAGCGCCAGTGATTTACGAAGGTACGCGTGAAATTCACACAGTTATGCAAGCGGAGTATGTACTCGGATACCGGGAAGATAAAACGTTAAATAAAATGCTACCTGCTTGGGAGCAATAATTACTAAAAAAAGAGTATGGAGGGAATAATCCTTCCATACTCTTTTAATTTGATTGATTATCCTTGGGTCATAGCTGTTTTTCGATTCGCAATGCGCGTAAATGCTCTGAAGCTTAACATAATCGAGAGTAATGCGTAAATACTGCCTGGGAACAAAGGAATCATTCCAGGGAAAATGCTAATCACAACGTAAATAGCAAGTCCGCTTAATGCCATTGCGATGACTTCAATAGGAGATGTTAGTGCGATTAGAAATGACTGTTTGAAATACTGGAAAAACTTCAATTCGAAATGTACATATACAGGAAAGAAAAATAATAAACACATGGATCCAGAAAGAAATATCAAAATGAGCACTGGATATAAGAATTGAAGTTTGCCTTCATTCATCTGCAAAAATAGCAAATCGTAATAGAGAAAATAAGCGACCATGTAAAAAATAATGGCGAATCCATTCGTTTTTATAAATTCTGCACGATAGGTATGCCAAAATGTCTGGAAAATTTTGCTGTTATCATCTTCAATCATTTTTTTACGAATAATCGTAAACATTGCAACAGTTGCTGGAAAAACACCGAAAACAACAAGACCTAGAACGGTGAATAGGATCCATAGCAAGTTTATGTAAATAAGCTCTATCATTTTATTTGTGAATTTGTTGAAACTTTCCCATGTCATACGAAATTCCCCCCTACTTAACTACTTACTATAAGATATGAACCTACTAAAATGCAATCCATTCCTATGAAGAAAATTCCTAAGAGTCCGACATGGGTGATATGTCTATTAATTAAAGACGCTTAAGAGACTTGTCTCTTGATGCTGAATAATGTAATCTGAATACTAGTCATCGGACAATTTAGTTGTTTCAGATTTTAGTATGAATAGTGATCAACATCAAGTTCGATGCTATAACAGTCTCAATGAATAAGATGATAACGCTTACAGAAGGGAATGAAAACTAAAGGGGTGTTGTTGCTTCGACTTTATACTAGAAAAGTTTTTGAATATTAATTTCACATTTTGAAAGGGGATAGGTTAATGAAAAATTTAAAGTTTTTATTCATGTTTCTTTTAGTAGGGGTTCTTCTGGTCGCATGTAGTGATTCAGGTGATGAAAAAGATGGTGAGAAAAAACCAGTATCTGGAGAAGATGGGGAGCTGTCTGGTGAAATTACAGTATGGGCACATCCTTTCACTGGAGATCAAGAAGTTGAAGGGAAAATGTGGGACGAAATTATTGCATCGTATGAAGATGCAACAGGGGTTAAAGTAAACTTTGAACAAATACCTTGGGCGAACCGAGACCAAAAAGTATTAACTGCTTTGGCGGCAAATAACGGTCCAGACGTCTTTTATGTAATTCCTGACCAAATGCCACAATATGCGGATGCCGGTATGTTACTAGGCTTGAAACCATATTTAGAAGGATTTGATCTAGAAGATTTCGTCGATACAGCACTTGTTTCAACAACATGGAAAGATGAATTATACGGTCTTCCTATTTTACAAGAGGCTTACACGTACATGTACAATGTGGATATTGTAAAAGAGATTGGTGAGGATCCAGAAAACTTACCAACAACTTGGGATGAGTTTGAAGAATGGGCTGCAAAAGCTAAAGAAAAAGGCTATTATGCGACAAGTTTCCAAGGCGGAGGATCTATGAATGGAACTTTATATCCATTCTTATGGCAAGCAGGCGGCGATGTCGTTACAGAAGACAATGAAGTTTTACTTAATAATGAAGCTGGCGTAGAAGCGTTTGAATTTATCAATAAAATGTACGAAAATGAATGGATTCCAAAAGATTCAATCACAGCAATGGAGCATGATGCGCTGTGGGACGGTGGACAAATGATGGCCGTACAAGGATCTGGGATTTCTGTAAGTCGTATGCTGACTATGGATAACTTTGATTTTGTTATTGCTGCGCCAATGAAGAACAAAGAACAATTGACTTATGGAACGACTGGAATGTTTGTGGCACCAATTAACACTGATAATCCGGCAGCTGCTGCGGAATTTATCAAAGTTGTCACGGATTCAGACAATCAGAAGAAATTTAACACAGTCACTCAATATATACCGACACGTGAATCTGCAAAAGATATTTTCGGAGAAAACAAATACCTTGAACAGCTCGCAGGCTATACGCAGTATGCACTTCCAGGTGTTATTCACCCAGAAGGCCGTACAATTATGCCAATGATTCAAGCAGAGCTTCAAACGATGTTGGAAGGAAAGAAAACGCCACAACAAGCGGCAGATGATGCTGCGGCAGCAATTGAAGCAAAGGTGAAAAATTAACTAGTTGGTGAACATAGAGAGTTTAATCGATTTATGATTAAGCTCTCTAACATTAACTTAAGAAGAGAGGGTGTTAACACTGAGTAATGCAGTGACTTCCAAAAAAACTAAATTGCCATTCGGGGAAAGAGTAAAACGGGAATGGAACCGAAATGCAATTGTTTATATCTTCTTAATCCCGATCCTTATCCATTTCATGGTTTTTCAAATCTATCCGTTTCTATTGAGCTTCTATTTAACGTTTATGGACTGGAAAGTAATTGGTGACCCCGAGTTTGTTGGATTAAAACATTGGCAATATTTTTTAACAGATAAATTAGCTTGGAAAGCATTATGGAATACAGTCGTGTTCTCTGTTTATTATATTGTTCCTACAATGGCTCTTGGTTTGATTTTAGCTTTAATCATCAACTCAGGTGTTAAAACTGCTCGTTTCTTTAAAGGAATCTTTTTTCTCCCAGTTGTAACTTCTTTTGTAATTGTTGCTGGGATTTGGGGATGGCTTTTTAGAGGAACAGAAGCTGGAATGATTAACTATCTCATTAGTTTTATAGGTATTGAACCGCAGTTGTTTTTGTCGAATTCTAGTCAAGCATTAGCTGTTTTAGCAGGCTTAAGTATTTTTAAAGTAGCTGGTTCAACAATGATTTATTATTTCGCAGGGCTGCAATCGATTGACAAGCAATTGTATGAGGCTGCAAGAATAGACGGTGCCTCACCAATAGAGATATTTTGGAAAGTAACATTCCCATTATTAAAACCAATTCACTTTTATGTTGCCATTACGACAACAATAGGTTCTTTCCAAATCTTTGATTCTGCTTATCTATTGACGGGCGGAGGACCAAACTATGCAACGACAACAATTGTCTATTACTTGTATGAACAAGGATTTACGGGCTTGAATTTAAGTTATGCGGCCGTACTTTCGTATGTTTTGTTTGCGATTATCTTGGTTGTTTCGCTCATACAGCGAAAATTTCTTGGCCAAGAATCTAAGCATTATTAAATGTATATGCTTGTCTAAAGGAGCCTGATTAAAATGTTGAAGAAAATAATTACATACACAGCATTATTTATATTAGGATTCTGTTTCTTATTGCCTTTTACAATCATGATTATGGGGTCCTTTAAAGCAGTAGAGTTTGCACAATTGGATCCACTATTCTGGATACCTGATGATCCAACGATAAAAAACTATCAATATATTATGAGAGATGGCCTATTTATCAGATGGATCATGAACTCCGTAATCATTACGGTCATTCCTGTAGCTAGTCAGATGCTTTTTTGTGCTGTTTTGGGCTATATTTTCGCAAAGAAACAGTTTCCTGGTAGAGAAATAATTTTCTGGGTTTTCATGGCAGTGATCATGATTCCACAACAATTATTAATCATTCCGAAATTTATCATGTTTTCTGATTTTGGTTGGATAAATACATATTGGGCATTAATCGTCCCAGAGTTGTGGGGAATTATGGGTGTTTTTCTTGTTCGACAGTTCCTTCAAAATATACCAAATGACTTAGAAGAAGCAGCTTATATCGATGGGGCAAATGATATTCAAATATTTATGAAAGTTATCCTTCCACTTTCAATCCCAGTCGTTGCAACAGTTGGAACTTTTTCGTTTATCTCAAACTGGAATGACTTATTCCAACCATTAATCTATTTAACACAAGAAAAGATGTTTCCAGTAACGCTTGGTTTAGCTTCGATGCTCGGAAAAGAAGGGAATTTTGGGGTTGAAATGGCTGGATCTACTGTTTCCTTTATCCCGACTTTCCTCATATTCCTATTCTTCCAGAGATACTTTACAGAGGGAATACAAATGTCAGGATTGAAATAATATCAGAAACATAAAAACGAGGCCGTAAGTTAATTCATACGGCCATTTTTCGTTATTGAAGTTATTGAAGAAGCTCTTCTTCTATAAAACTTAGTCGGTAAATACGACGCGGTCTTCCTTTATGGGTAACTTTTTCTTCACCGATTATCTCTACTAATGATGCGTCAGTCCATTTTAATAGAATTCGGTTTGCGCTTCGAATTGTAACATTTAGCGTAGATGCTAATTCCTGGGCAGTGTAGTTAACTTTCTTTTGGCGTGACACGCGTGCCATGAGTTTGGTCATGTAAGCAGCTGACATTCCTGCTTTTTGTGCTTTTTCTAAAAGATAAGGGTCTGTAATGGCTAATTGATATTGTTCATATTGCTTATGCGTTGTAATATCAACTGGGCCTAGAACGCTTTGATCTTCACGAACGATATAGCAAACATTTCCACCTAATTCTTTTGATTGACGAAGTGCAAGGCGGGCATGGTTTCCAGCTTCAGCCGCGGTTCGGCCAAAACCAACACCAAGACTAATGGTGATGCCAAATTCATTTTTTATTTCCTGAAGTAAGGGTATGAATTTGTATCCTCTTGTCTCTCGTTCAAATATTCCGCGGGTTGTAATGAATGAGTATTCTTCGCCGCCTAGATTGATAAGATGTCCATCTAGAGATTTTATATAGTCGAGGAGCATTTGTTGGATACTTAGCTTTAGTAGTTGAACCTCGTATTCAGTGTCGTATCTTTCTGAAAAGCCTTTGAAATTATCTAAATTGATCAGTCCAAATACGATTTGTGATTCTTTATTTCTCCGCGTATTAGTTGCTAGCAATGCTCTCTCTAACGACACAGTCATATCTTGCTGGGTGGGCGTTACCCATTCATTTGGTATACCAAGTTCTGTTAGTCGGCTTGCAACTGTTTGAATACCAGTCAATGTGATTGCATTTTTCGTCTTATAGTTATTGCAATGGAACGCAATCACATCATCAAGATTATCTATTTCTGATGCCCCATTGTAAAGAATTATTTCGTTAGCATCTTCTTCAATTTCTAATAGAATTTGTTCAACATACTTTTCTTCAACTGTATCAATCGATAAACATTTTAAACTATGGCCACTTTTAATAATTGATAATGATCGATAAAGCCCAGTTCCCATCAAAGGTAGATGATGGACAGGAATGGTGAAATTTATTGCGTGTTTCACTTTTTTATACGCATGGTAATCTGTGAATAGTAACACCTCTACGTCATCCATCAGAGCTAAAGTGATGGCTGGAATATCCGTGACGTTATCAATGATTTGAAATAGCGGTTTAAAATTTGGAAAGTTTTTTAACGTTTCTCTTGTCCGAGATACAAGTGCTTCGGGCGTAATGATTCCAATATTGATGTCTGAGTTATCAGCCGTCGATTGATTTTTTGGCAATGGAGTTCCTCCTTTTCCTCAATATAATCAGATTCACTTATTAAAAGACTCTTTATGGACTTGTCTTTTAATAAGAGTCTAACTAGAATTACGTTATAAGTCAATTGTATAAATTCAGTTTACTAAACATTTGAGGAGTGATGGAATTGAAAACACTAGTGGAGCTAGAAGAGTTTATGACTAAACCATCAAAGGCGTTAGTCAATGATATTAAAAAGTTAGATGGCGATATTTTAATCTTAGGTGTGGGTGGCAAGATGGGTCCGACTTTAGCCAAAATGACTAAAAGAGCCATTGATGAAAGTGGGCTCGATAAAAAAGTGATTGGTGCTTCTCGTTTTTCTTCCGGGAATTTAAAAGAAGAATTAGAGGACTTTGGAATTTCTACAATAGCTGTTGATTTACTAGATGACGAACAGCTGCAGGAAATGCCTGATGTTAAAAATGTGATTTTCATGGCTGGAAATAAGTTTGGTACTTCTGGCAACGAACATTTCACCTGGGCCATGAATGCCTATTTACCAGGAAGAATTGCTGATAAGTTTAAAAACTCACGAATCGTTGCATTTTCATCTGGTAATATTTATCCCTTGACGAATGTGGTGAACGGAAATTGTTCAGAGGATACAATGCCAAGTCCACTTGGCGAATACGCACAGTCTTGTTTGGGAAGAGAACGTGTTCTCACAAACTTTTCTCATGCAAATCAAACACCGATGTTATTATTCCGTTTGAATTATGCGATTGATATGAGGTATGGTGTTTTATTGGAAATTGCGAAGCATGTCATTGAAGAAAGGCCAATTGATCTGACAATGGGCAGTGTTAACGTCATTTGGCAAGGCGATGCCAATGAATATGCCGTTCGATCTCTCTTACATTGTGATTCACCGCCAAAAGTATTAAATGTGACGGGGCCGGAAACAATCTCGGTTCGCTGGCTTGCAAAAGAATTTGGTCAACGTTTTGGTAAGACACCTTTGTTTGAACAGGAAGAACAAGAAACAGCATTATTGAATAACGCTTCAAAAGCACATAAACTTTTTGGTTATCCAAGCGTATCTCTACAGGAGATGATTGATATGACCGCTACTTGGCTATTAAATGATGGTGAAATGTACGATAAGCCCACACATTTTCAAGAGCGGAAAGGAGAATTTTAAATGGTGAATTCTGCTGCGCTTAAAGAGTTACATAAAGGAACTGTTATTCCAGCACATCCGCTGGCACTTGATGAAAATCGCCAGTTTGATGAAGCTGGACAACGTGCCTTAACCCGATATTACATAGATGCAGGCGTGGGGGGATTGGCTGTAGGGGTTCACACAACGCAGTTTGAAATACGTGACCCTGAGTTTAATTTATTTGAAAAGGTATTGTCGCTTGCGATTGAAGAGCTAGAGAAAGCTGAAGTTCCAGATTCATTTATAAAAATTGGTGGTATCAGCGGTCCAAAAGCACAAGCCGTGAAAGAAGCTAATTTTCTTAAGTCGATAGGCTACGACTTTGCTTTACTCAGTACTGGGGGCCTCGGAGATGCTTCTGAACAAGAATTGCTAGAACGAACGAAGGCGGTTGCAGAGATTATTCCAGTTATCGGGTTTTATCTACAACCTGCTGTAGGCGGGCGTGTCCTTTCTTATGATTTTTGGAAAGAACTAGCAGATATACCGAATGTACACGGGATCAAAATCGCTCCTTTTAATCGATATCAGACACTTGATGTGATGCGTGCGGTTTGTAACGCTGAAAGAAATAAAGAAATCGCTATTTATACTGGCAATGACGATAATATTGTTGCAGATTTGTTGACCTCGTATCGTTTTAACGTAAATGGGAAAATCGTGGAGAAAGAAATCGTTGGCGGATTATTGGGGCATTGGTCTGTTTGGACAAAAAAGACAGTTGAAATTTTTGAGGAAATCAAAAAAGCTAAAACAACCGGGAATATCCCAGTTGAATTGTTAACAATTGGGCAAGAAATTACTGATGCCAACGCTGCATTCTTCGATCCGAAGAACCAATTTAAAGGAAGTATAGCCGGGATTAATGAAGTGTTAGCAAGACAAGGAATTCTTCAAGGTAATTGGTGTTTACATGAGCGGGAAAAGCTTAGCCCAAACCAAGCACAGGAAATCGACCGCGTATATGCTGAATATCCTCATCTAAATGACGATGCATTTGTGAAAGAAAACTTGTCTAAATGGTTTAATAAGGAGTAGATGATGTGAGAACGGTTATTGCGAGAGATAAAAAAGTGCAAGTAATTGAACAAGCAGACCCAGTAATTTTACCATCCTATGTACTAATTGAAACGAGTTATTCCGCAATTTCACCAGGAACAGAACTCGGTTTAATTGAACTCAGTGAAGGCCGTGACCTTGAACTGGGTTATAGTGCAGTCGGCGTTGTTGTTGAGTGCGGTGATCATGTAAAGGACTTCCAGCCAGGGGATCGTGTCGCTTGCTACGGAGCTCCTTATGTGGGGCACCGTGAAAAACTTTTAGTTCCAACAACTTTATGTGCAAAAGTACCGTCCAATGTCGATTTAAAAGAAGGTTCATTAGCTGGAATAGGTGCAATTGCCATTCACGCTTTACGAGTTGCGAACTTAGCGTTTGGCGAGACGATTGTGATTGTTGGACTCGGGGTACTTGGCCAAATGATTGCCAAAATCGCGAATGCGGCTGCTTATAATGTCATCGCTTTTGATATTCAAGTAGACCGAGTAAAACTGATTAACGAAGATAAGGGAATTCGAGCATTTTCATCTCGTGCTGAAATGGAAGAGGCACTCTTACAGTCTACAGCTAATCACGGTGCTGATGCTGTCCTATTATGTTCGGGCGGCAAACGTTCTGAACTGACTGACTACTGTCTCGAGTGGGTTAGAAAACAAGGGAAAGTTGTGATTGTCGGAGACGTGGAACCAGTTTTTCCGCGCGGTCAACTTTTTTCGAAAGAAGCACAAATTCTAATTTCGCGCGCCGGCGGACCTGGACGATATGATCCAATATATGAGAAACAAGCCATTGACTATCCTTATGGATATGTGCGTTGGACTGAAGGACGAAATGTCGCAGAGTATATTCGCTTACTCAGTACTGAAAAAATTGATGTACAACCCTTTTTGAAAAATGAAGTTGAACTTGAGAAAGTTCCTTTTGCTTACGATGCGTTAAGTAGCAGTGAAAAAGATGTGTTAACGAAAATTATTACCTATAAAAAATAGGGAAGGGCGTTTTATGCATGTTGAACGTTGGTGTTATTGGTGGCGGTTCAATTTCTGAGTTTCATATCAAGCCGTATGTAAATAATGAAAAAGCACAGCTAATCGCATTATGTGATCAAAATACAGATAGATTAGCATCGGTAGGGGCACACTATCAAATTGAAAATCTATACACGGATTATGAGGAGTTACTCGCGAATGAAGAAATTGATGCCATTAGCATTTGTACATGGAATAATACACATGCTCAAATTGCAATTGCCGCATTGGAAGCAGGGAAACATGTATTAGTGGAAAAACCACTCAGTATGACTGTTGAGGAAGCACTCGCAGTCGAAAAGGCGGTTCAGAAATCCGGGAAAATTCTTCAGGTTGGCTTTGTCAGAAGGCACGGCGACAATACGAAGATTTTAAAACAGTTTATCGATCAAGGAGATCTTGGTGAAATCTATTATGCAAAAGCATCTTGCTTACGAAGGCTTGGTAATCCAGGTGGTTGGTTCAGTGATCAATCGAAATCAGGCGGGGGTCCCCTTATTGATTTAGGCGTTCACATGATCGATATAAGTTGGTATTTGATGGGCAAGCCAAAGCCTGTTTCCGTCAGTGGGAATACATATAATCGACTAGGAAATCGAAGCAATATTGAGAATCTATCATTCTATCAAGCAGCCGATTATAATCCAAGTTTAAACGATGTCGAGGATTTGGCAAATGCATTGATCCGATTTGAAAATGGGGCATCCTTATATATTGATGTTAGTTTTACTCTTCATACGAAGCAAGATGAGTTATATGTAAAACTGTTTGGCGAAAGTGGCGGAGCAGAGATTGAACCAGAGTTGTCGATTGTTACTGAAAAAAATAACACCATATTAAATATTGAGCCACAAATAGATAATTTAAGTTTTGATTTTGAAGGCGCTTTCACCAATGAAATTAACCATTTTGTTGATAGCTGTATTGAAGGAACAGAAACAATAGCCCCAGTTGCTGATGGCGTGCAAGTGATGAAAATGTTAAATGCAGTCTATGAATCAGCAAAAACAGGGAAGGAAGTTTATTTATAAATGACGATAAGACAAGTAGATCTTTTAATCATTGGTGGGGGTTTAGGTGGAGTCGCTGCAGCTTTGTCAGCATGTCACGCAGGTATGCATGTGATATTAACAGAAGAAACGGATTGGGTCGGCGGGCAAGTGAGCTCACAAGGTGTTCCACCCGACGAGCACCAGTGGATTGAAGAGTTTGGTTCTACAAAAAGATATAGAACGTACCGTCAGAAAGTACGAGATACTTATTTGCGGACGATGGATGTTAAGTATGAAAATAGTGATTTTAATCCTGGAAACGGTTTGGTGAGCAATATTTGTCATGATCCAAGGGTCAGTGTGCATGTGTTGAATGAAATGCTTCTTCCTTACGTATTAAGCGGTCAGCTTATTATTGAGTTAAACACGATTCCCATTGCTGTTAACCGAGAAAATCAAGTCGTGAAAGAAGTAACATATCAACATACACTCACAGGGATTACGAATACAGTGCAGGCATCCTATTTCATTGATGCCACTGAAGCTGGGGACGTTTTACCATTGGCCGAGATTGCATATGTCACTGGAGCTGAGTCTTCGCTGGAAACAAATGAGCCACATGCAGAAGAAGTGGCGGATCCAGAAGACATACAAGCATTTACAGTTGTGCTTGGAATGGAATACCTAGAAGGTGAGAACCACACGATACCAAAACCCGAAACGTATTCATTTTGGAGAGATTTTCATCCAGCAATTTGGCCAGATGCGTATTTAAGCTTTTTTGCACCGCATCCAATTACGAAGGAAAAAAGGACCTATACACTTTTTCGTGAAGACGTAGGTTTTCCACTATGGGAATACAGACGTATATTCGATACTAAAAACTTTAATCTGGCTATCGATGTTGGGGAAATTAGCTTGATGAATTGGCCGATGAACGATTATTTTTTGGGTAATATTTATGATGTTTCTGAAACAGAAAAACAAGGAAATATATATAAAGCAAAACAATTAAGTTTATCTTTGCTGTATTGGCTTCAAACAGAAGCGCCGAGACCGGATGGAGGAGTGGGTTATCCTGGCTTAAAACTGCGTAAAGATCTATTTAATACGCAAGATGGGTTGGCTAAAGCGCCTTATATAAGGGAGTCCAGACGGATAAAAGCGCATTACACAATCGTGGAACAGGACGTATCCCCTGATTTTAACAAAGGGAAAACAGGGAAGCTCTATACAGACAGAATCGGCATCGGTTCTTATAGCATCGATTTGCACCCGAGTATGTCGGGCAGAACCTATTTAGATATTAAAGCATTGCCGTATCACATTCCATTAGGCGCGTTAATCCCTAAGGATGTCGATAATTTATTGGCAGGTTGCAAAAACATTGGGACGACACATATTACAAACGGTTGTTACAGACTTCATCCGACAGAATGGAATATTGGGGAAGCATGTGGTTTGCTCGTTGCCTATTGCATACGGACAAAAGCAACACCAAAAGAAGTTCGGGAAAATCCTGAAATGTTAGTTGCTTTTCAAGAAGAATTGCGTGGAGATGGTTTTGAACTAGAGTGGCCGGATTCCTTTTATCAAGATTGAATTTTTGAGATATGAAACTAGCTTTGAGAGGGTGATACGATGAAAATCAGTGTGAGTATGTACAGTCTTGCCTCCACTATTAAAAAAGAAGGTTGGACGATAACTGACTTTATTGACTATGCAAGCCAAATTCCAGTAGACGGTGTCGAATTACTAGACATCTATTGGACAGATAATCGTGAAGCTGAAATTGAACAAGTAAGAGCATCTTTACGATCAAATGATTTAAAAGTGTCAGCATATGATATCACGAATAATTTTGTTAAAGAAACACTTGTAGAACGAGATGCTGAAGTGAAAAAGGTACTCGAAGGTATAGAAATTGCCCAGAAGTTAGACACGAATATTGTTCGCATATTTTGTGGGGATATTAAAGAGAATCTGACATTTGAAGATGGATTTTCTTGGATTATTGAAGGGCTAAAGAAATGTGCAGCAGCCGCTGAAAAAGCAAAAGTGTATTTGGCGATTGAAAATCACGGATTACTAGCCGGGACAAGTAAGCAAATCATGAAAATTGTAAATGAAGTCAATAGCCCTTATGTGAAGTGCACCTTTGATACGGGAAACTTTCTACTCGTTCATGAAAATCCGACTGAAGCCTTTCATGAAGTGAAAAAGGAAATTGTTCATGTACATTTTAAAGATTTCCGAGAAAAGGCTGTCAATGATTCGGTAAATGGTTTCCGTTCAACAGAAGGTGTGGAATTGATCGGTGTCATCCCTGGAGACGGAGAAGTCGATCTTGAAACAATTGTTGAAGGCTTGAAGGACATCAATTATAACAGTTGGTTGTCGATAGAGTATGAAGGATTTGATGATGCTAAAAAAGCTAATGAGGAAGCAGTTAGACGTTTGAGAAAACTATTAGCATAGAGGGAGATGTAGCATGAATATCGTATACGCTGATATAGAAAGAGTGGATATAAGCAATTCATTAGAAAAAATTAACTTCGTTTCCTCTTTAGAAGATAGTAAGAGGGCTGAAGACGAGACCTATATTGTACCGATAAATGGATTGGCAATGGAGACGATTTCTGGTGCAAGTATTTATCATCCGTATATGAATCAAAAATTAGTTGAAGGTAACTATCTTTACTTTGATTTGGATAATCATGCTTTTTATCAAAAAGCAAAAGTACTTATTAAAAAAGGTGAAACTTCCAAAGGTGTTTTTCGCTATCGACGAATTGTTAGAGAAGAGGATTATTCATCATTTGTTATTGGAGATTTATACGTTCTATCCTCTTTATTTGGCGAAGCAATAGATGTCCAGCTGAAACGTACAGATCACACTTCAACGCCAGCACATACAATTTTGTCGGTTAATTTTGGCAAGGGGACGATGGCGCATATCGAATTTACAGTTGGACATGAGGATAGAATCGAACTTGAATGGAGTGGTATTAAGCGTATTCTTGAATTCAATAGTGGACAAATGCAACCTATACAACCTGCGGAAAATCCAATAACCTACACTGTAGATTCGATTTTGGAAACGGCACATCTAGTCGACGGCGCACTGATTAGTCATTTGGAACGCATAAAAGCATTGATTTACGGAGGTGATCGCTCATGAGAATTGGGATGATGAGTTTCGCACATATGCACGCCTATAGCTATGCAGACGGTTTAATGAAAATGCCGAATGTCGAGCTAGTCGCAATTTTTGATGAAGATCTAGAACGAGGGCGTAAAGTAGCAGAGCAATACAATACAATTCATTATTCGAATCAGGCAGAATTTCTTGCGTTGGATATTGATGCTGTCATTATTTGTAGTGAAAATAATAGACATAAAGAAATGGTCATTAATGCAGCAAAAGCGAAAAAACATATACTATGTGAAAAGCCAATTGCGACGAATGTAAAAGATGCAGAAGAAATGATTGCTGTTTGTGATGAACAAGAAGTGATTTTCCAAATTGCTTATCCGGTTCGCTTTAGTTCGCCTATTCAAAAACTCAAGCAAATGATTGATAACGATGAGTTAGGTGAAATTTTAGCTTTTCGCACAACGAATCGTGGACAAAATCCGGGTGGATGGTTTATCGATATAGAACAATCAGGCGGCGGTGCTGTATTAGATCATACAGTTCATATGGTAGATATCATGCGTTGGTATTTAAATGAAGAAGTAACAGAGGTAAAGGCTATTGTAGATTCCTATTTTCATGATATTGATATTGATGACGCAGGTATTCTGACGTTGGAATTCGAGAATGGGGTAATCGCTTCCCATGACGCGAGTTGGTCTCGATTTACAGAATATCCAGTTTGGGGAGACGTCACGATTGAGGTCATTGGAAAGAAAAAAACTGTGAAAGTTGATGCGTTCAGTGAACATATACGATTATACGCCAACAGCAGTAAGTCTTTAGAACACGAATTTTATGGCAGTGATATGGATTTTGCATTGATCTGTGACTTTGTGGATTGTGTTGAAACAGGAAGAGCGCCTTCCGTAACAGGGTTTGACGGCTTGAAGTCACTTGAAGTTGCCTTGGCAGCTTATGAATCTAGTGAATCGACAAAAGCGATTAAATTATAAACGAGTGAAGGTTGGAGCACTGATTATGTGCTCTTTTTTTGAAACAATTACATAAAGAAGGTGCTATTTTTATGCATAAAGTCATTTATTGGGATGCACATGAGACGGTCATCTTTGCAGTTAGAGAGCTGGAACGACTTATGAAGGAAGCGGATATGGAATGTCAAATCAGTGATCGTTCTGTATTTAACAGATTAAATGAAGAGACGGATACATGTATTATGTTAATCGATACGGATGAGTATAATCGCATGACTGAAGAAAAAATATCACTTCATGGTGATCGTTTTGCATTGGTTCACTCAGGTAATAATCGATGGATTATAGGAAATGAACCGAGAGCAATCTTATATGGTGTTTATCATTATTGTAAGCAGTATTTAGGTTATCAATGGATTGAATTAGAGGATGAAACGATTCAAACAGCTTACATAGGGCCACATGAAGATGACATCTATATTCACGAGCCTTTATTTGCAAGACGGGGTAATATTCTGGAAACAATTAATGATCCAGACTACATTAATTCACTAATTGATTGGGGCGTGAAAAACGGCCAAAATGAGTATTTCTTCACATTCTTCCTGTGGGATCAAATTAAGCATGAAGTGGCACCACAGTTAAAAAAACGCGATGTCAATGTAACGCTCGGTGGTCATAGTCTTAGCTATTTACTAGCGCAAATTCAAAATGAAGATGTTGGTAAAAGTCTTCAAAAAGAAGAGAAACTTAAATTTTTTGCGGACAATATCATGCTTCAGGACAAAGTGATTCAAAAGATTGTTGAGATTTGCCTTGAAAATCAGATTATAACGAGAGTTTCATTATGGCCAGAGGATATAGGTATCGATGAAAAAAATGCGGATGGATTTTTACAAACGTATATTAGTTTTACAGAAAAGTTGAAGAAAACCTTAAATGAAAAATTACCGCATATAGATGCTGAATTTATTGTCTATAATGCGGGTCTTTCCTGGCGTATGTTGGAAAGAGATTCAGGAACTGAAGCGTCAGACAAAGTTGATGTTTTGTATGCCTTTTGGGGAAGGGACTATTCAACGCCAATTAACTCCAGTAACAATCAGCAAAACAGAGCGAACGAGGCGTTGCAGGACTGGGTTAGGCAAACTGATAACAAGGGAAGGTCATTGACGGTTCTTGAATATTATAGTGATCATTTTATGCTATCTGAAATTTTTCCACCGCTGTTAACAAGAATTCATGAGGATTTACAGGAATATAAAAAAAAGAATATAGAAGGCGTTTTAAATTTAATAGTTCCATTACATCGTAAAAAGGATGCGCCTGCATTTCTAGAAAATTATCCTTGGAAATGGATTCACCATTTAAATAATTATATTTATACCCGAATTACTTGGGGAGAGCGTTTTGAGGATATTGTGGAAGAATACTTTTCTAGATTTAAGGAAGACCAACATTTCTTTTATTCAATAATTATTCAATTGGAAAGTATCGTTTCAGCGCATACAAAATACAATGTGCCGCTATTTCCAGCAAGGGTTGTTGATCCGGAAAAAGTTACTGAACCAAAAGAGCATTTAAAGGTAGTCGAGTATTTGAAACAAGTCGAATCGCTATTAGCGCCATTAGATTTGGTAGCGGATGAATCATTAAGTAGCAAAAATAACCAGCAAATGATGCTGTATTATTTTTCTATGCTAAAAAAGTCAGTGCAATTGTATATCGAAATTTGGGCGTCAAAAGAAAGTAGCGGAGGTCATGACATTGAGTTTTGAACATCTATATTATTATAAACAGACTGAAAAACTTGAAACCTCAAATACAATCAAAAAGGATATTATTATTTACGGTGGAACACCAGCTGGGATAACGGCAGCGATTCAAGCGAAGAAGATGGGATCGACAGTGGCTATTGTTGAATTTAGTCGTCATATTGGCGGTATGACGGCAAGTGGCTTAGGGGCGACGGATTTAGGCGCAGAAGATGCTGTAGGAGGACTGTCAAAGGAATTCTATAGTCGAATCGCAAACTATTACGGGAAAGATAAACAATGGACTTTTGAACCTAAAGCTGCGCAGTCAGTTTTGGAACAGTGGGTGAATGAACATGAGATTCCGATTTACTTAAATCAGCCTTTAGATGAAGTGATGAAGGTAGATTTAGAAATTCGTGAAATTACAATGGAGAATGGGAATCGTTTTATCGGAAAGGTATTTATGGATTGTAGTTATGAAGGAGATTTATTGGCAAAAGCGGGTGTTTCCTTTTTTGTCGGTAGGGAGTCCAATGCTACATATAAAGAGATTTATAATGGAATTCAGTTCGGTGCGCCTCATCATAAATTTGAAAAGTGGATTGATCCTTATGTTATCGAAGGTGATCCAACTAGTGGGTTACTGCCAGGCGTTACAGAGGATGACCCTAGTGAATTAGGTTATCAAGGACAAGGGGACCATCGGATTCAAGCTTATAATTTTCGAATATGTTTAACAAAAGATAAGGATAATCAAGTTCCATTTCCAGAGCCGCCCGAGTATGATGCGGAGCGCTATCAGCTTCTTCTGCGCTATATACAATCGGGTGTGTGGGATGCGATGAATCTGCATACGATGCTTCCGAATGGGAAATCAGATTTGAATAATTACGGTGCATTTTCAACTGATAATTTAGGGATGAACTACGATTGGCCTGAAGGTAGTTATGAAAGGCGAGAGGAAATTTTTCAGGACCATGTTAATTATGCGTTAGGCATGTTGTATTTCTTGTCGAATGATCAACGTGTTCCAGAGGAAATTCGTAGGGAAGTAGCTGGTTGGGGATTACCGAAAGACGAGTTTCTTCAAACCGGGCACTGGCCACATCAACTATACATTCGTGAAGGAAGAAGAATGGTCTCAGATTATGTCATGACAGACCACAACTGTTTACAACAAACTTTTGTGGATGATCCGATTGGATTGGCATCGTTTCATATGGATTCGCATAATTGTCGACGTGTCGTGATTAATGGTAGATGTGTCAATGAAGGGGATGTACAAGTACCAATTCCTCCATATGAAATTTCGTACCGCTCCATCCGCCCAAAATCCGAAGAATGTACAAATCTACTTGTACCTGTTTGTTTATCTAGTTCTCATATTGCCTATGGTTCGATTCGGATGGAGCCAGTATTTATGATATTGGGACAGGCAGCAGGCACAGCGGCTTCGTTAGCGATTAGGCATAATGAAACCGTTCAAGACGTGGACTATGCCGAACTGAAACAGGAACTCTTAAATGGTAGTCAAGTTGTCCAATGGGGCGAAGACATGATGGATGATCCACTGTCTCGTATGAAAGAAACGTTCGGGAAAGAATAGAAATCGGGGGGATGGATATGAAGCTAATCCCATGGGATATTGGGCGACTAGATGAATTGCTTGCGTTGTGGGAAAAAGAACTATCAACTGATTTTCCAATGCGTAAAGAGTTGTTCAAACAAAATAGTTTTGATGATGTAAATATTTGCTTTAACAGTTCGTACATTGCGGTAGATCTTAATGATCATGTCATTGGGTTTATCGTTTCCAAACGGTGGCTAGAGGACATCGATGTTGGTATGGATCCGAAACGAGGCTGGATTCAAGTCTTGCTAGTAGATCAAGCGTATCGTAAAAAAGGAATAGGGACGGCACTTTTTGAGCGGGCTGAAACTGAATTGAAAAAGCAAGGAATAGAAGAAATACAGTTGTGTGGGGATCCCTTTCATTATTTTTCTGGAATTCCAGATCAGTATAAGGAAACCAGTAAATGGGCTGAGAAAAAAGGGTACGTAAAGCGAGTCGATACTTATGATTTAGTGAATCATTTAGAGAAGAATTATCCGGTTCCAGAAGATGATTCGATTGAATTTTCACTGCTTCATATTGATGAGAAAGATGACCTTCTCTCATTTCTTGAAAGATGTTTTCCAGGACGCTGGGTTTACGAAGCGGTGAAGTATTTTGAGCTGAACGGGAATGGAAGAGAGTACCTTGTGATAAAAAAGAAGGGCAGCATCATCGGATTTTGTAGAATGAATGATGTAGATTCACCGTTTATCGCACAAAACGTCTACTGGAGTCCGTTGTTTGGGACGGAGGTTGGCGGAATTGGTCCTCTGGGTATAGATCCTGATGAGCAGAAGCAAGGCTATGGACTAGGGATTGTCCAAGCGGCAATGGCTTATTTGCAAGCGAGAAATATTACAACCATTATTATTGATTGGACGGTTTTCCTAGACTTTTACGGTAGACTTGATTTTGTTCCGTGGAAAAAATATGGGGTTTATTTAAAAGATGTAACTTGATGTCAGGGGGTTAAATAGACAATGGACTATATTCTTGCAGCTGATATTGGCGGTACAAAACTCGCTACAGGTTTGTATGATGAAAATGTGAATCTAGTATCATCAACAGTTATCCCGAGTGAGTCAACTAGTGGGGAAAAGCTTTTTACTTCTTTGGTCGATTCATTCACCTTACTTTGTCAGAATGCGTCTGTCCAAATGAGTGACGTTCAACGGATTTCGGTTGGACTTCCAGGGGTTTTGGACGTGGAAAACGGCATTATTCTCTATCAAAACAATCTACCATGGAAAGACTTTCCATTGCATGCGCGGCTTAAGGAAGTATATGCCCAGGCTGATATTGTCATTGATAATGATGCGAATATGTCGGCGTGGGGAGAGTATTCAACACGTGGCTATACAGATGAATCATTGGTTTATGTAACATTAAGTACCGGTATTTCATGTTGCACAATTGACCATGGACGTTTTTCTAGGGGTGCTGGCATGGCCGGAGAAATAGGCTTCAGTCTTATGGAGGACTCGAATGGAACATTGGAAGATCTTGTTTCAGGTCCTGCTCTGGAAGCAAGAGGAAGAAAGCTATTCAACCAATCTGATATGACATTAAAAGAGATGATGGCATTTTATTATGAGGGCGATGAAAGAATGATTGACGTTATGAATGACGCTGTCAAAGCATTGGCAAAAGAAATTCATCATATCTTGGTCTATTCAGATCCACATTGTATCGTTCTCGGCGGTGGCGTTTTTAATCATCATCCGAAACTTGTGGAAGCAGTGAGAAATGAAACAAAACGATATTTGCAACACCCGCTTTTAAGTGGGAAAGAAACACGTATCGAAGGAAGTCTCCATAAAGGAGAGGCAGGATTAGTGGGCGCTGCGCTGAGAACACAATAAGAAGTCTAAAAAAGTGTAGAGGGAGCCTCTACACTTTTCTTTGGTATTCATAATTGTGAAATCTGATAGGATTTCGAAATGTCTTCACTAATTTGGTTGGCAGTTGCCACAAGAAGTGGGACATAAAATTCCTCAATAGTTTCTTCTGTAAATCTGCCGGCATGTGCAGAGATATTAATCGCTGCGATTACCTTACCTGCTTGATTTTTAATAGGTGCTGCAATTGAATGTAGCCCGTCCTCAAGTTGTTGCTTTGTACTCGCCCAACCTTTTTCTCGAATTTCTTCTAGCTGATCTTTCAATTTTACTTTGTCTACAATTGTTTTATCTGTAAATGCTTTTAGGTCGACTGAATTGAGATACTCATCGAGTTCTTCAGCTGACAGATTTGCGAGTAAGATGCGTCCCATTGAAGTGACATATGCAGGAAGACGTGAGCCGATATCCAATGCAATGGCCATAATTCGTTTCGTTGGAATTCGAGCAACGTAAACGATATCCGTCTGATCTAACACAGAGATTGAAGAAGATTCTCCTGTTTGTTCAACAAGCTTTCGCATATGTGGATGTGTAAATTCCCAGATTTTTCTCGATGAAATATATGAATAGCCTAATGCCAGTACACGAGCAGTTAAACGGTAACGTCCATTTGAGGAATCTATGAAACCCAATTCTTCAAGGGTTAAAAATATTCTACGTACAGCAGGCCG
This sequence comes from Sporosarcina sp. Y1009, assembly GCF_057669865.1. Taxonomy (NCBI): domain Bacteria; kingdom Bacillati; phylum Bacillota; class Bacilli; order Caryophanales; family Caryophanaceae; genus Sporosarcina; species Sporosarcina sp. Y1009. Next base: position 159,192 of record NZ_JBYHFO010000007.1, on the reverse strand, counting down.
ACTTAAATTTGTGATTTGTGCGGCTTCACTCACAGTTAGATCCGGATATTCTGGTGAAAAAGCTTGAATCACCGATAATCCACGTTCAAGAGATTGTATAAAATCTGATGATTTAATAGAGTTATTAGAAACTTCGCTTGACATTGAACAAGCCTCCAATGGTATAATAGTATTGTACGTTAATTAATACAAGTGTACGTTTATCGTACAATAGTCGATCATGAATTACAACTAAATTCACATAGATTTATTTTAAAAAAGAGGGGGATTTTTTATGTCTAGAGAAGTAGTCATAGTAGATGCAGTGCGTACGCCCATTGGTAGATATAAAGGACAATTTAAAAATGTGCGTCCTGATGATTTAGGCGCGATTGTTATTAAGGCTTTACTCGAGAGAAATCCAGAACTAGATCCAACTTTAATAGATGATGTTATTTTGGGCAATGCAAACGGTGCAGGAGAAGATAATCGTAACGTTGGTAGAATGTCTTTACTGTTAGCGGGTTTGCCACAAGAAGTGAGTGGCACAACGGTGAACCGTTTATGTGGTTCGAGTTTAGATGCGGTTAGTATGGGGGCACGTTCAATTCTTTCTGGTGAATGTGATGTCATCATTGCAGGCGGGACTGAAAGTATGACGAGAGCTCCGTTTGTCATGGGGAAACCAGAACAAGAATATCCACGCGGGGATTTGGGCTTACATGACTCGACAATGGGGTGGAGATTTATCAATCCTAAGTTGAATGAAATGTACGGCACAGAAACGATGCCGAAAACAGCGGAAAACGTTGCAGAAAAATTTAATATTACTAGAGAAGAACAAGATGCTTTCGCGTACCGCAGTCAACAATTGACAAAGCAAGCTGTTGAAAATAATCGTTTTGAAGATGAAATTATTCCTGTAGTTGTTAAAGATCGAAAAGGCAATGAAACCATTATTGATAAGGACGAACACCCAAGGCCCACAACCTCATTAGATAAGTTAGGAAATTTACGACCATTATTTGAAAATGGCACAGTTACTGCTGGAAATGCTTCTGGTATCAATGACGGTGCTTCGGGCGTGATTTTGATGAGTGCAGAACTCGCGGAAAAGTTAAATCTAAAACCTTTAGTGAAATTTGTTGGATCTGCAACGGCAGGAACTGAACCTTCGCTAATGGGATTAGGTCCAATTTTTTCTACGAAGAAAGTCATGAAACGGTACGGATTGACTGCAGAAGACTTTGATTTAGTGGAAATTAATGAAGCATTTGCATCCCAATCTATCGAATGCGTGAAACAACTTGGACTGGATATAGATAAAGTAAACGTCAACGGTGGTGCAATCGCACTTGGTCACCCACTAGGCGCAAGCGGGACGCGAATTTTAACAACGCTAATTTATGAAATGAAGAAAAGAAATTCAAAACTGGGACTCGCTTCGATGTGTATCGGAGTTGGGCAGGGGATATCAGTAGTTGTTGAAAATATAGAGTAATGAATTCAAATAAAAAACCGTTCTGCTATGATGACAGAACGGTTTTTTTGTGTTTAATCTCTCATTTCCATATAAGACAATGACACTTTCAGATTTGCGTTTCTTTCGCGAATTACATTCAGTAATTCTTGATCTTTTGTATCGACTTTACTGCGAATGGCAAATGTATATAAAATCATTGTGCCTAGGTTTGTTGTTTCAACTTGACGAAGTTGATAGCTATCCGTTTTTTCTTGTAAAATGTCATCAAATAGATTTTCATCATTTAAATTTTCAGGAACTGTAATTTTTAGGATTTGTGTGTCTTTCCCAACGCCATAATCGACTTTATATAGTAAGTAGAACACAAGACTCGCAAAAAGCGTTAAAACGATGGCTAGTTCGAACTGAAATAATCCTGCGGTCATTCCGACACATAGTCCAAAGAAAATATAAGCGATATCTTTCGCATTTGTTACAGCACTTCTAAAGCGAATCAGAGAAAATACTGCAAATAAACCAAATGCAACACCCGCATTACCACTCACGACATTCATAACAACTGAAACGACGACACTCATCATGATAATTGTATGAACAAAAGCCTGAGAATAACGCTCACCAGTAAATGTTATTTGGTACACCTTTGTAATGATTAAACTCAACACTGCTGCAATGGCCATTGCACCAATGCTCATCCATATTGTCGGTTCCCCATCTACGCCATTAAATTGAAATAAGTTGTTTATGCTCTCCATCTTTAACGCCTCCAATTGTTGTTGTTTCCATCCAGTCATTATGTGGAAGGCTATCTCCATATAATAATTCCGTGCTCGTGCAGAACTTCGAAGCACTTCGTTGCTCACAATCTAGTTCTTGTAAAAAACGCGTAAGCCATAATGGCACACTATCATTAACTTTAACCTCAAGTACAACAAGGTTCTCATCGATAAAGTTCTCCCCATAAGGACCATGTTCAAGTGCTAAATCTTCATTTCGACATTTGAGGTCCAAGTCGAATGTGATTCGGAGTTCCGGATCAGTTGTTCCGTGAAATGCATGCCGATAATAACTCACAATCATTGCGGGATGTAAGTTATAAAATCTACGGAAATGATCAATCTCTTTTAAGACTTGTGGATTAGAAGTTTCAAAGCTCGATAAACACTCATCAGTATCATTCTTTAAGTATCGATAAGCTTCCTTTAACGGCAGCACAAGACGGCGTTTGTTGACGACTTTATTATGCTTTTGCTTCACTTCAAAAAATGCTGTGCCGTTTCGATCCGTATCATCATAAACACGCAGTCGTAGTTTTTGACGGTACTTCAATTTGTTTTTCGTTTCAAAATAAATTACTTTGTTAGGGTTTTCAAAATATAGACTGGTTACCGTATACTGACCACCTACCCCGTACTTATCATGTCGCATGAAAGGTGTTATCTTCTCGACAAGCTGCTCATACTGCCAGCGCGTAATTAGATACTTTTGTTCACGCCGACTAAAGATCTCAATAGCCATATCATCTCTCCTCTTATGTATTAACAACCATCCTTTATTTGGATTACCCTTATCATATGGTTCCCTTCTGTGATTCTACTGAGAGATTTATTAGAAAGTCATGAGAATCTCTAAATACCGTCGGGAAATATGTATAAAATATCCCCTTATGTAGTTTGTAATTATTGGAATCCATTGTATAGTTAAACTAGAACATTCAATTCTATTCCATAGAGGAGATATTCAAATGAGGAATTTTTCATATGTTGAAAGATCGAATTTATTGAACGAACTTGAAGACAAAGAGTACGACGTTATTATTATTGGCGGTGGAATTACAGGTTCAGGAATTGCACTTGATTGTACAACTCGAGGGTTGAAGACTCTAGTAGTGGAGATGCAGGATTTTGCAGGGGGGACATCAAGTCGCTCTACTAAGCTTGTTCACGGTGGGCTCCGCTATCTAAAACAATTCGAAGTTAAAATGGTTTCTGACGTCGGAAAAGAACGAGCGATTGTTTACGAAAATGCACCGCATATTACACACCCTCAATGGATGCTGTTACCTATCTATAAAAAAGGAACATTTGGAAAATACTCAACATCAATTGGACTTAAAGTATATGATTTTTTAGCAGGTGTTAAGTCTGCTGAAAAGAGAAAAATGCTCTCTCGAAAGGATGTCCTCCAAAGAGAACCTTTGCTTAATAAAAATGGGTTATTAGGTGGTGGGGAATATGTGGAGTACCGTACGGATGATGCAAGACTAACAATTGAAGTTGCCAAAAGTGCTTTTGAGCACGGAGCAGATTTACTTAATTACACCATGGTTAATGAATTTAAATATAACGCTAATGGAATCGTTTGTGGTGCCTACATTACGGATAAAGTAACGAATCACCGTCATCTTGCAAGAGGGAAAATCATTGTCAACGCAACTGGTCCTTGGGTTGAAAAAGTATTAAATCTAGATGAAAAAGTTGTTGGAAAAAGCCTCCTACTAACAAAAGGCGTTCATATTGTCATCGATCGAAAAAAGCTCCCTCTCCATCAACCTATTTATTTTGACACACCAGATGGGCGAATGGTTTTTGTGATTCCAAGAAATCGAAAGACTTATATAGGAACGACGGATACAGTCTATGAAGATAATTTGGAACACCCCATAACGACAGAAGAGGATAAAAAATATCTATTGAACTGTGTTCAAAGTATGTTCCCGGACACTAAGATAAATATGACGCATATTGAGTCAACATGGGCTGGTATACGTCCTCTAATACTTCAAGAAGGGAAAGGCCCTTCTGAAATTTCGCGGAAAGATGAAATTTGGACATCTGACACGGGACTCATTACAATTGCTGGTGGTAAATTGACAGGCTATCGAAAAATGGCGGAGTCAATAACAGACCTAATAGTAGATAAATTGAATATTGAAGGTATCCGAAGCAGACCCTCAATTACAAAAAAAATGAAGTTGTCCGGAGGTGATTTTTTTCAAACCAGTGATTATCCGACCTTCATCGAAGCCAAAGCTAGAGAACTCTCGAAAATGGGGATGTCAATAGATGACGGTGCATCGATTGCTGCAGTTTATGGCACAAATACAGATAAAATCATTAATTTAGAAGAAGAATTATTAGTGGAATTAGATTTACCGCTTCCAATCAAATTGACCTTACATTATGCGATTTATCATGAAATGGCAGTGACACCTACGGATTTTTTCACAAGAAGAACTGGAGCAGTCTATTTTGATCTTCAATGGGTTCAAATATGGAAAAAACCTGTAATCGAGTATATGGATCGTCTATTACATTGGACGCCAGAAAGAAAAGAGTCACTTATAGAAGATTTAGAGCAGCGAATCCGAGAGGCGAAGGGTTAAACTAAACTATATCTTTCTAGGATTATTATCTGCCGAATACTATATTACTATTAGATAGGTGTGAAAGATTTGAAAAATTACTTAGTGGAAAAAGAAGAGGAAATGCTGTTGTTGCTAGAAAGATTAGTAAATATAGATAGTGGCTCGATGGATAAAGAAGGCATAGATACAATTGGTGCTATCTTACAAGCTGAATATGAGAACCTAGGATTTGTGATCGAAACGAATTTCCAAGAAGTTCAGGGAAATCATTTAATCATACGTCATCAAGAGGCTGTTAATCCGGAAATACTGTCTGTTCTGCATATGGATACTGTTTTTTCGAAAGGCACTGCATTAAAACGTCCTTTTAGAATTAATGAAGGACGTGCGTATGGACCGGGTGTTATTGATATGCAGGCAAGCCATATCGTTATTCTTTATGCATTAAAGGCACTTCAAAAAACGAATCAATCAGGACTTAAGAATATCGAGATTATTTTAACAAGTGATGAAGAAATTGGTTCTCCAACTTCAAGACACTTGATTGAAGAGCATGCTGAAAATAAGAAATATGCGCTTGTTATGGAGCCTGCCAGACAAGATGGCTCACTCGTCACGGCTCGAAGAGGAGCCGGTGAGATGACGCTACATGTAACTGGTAAAGCGGCACATGCGGGTGTAGAACCACAGGCAGGAAGTAGTGCAATCGAAGAACTGGCACTTAAAATTATTAAAATCCTGAAGTTAACTGATTATGAAAAAGGGATTACTGTCAATGTTGGGGTGATTAAGGGTGGAGATACAGTAAATACAATCGCTCCATGGGCTACTGCAGAGGTAGATCTTCGTATTAGCCATATTGAACAGGGTAAATGGCTTGAAAATCAAATTAAAGAGATATGTGCAGTTCCTGATGTAAAAGGCACAACTATCAAAGTGACTGGTGGAATTGAAAGACCGCCAATGGTGAAAAATGAACAAACGATAGATCTCCTCAACGTGATTAAATCTGTTGGTAATGAGCTTGGAATTGATATAAAAGATATGGCGACTGGGGGAGGCTCAGATGCTTCCTTTACATCAGCAATGGGAGTGGCCACGATTGATGGATTAGGTCCGATTGGTGGAAATACACATAGTGAAGATGAGTATTTAGAAGTTGACAGTCTCGTTGAACGTACTCATTTATTAGCTCATGTGATTCATCGACTAACAAATAAATAAAAATACAATAAAACACCAAAGCCACTTTAGGCTTTGGTGTTTTCGAATCGTAAAATTATGAAATAATTTTTTTAACGGTTAAGTAATAGTCTACATCCTGCGCCAAATGAGCTTGGAATTCATAAATAGAAGTGGGATGTAAGTGTTCAAAATTGAGTTGTGCTGCAATTTCTAGTTCGCTTTCAACTTCAATCTCAACTTCTTCATCCACAATTTCTTCTGGATTAGTTTCTTGGACAGGTGGTGTAGAAACTGTCTCTGTCTTTGTTACAGCTTTTGCTTGCGGTTTTTCAGCAACCTTTTGTGTTGTTACAGGTTTACTCGTTTTTTTAACTTCTTGTTTTGCTTTTGGTTTTTCCTCTTTTTTCTCCACTTTTACTTCAGTAACTTCTTCTGTTTTTGGTTTTTCAGTAGGTTGAACATTTGGACGGCGCGCTCCGATATAGCGACTTCCCCAGTAATGTGGGTCATATATGGAAGAAATCATAACACCCCGACTAGAGGAAGCGTGAATAAAATTATTAGAGCCTATATAGAGACCTACATGCGATACGCCTTTTCCATTTGTGTTAAAAAATACGAGATCCCCTGCTTGCAAGTTCTCTTTAGCTACTGATGCACCAACAGCAAACTGTCCGCTTGTTGATCTAGGAAGTGAACTTCCTGCATCGCTGAATACACGTTGTGTAAATCCAGAACAATCAAATCCTGAGCTAGTCGTGCCACCGTATGAATATGGGGATCCGATATAACCATTTGCAATACCAATCAGTGTAGATGCAGAGCTAGCAGAGGTCATGGCAGGAGTTGCCATGGTTAAAAGTAAGCATGCCAAAATTCCGAAAATGATTCGCTTCATGTTATTCCCTTTTCCCCTTTCAAATCTTTTAAAGATTCTTTCGTTTTTTCTGTCTATTTGTCTATAACTATCGTAACAAATTAAACATAAAGAATAATTACAATTACATTACATCTTAGTGACATATAAAACATATCGACTTCAAGACAAGCACGTTTTGTAATATCTTCTAACTTGGTCGAAATATTATTATATAAAAATTATATTGACTATTAAGTAGCGTTGTATTATTCTGTTAACACAAACTGTATACCGTCGACGAAGTATAAAGGAGTGAAATATTTGACTGGCGCAATTATAAAACGCAAAACTTTAAAAACACAAGTTTACAAATACTTGAAAGACGCAATTACATCAGGAAGAATTCGTCCAGGAGATCGACTCATTGAAGAAAAAATTGCGTCAGACCTTCAAGTGAGCCGAAGTCCGATACGGGAAGCCATACGGATGCTTGAAAAAGATGGTCTTTTGCTAGTCAATTCAACCGGTGGTGTTACCGTCGTCGAACCGACATTGGAAGACTATCAAAGTTTATTTGAATGTCGAGTAGAAATGGAGTCATTGGCAGCTTTTTATGCAGCTAAAAGGCGCTCAGAGAAGGAACTTGAACAAATACATTTGAATTTGTTGGATAGTAACCAATTATCAGCGCCGAATAATTTAGCAACTGTGAATGAAGCGAATCTAGATTTTCACAACGACATTGTTAAAGCAAGTAGAAATTCATTTTTAGTCTCAATGATTGCTCAACTACGTGGTGTCAATAGTTTTTATAGGAAGGCAATTCTAGAAAACTATCCACAGCATATTAAGAATGCATTAGTTGAGCATGAAGCTATTTATCATGCAATTGCCAATCAAGATGCAGATGCAGCAAGATTTCATATGAAAAGTCATATCGAAAATGATTATAAAATGTTTATGCATATCGCCAATAAATGATAGGAGGTGCAACATTGGTAAAACGAAAGCCGTTAGATGGGATTAAAATCTTGGAACTAGGAAATATAGTTGCTGCACCTTTTGCAGGAAAGATCTTTTCGGAATTTGGTGCGGAGGTTATTAAGGTAGAGGAGCCGAAAAATGGTGACCCCCTTCGAAATTGGCGTGTCATGCATAAGGACACCGCCGTCTGGTGGTATGTTCAGGCTAGAAATAAAAAATCTATCACAGTCAATTTAAGAGAAGCAGAGGGGCAAGAAATTGTTAAATCGTTGGTAAAGCATGTCGATGTTGTGCTTGAAAATTTTAAACCTGGAACGTTGGAAAAATGGGGACTTGGATTTGATGAATTGAAAAAGATTAATCCATCCATCATATTGACGCGAATTTCTGGTTATGGTCAAACTGGTCCCTATCGAGAAAAACCAGGATTTGGAAGCGTTGCAGAAGCAATAGGTGGTTTAAGATACCTGACTGGCTACCCAGAATTACCACCTGTCAGAGTGGGAGTTGCCGTCGGGGATATGGTAGCAGGCTTGTATGCGGTTATTGGAACCCTTATGTCATTACGTGCACGTGATGAGGACCCTAACCGCAAAGGACAAGTTGTCGATGTTGCATTATATGAGTCTGTTTTTAGTTTACTAGAAGGGATTTTACCGGAATTTGATTTAACAGGGCATGTACGAAAAAGAAGTGGTGCTACATTGCCAGGAATTGCCCCATCAAATACTTATGAGTGTAAAGAGGGAAAACGAATTGTTATTGGGGGAAATGGTGACCGAATCTATGAACGACTGATGGTTGCTATGGACCGCGAGGATTTGGCTTTCGATCCTAGATATGCAACGAACCAAGGGCGAGCAGATCATGTTGAAACGATAGACCGAGCAATTGAAGAATGGACAAAACAACATACTTTGGAAGACGTGCAAAAGAAACTTGACGAGGCTTCAGTTCCAGTTGGGCCAATCTATGGAATTGAAGAAATAGTTGCCGATAAACATTACCAAGCTCGTGACATGTTAAGAAAAGTAGACTTGCCTGATGGGAGTTCGGTTTTAGTGCCGGGGGTTGTACCAAAACTTTCTGAAACACCAGGTGATTTAGAATGGGTTGGGCCGACGTTAGGCGAACATAATGACGAAGTTTACTCAGAGTATTTGGATTTTAGCTTTGATGACTTTATTAGGCTGAAAAAGGAGGGGATTATCTAAATGCCAGATGTAATGATAATCGACGTGAGTCCACGAGATGGCTTGCAAAACGATTCCAATATAATTGCTACAACAGAAAAAGCAAAGTTAGTTGAAATGCTTGTGGACGCAGGTATTTCAAAAGTTGAAGTGACATCATTCGTACATCCGAAAAAAGTACCCCAAATGGCAGACGCAGACGACTTACTTAGAGAAGTCTCTTCCAATCCAAATCTTGAATCAATTGCACTTGTCCCTAATTTAAAAGGATATGAACGTTCAAGTCATCATAAACTTTCTGAAATTAACTGGGTGAGTTCTGCAACTGAAACTTTTAATGAGAAAAATATTGGGATGACAATCAGCGACAATCTACAACAGTTCGAAGCAATTGTTGAACAGGCAAAGAAGACAGGTATAAAAACTTGTTTCTCAGTTGCAGTCAGTTTCGGATGCCCATATGAAGGACAAGTATCGAAAGAACAAGTTCTATCTCTTGTGAAAAAGGCCAAGGCAGCGGGTGCTGATCGGATTGGAATTGCAGATACAATCGGAATCGCGACACCGGATCAAGTCGAAGCTTTGATGGCAGAGGTTTTACTAGTAGCTGGGGAAACACCAGTAGCCATTCATTTACATGATACGCGTGGACTTGCTTCGGCAAATGCTTATGCAGCTTACAAAGTGGGCATTAGGATATTTGAAGCGGCGGTTAGCGGAATTGGAGGCTGTCCATTTGCACCTGGAGCCGCAGGGAATTTGGCGACAGAAGACTTGGTGTACTTATTTGAACGGATGAACATTAAAACAGGTATTGATTTTGAGAAGTTATTAGACGCGGCTGATTATGCTGCGAGTCTCTCGTCAAAAAATCCATTGGGAAGAATCAGGCATGTAGAAAGACCAGATACGAGGGGGAATAGAAAATGAAAAAGTGGATGGCAGGTATTATTTATACAATTTTAGCGGTATTGGTGTTAGCAGCATGCGGTAGCACAGACGAAGGAAATGCGAGCAGCAATGGTTCGGGAAGCGACGGTGATTATGAAGAAGCGAAAATTCGCCTTGCCTATAATCTACCACTAGATCACCACATAGCGGTAGGAATTGAACAATTTGCAAAAGATGTGACTGAAAAGTCTGGTGGAAAAGTAAAAATTGAAGTCTATCCAGCGGGTCAATTATTAAGTGACAAAGATATGAACCAATCAATTTTATCAGGCGGCGTCGAAATGGGTGTTAACTCATCAACCCTTTGGGCATCAACTGTTCCAGCTATGGGGATTTTCGATGTACCTTATGTGTTTAATGATTATGCGGCCGTAGGAGAAGCTGTGGGCGGCGAATTTGGTGACAAATTACGCGATGCGATGGAAGAAAAAGGTGCGAAAGTTTTGATGTTTGCTGACTATGGCTACGTTCAGTTCGCAAATAATAAACGTGCATTAAAATCACCATCGGATTTTGAGGGCTTAAAAATTAGAAGTATCGGAGATATCCCTTCAGAACTGATTAAAGCATATGGTGCATCACCAGTATTCATGGGCGGTGGAGAAGTATACATGGCTTTACAACGAGATACTGTTGACGGTGCTACTTCTGGAACAACTGCAATGCTTCAACGAAAATATGACGAGGTTACAAAGTATTTAACGATTAATAATTATGCTTATCTAGAATTTCTACTAGCAGTGAATAAAGACTTTTGGGATAAGTTACCTGAAAAAACACAAGTTCTTCTACAAGAAACAGCAGATGAAACTGAAAAGTGGATTCGTGAACAGGCAGAAATTGAAGATGCAGCAGCAGCGAAACAACTTGAAGAAAATGGTATGGAGGTCTATGTAGTACCTGAAGAAGACATACAAGAATGGATTGATGCCGCGGAACCTGTACAAGAAGCCTTTACTAAAAATGCAGGTGAACTTGGAAAAGAACTGTTAGAAATGACAGTCGGTAAGTAAAATTGTTTAGTTAGGAGGGAACCACCATTGAAAAAAGTATACAACTTTTTTGATTTTCTTATTAAATTAGGCGCTTATATAGCAGGAACATTAATATTGATTACAACTTTTATGACATTTTATGAGGTGGTTTCCAGATCGGTTTTCAATGCACCGACATCATGGGCAACAGAGTTGTCGATTTATGCGATAATCGGAAGTTGTTTTTTAGGAAGTGCCTTTGCGGTAAGAACATACTCGCATATCACGGTTGATTTATTGATCAATAGTGTGAATGACCGTTTTAAAACGATTCTTGCTTATGTTACGAATTCTTTAGGCTTATTATTTAGTGTGATTTTCACGATTTACACATTTAGTCATGTAGTAAAGACTTACGAATTAGGCGTTACATCAGCATCCTTATTACGTGTACCTATGTACCTGCCAGAGATTTTTCTATTAGCAGGTGGAGTGCTGTTATGTATAGCTTTTATCTTACAAATTATTGACGGCGGCGTGCATGAGGGGGGAGAACATATATGAGTTTCTTTTTTACAGGTGGATTAGGTGTTCTTCTTTTACTCGGGTTGCCAGTCGCATTCGCACTATGCCTATTAGCTGTTGGTGGGATGTTCTTCTTTAATGGGGGGACATTTGCATTTGCGCAAATTCCAATTATTTCATATAAATCCTTGGATGATTTCACACTGACAGCGTTACCGATGTATGTGTTGATGAGTCAAGTGTTAGTTGTCAGTGGAGTTGGAAAAGATCTTTATGAGATGGCGAGTAGATGGTTTAGACATTTTCCAGGAGGACTCGCAATTGCAACAATCTTTTGTTGTACAATCTTTTCCGCAATCTCAGGTTCTAGTGTTGCAACTGCTGTAACAGTTGGTGCAGTAGCACTTCCAGAAATGGTGAGACGTGGATATCCTAAGAGACATGTACTGGGCCTACTTGCAGCAGGGGGAACGCTTGGTATTCTAATCCCACCAAGTATTCCAATGATTATTTATGGTTCGGTTACTGGAGAATCTGTTGGTAAGCTATTTATTGCTGGAATTATCCCGGGAATCATTATGACACTTGCATTTATGGTGTTTTCTGCTTATCAAGCGCGGCATATCAAAGATGCACCTGCGACTTGGGCAGAACGGTTTGAAGCTTCTAAAAAGGCAATATGGGGCTTGTTACTTCCAGTAATAATTATTGGTGGGATTTACACAGGTTTCTTTACCCCTACTGAAGCGGCGGCAGTTGGTGTTGTACTCAGTTTCGCAATATCAGCGATAATTTATAAAAACTTAACCATTGCCAATTTGAAACAAATTATGCTTGCAACAGTAAAAACGAATACAATGATTTTGTTTATCATTATTGGTGCAATGTTATTAGGATTTATCTTGACGATTTTACAAATTCCACAATCCGTTGTAAATTTCGCAACATCACAAGATATTAATCCTTGGATCATCTTTATCTTGATAAATATTGTGTTGTTGATCTTAGGTATGTTCCTTGAAACAGTGTCTATCCTAGTCATCACATTGCCAATTCTATATCCAATCATTATCGCACTTGGCTTTGACCCAATTTGGTTTGCGATTATCATGGTGATTAACATGGAACTAGCACTAATTTCGCCGCCTGTAGGCTTGAATCTATTCGTGCTGAAAGGGTTAGATAGGCAAAATTCAATTAGTGAAATTGTGAAAGGTGTTATTCCGTATGCTGTTATCATGATTGTTTTCATGATTGTCTTATCGTTTTTCCCTGAAATAGCAACGGTGTTAATACACAGTGATATTAAGTAATGAAAAAGGAAGACACCCAATTCGGTGTCTTCCTTTTTACATAAAGAAGTTCTCAGCGCCAACTTTTTCATATAATCCGCCCTTTTTAAAAAGGGGAATTTTTTCTTTTGGTAGTTTCTTAATGATAATGTGAATATCCGCGCGGCGTGCATCGTCAATAAACGTTGATAAAGCAGCTTCTCCAGTTGCGTCTATGACTGATGTATGCTCTAAGTCAAGAATAATTGTCTTCACATCTTTCGTCAAGATAACGGGATAAGCATCCTCAAAAGTTTTTGCCGTACCAAAAAATAATGGGCCATCGAGGATATATTTCTTTAACGCATCAGGCTGATTTTGACCGAATTTAATGATCTCAACTTCGGAGGTTTTCGCCACTTTTAAATGAAGTTTATTGACCATTTTGCGTAAAAAGGAGATAATCGCAATCAGAATACCGACTTGCACAGCGACCGTTAAGTTTACGAATATCGTTAGTAGAAAAGTAGTTAACAAGACGATAGAGTCACCCGATCGAATTGACAATATGTGTACAAAAGCTTTTCTTGCACTCATATTCCAAGCCACAAACATGAGAATTGGTGCCATCGCTGCAAGTGGGATATGTGATGCGTAGGGTGCAAATAAAAGAAGGAATCCAAGAACAAATATACTTTGAACAATTCCAGAGACGGGACTTACTGCACCTGCACGAATGTTTGTTGCCGTACGAGCAATCGCGCCGGTTGCAGGAATTCCGCCAAACAAAGGTGTGATAATATTTGCGATTCCTTGGCCGAATAATTCTCGCTTGGAATTATGATTCTCAACTTTCTCAGGTTTCATCCCGTCCGCAACAACGGCTGATAAAAGTGATTCAATGGAACCAAGTGCGGCGATAACAAGGGCTGGTTGCCATAGAGCAACCAATCTAGATAATGTAATTTCAGGAAATTGGAACGTCGGTAGGGAGTTTGGAATGCCGCCAAAGGCAGTGCCGATTGTTTCAACTTTCCCATCAAAGAAGAAGAAGGAAATAAGTGTTGGAATGAGGAGTGCAACAAGAAGAACCGGAATGCGCGGTGCCACTTTTGGTAAAATAAAAATAACTGCTAGACCAATAACTGCGATGAGTATACTATTAAAGTTTGCTGTATATAATTGATTGAACAAACCAATCATATTTTCATGAAAAAACTCTTTTTTATCGACACCAGTCAAGCCGAAGAAATTCTCGAGCTGTCCAGTGAAAATAATGATGGCAATACCAGCAGTAAAGCCTATGGTCACTGACTTTGGTACAAAGTGTATTAGACTACTCACTCCTGCATAACTCATAACGACAAGTATAATACCTGCTAAAAATCCGGCGATGAGCAAATCTTCGTAACCGTATTGAAGAACAACAGCCAGTAAAATAGGGATAAATGCACCTGTTGGTCCTGCAATTTGAAATCGAGATCCACCTAAGAGAGCTACAATAAAACCTGCAACAATCGTCGTATAGAGTCCATATTCGGGTTTTACACCAGAAGCGATTGCAAATGCCATTCCAAGTGGTATGGCAACAATTCCCACTGTAATCCCTGCGATTAAATCCTTTCTGAACCCGCTTACATTATAATCAAGAAATCGATTATCTTTGAACACGTCGTTCACTCCGTATAATATTAGTATGTTTTTAAGATCTTCCAACTATATTATACCTCATAAATGTAGTAACACCAAGGGTTCAGCTTGGTTTTTAATGTGTTCTAAATAATTAAAGAACCGGTTATTCTCTTTTCTGAGAATAACCGGTTCTTTAATGTTTTTAAAATGAATATTGTTTTAAGAGTTTTTCGAGTTTTAACGCCTCACCAAGATTCCCTTTTATTTTAAGTTTCCCCATCATATATGAGGTGGTTGCGTTTAAGTTTCCTTCGATTAACTTCTTGAAGTCTTTAACGCTCATTGACAGTGCGCAGTCGGATCCATCAAGCATCCCGATAATGGTTTCTACATGTCCATCTGTAAATTTAAGCGCGAATTGTCCACCATCTTCCCCGGACAGGTTAAAAGCGTAAGTCGTATTCATGTCCTGATATGGTTCAGCATTTTCGTTCAATTTCTTGTCGATTTCTAGCCAAATTTCTTCAATCGACATTTCATTCAAATTTGATGTCATTTAATACCCCTCCAATAAATGAATGTTCATTCATTTATTATTATATCATCTATTTCACTTCTTTTGAAAGAAACTAATAATAATTCCGACAAATGCCCCTACTATTGCTGGAACTAGCCAACCGATTTGTTGTTCATAGAGCGGAAGGTGTTGAAGTATTGATGTCACTGGTTCTACATCAATTCCTGCTACACGAAGTCCGTCGAAAATACTGACAATTGCTGTTGCAAAAAGTGCGAGTATATAAACAATGGGTTTTCGGTCAAATGCTTTGTCAATGAAGGACATCAGCATAAGTACAATTGCAAGTGGATAAATCATCATAAGTGCAGGTAGTGAAATGGCTAAAAGTTGAGTTAAACCAACGTTCCCAACAACTGCACTAAATCCGGCAAAGATCCATACATAAGTTTTATATGAAAGTCGTGGGAAGATTTCATTAAAAAACTGAGCGCACGCGGCAACGAGTCCGATAGAAGTTGTTAAACAAGCGAAAATAATGGTGACTGCTAGAATTGTGGTCCCTGCTGATCCGTATAAAACTGTGGATGCCAGTGACATAATTGCGCCACCATTATTTTGTATACCAATTACATCAACACTAGTTGCGCCGATAAAACTTAAGGAAACATATACGAAAGTTAACCCTATAGCGGCGATAAAACCAGCAATCGTCATAGCTCTCATAATAGGTGCTTTTTTAGTTACGCCTTCATCTTTAAGTGCGTTGACGACGACAATTCCGAAAACGAGTGCAGCAATTACATCCATGGTTAAATAGCCTTCAATAAAGCTCCTGAAAAAAGGGTGTGTCGCATAATCTCCCTGCGCCTGTCCAATCGATCCAATCGGTGTTACGATACTTTTAATCGCCAATGCACCAATTACGATAAATAATCCAGGCGTTAATATTTTCCCAATTCTATCGACTAGTTTAGTAGGGTTTAAGGCCATAAAAACTGTAATAAGGAAGAAAAAAATCGTGAACAAGGCAAGTGGCCAAGTTGATAATGCTATATGTTAGAAAGAAAAGGAACAATCCCAATCTCATAAGACACAGTAGCAGTCCGCGGAATTCCAAAAAAGGGACCTATCGCCATATAGATAATTATCGTGAAAACGATTCCGAAAACGGGGTGAACTCTTCCCGCTATCGTTTGTAACCCTGAACGTCCTCCTGCATTTGCAATTGCTAATACAGCTACAAGGGGAAGACCGACACCAGTAATTAGAAAGCCAGTCATTGCGATGAAAAGATTTTCGCCTGCCATTTGTCCGAGCGTCGGCGGGAAGATAATATTTCCTGCACCAAGAAATAATGCAAATAACATCAATCCGATGAGGAAGTTTTTGCGTAATGTCAAAGTAAACACTCCTTGAAATCGTGTTAATATTTAATGTTTCCTACTATTTATAGTAAAATTCAATATAAGAATAGTGGAAAAACTAAGCATGCTATTACTCCGAATTATTCCACTTAATCGTTAAATATACAAGGTTTACTTGTACAATTCAATTTACGAAAGATCTAATAGTGTGTAATATGGGAACAGTACTCAATTATTTGGAGGTTGAAAAAATGGAACAAAGTGAATTTATGCGTAACTTAATTATTGAAACCCCATCTTCACCTGGTAACTTTGCTAAAGTAGCGATGGCAATCGGAGCGTTAGAAGGTGATATAGGGGATATCCAAACAATAAAACTCGGTACATTATCAACGATTCGCGATGTTGCGATTCATTGTAGAGATGAAGAACATTTACATACGATTGTCAAAGCAGTGAATGATATTGGAAACGGAATTACTGTACAGGCTGTAACAGATGACGTACTCCAAGCACATGAAGGCGGTAAAATTCACACGAAGAGTCGAATGGAAATTCGTTCACTTGGAGATTTACGTCGGGTTTATACGCCTGGGGTTGCAAACGTTTGTGAAGTAATTAAAGAAGATCCTGAGCAAGCTAATTATTTTACCGGTATTTCAAACACGGTTGCAATCGTCACTGACGGTACCGCAATATTAGGTCTTGGAGATATTGGACCAGTTGCAGGAATGCCTGTTATGGAAGGGAAATCCGTCCTATTAGATCAATTTGCTGGAATCAGCGGTGTTCCGATATTACTAGGAACGAGCGACCCAGATGAAGTGGTCAATACAATTAAGAATATTTATCAAGGTTTCGGTGGAATTCTACTTGAAGATATTGGATCACCACATTGCTTTGAAATTGAAGAGAGACTCAAAAAAGAACTTCCGATTCCTGTCATGCACGATGATCAGCACGGTACAGCTGTCGTCACACTTGCTTCAATTATTTCCGCTTGTAGGCAATCAGATGTTAAGTTATCAGACTCTATTGTAGGGCAAATTGGACTTGGAGCTGCTGGTTTAGCAATTAGTCGGATGCTAATGGAATATGGCGTAAAAGAAATGCGTGGAATTGACCGAAACGAAGTTGCATTAGAACGTCTTAAAGCACATGGTGGGACTGTTTTAGATTCACTTGATGAACTAATGGCTACTTGTGATATTATCGTTGCAACAACAGGCGTTGCTGATTTGATAAAACCGGAAATGGTTCGAAAAGGACAAATTATTTTAGCATTATCAAATCCTAATGCAGAGATTAAACCTGATGTTGCTTTAGAAGCAGGAGCTGCATTTGCAGCAGACGGCAGACTTGTTAATAATGTTCTAGGTTTTCCAGGCATATTCCGAGGTGCATTAAATGCCAATGCGAAAGCAATTACGTATCCAATGCTTCTGGCTGCCGCACATGCCATTGTAGACAGTACTAAACCCGGAGACCTTGTTCCACACCCGCTAGACCCATCAGTCCATGAGAATGTCGCAGCTGCTGTTGAACGTGTAGCATTAGAACATAAAATGGATAAATAAGTAGGTTAAATTAGAAAAAAGACTGAGGAAATCATTGCGATTTCATCAGTCTTTTTGATTTCTACCTTCCAATCAGCCAATCAAATGGTGGTGAACCAGGTGGTGAGTGTTTTATTATTTCAATCACCGGAATTGTATAAGCGAAAAGGATTAAAGCAATTGTAATCGCGATCCATAAAACCCAGTTTTCCAATAGTTTTGGTGTTGGCTCTGCATCTTCTTCTTCCTCAGCAATCGGGTATTCTTCAACGCCGCGCGGTGCAAAGAATGTTAATTGGATGAAAATATACACCATTAAGATGATAGCGATGAAGAGTATCGATCCACCAATAGCTTGTGCCATTTGATAACTAATCCATGTTTCTACTTGTGCTCCGCCTGCATATTCAGAGAAATTGGAGCGACGCGGCCCACCTAATAACCCCTGGATATGCATAGAAGTCGACATGATGACCATACCGACAGTCCAGATGAGGGACTGAATGATACCTAATTTATTTAGTCTTGGTGTCAATCGGCGTCCTGTTAAATGAGGGACAAGCCAATACGTTATTCCAAAGAATGTAAGAACAGATGTCATTCCTGCTGTTAAGTGGAAATGTCCAGTAACCCAAATCGTGTTGTGGATTAATGCATTCATTTGGTGAGATGCGTTAATAATTCCACCTGCTCCACCAGGAATGAAAGCAACCATCCCGATGAAAGGTGCCAAGAAGCGAACATCTTTCCATGGCAGTTTTCTAAACCAGCCAAAAAGACTTGTAAATCCTTTTTTACGTCCTGTTGCTTCAAATGTTGCAAAAATCGAGAAAGCTGTCATTAAAGTCGGAATGACGACCATAAATGTTAAAACAACTTGAATGAATTTCCAAGTCGCATCAATACCTGGCTCTGTCAACTGGTGATGGAAACCGACTGGTATCGAAAACATTAATAGTAAAACAAATGATAACCTAGCAAGTGAATCGCTGAATATTTTCCCGCCAATTATTTTCGGAACAATTGCATACCATGCCATATAAGCAGGTAATAACCAGAAATAGACGAGTGGGTGCCCGAAATACCAGAACAATGTACGACTCAGTAGCACATTAATGGTTGCAGTATAGCCAAGTGACCAAGGTATGAAAAGTACTAGGACAGAAACGGCAACACCAAGTGAGGCAATTACCCACATAATCATATTAATCGTTACCATATAAGCGAGAAGTGGAGACTTTTGTCCTTTATTCGCTTTTTTCCAGAGATATAATTGACGGAAATTTACAATTGCGGCGACCCAACTGCCGACAATAACGAGCGCGAGTCCGATATAAAAAATAGGATGGGCACGTAGTGGTGCATAGAATGTATATAGTACAGATGCTTGCCCGGTTAAAACCATTGTTGCGGCCATTATTGTACCCGTAAGCATAATCCAAAATGACCACCAAGCCATTTTTCGTTGTTTATCAGACATGCCAACTGTTTTACCCATGAGTGAAAATTGGAATCCTATTATGAAAAATGTCGTCATAACAAGTGCAAGAATGACGCCGTGAACCGTTAAAATTGTATAATAGTCGATGCCGAATGGTAGTGTAAGTTTTCCTGATCGAACAAAAGTCTGAAGTAATCCCATCAATCCACCGACTAAAAGTGAAATGAAAGTAACATACATAAACGCCATATATAATCTAGATTCTTTTTTAGAAAATTTTAGTTGTTTCATGATTATTCGTACACCTCAACTTTCCCATACATTAAGTGATGACCGATACCGCAATATTCGTTGCAGACGATTGTAAATTCACCAGTGTTTTTCATTACGGTTTCGTATCGGCTTATATGACCGGGTTCGACCATCATATTGATATTTGTACCTGCGACTTGAAAACCATGTACGACATCTATTGTTGTTATTTGAAACAGAACAGTAGCGCCTTTAGGAATTCGAAGGCTATCTACGCGATTTCCTTCGTTATCTTTCCCTAAGTCATAATTGAAAGCGGATGCAACAATGTTTACGGTGTATTTACCTTCTTCGACTTCATGTAACCCAAGGTTTTCAGGTTTAAAAGCTTCATGCGCGTCAACATTTTGCGGATCTATCGTTTCAATATGACTCTGTGGATGCGTCCCTTTCCAAAATGCTGCAAAACCAATGATGATTAAAAACACAGCAAGTGAGCCGATTCCAAAAATCAACCATATCTTTTCATATTTATGCAAATTCATTTTATATCCCCCTGTCTTTCGTTATCTAGATAAAAAGAGTGCGTAAATGCCAAACCAAGATGCAACCAAGAATACACCGAGTAACATGACTGCAATAAAAGTTCCTTTAAAATGAATGGATGATTCGTTATTCTCTTGTTGTTTTGGCTGTTTGTTTTTCATATCAACACTTCCTTTCATTGTGCTTGATTTCGTTGGCGCCTACCTCTATCATAAGCAGACTATTTTAAAGAGGAATTAGGGATTTCCCTAGGAATGTTGATAAGTACGAATCATTCACATTTCGTTCACGTATCCTTCATAAATTTGCCATAAGCTCATTTGTTGGGTAATGTTAACTTGTTCTGATGATGACGGTTGTTTTTTAAGTGAACACAGGTAAAAATTTTAGATATTTTAAATCAGTAAATATTTTTTCAGTTGACAGAGGGCTTATAAAAAAAATACAATTAGTACAACAAAAAAAATAAGTGAAGGTCGGATGTAATGATGGAAAACGTGAAATTTGTTAAAGTGGATAATCCTGAACAAGGATCAGTTACGACATTTCAAATCATCAAAGAGGAGCTTGAAAATAACAAGCTCCATACAATCAGTCTTGCGACTGGAAACACAATGATTCCTGTTTATGATAAATGGGTGAACTCGGACCTAGATTTTTCAGATGTGATTACGTTCAATTTAGATGAGTACGTAGGAATTTCAGCGGAGAATCCAAATAGTTATGCATACTTTATGCATGAACATTTATTCGATAAAAAACAATTTAAAGAAACGTTTTTATTAAATGGGTTAGCAGAAGATTTAGAAGAAGAATGTACGAGATATGAAAACTTACTTGAAAAATACGGTATTGATCTCCAACTTTTAGGTGTTGGTGAAAATGGTCATATTGCTTTTAACGAACCAGGTACTTCATTTGATTCGGTGACACATATTGCCAAATTAACGGAATCCACATTGAATGTGAATAGTAAACTATTTGCGAACGATGAAAAGATTCCTGATACTGCATTATCTTTAGGAATTAGCTCCATCTTCCGTGCGAAGAAAATTGTCTTACTAGCGTTTGGCGAAAGAAAACGTGCAGCACTAGAGAAGTTGAAAGAAGGTCGTGTAACAACAGAATGGCCAATTACCAAGCTTGTGGATCATAAAGACGTTACGATCATTACAGATTTGGACATTTAATGGAACCAAAAAAATCCCACCTCGTCCTATAGACAAGGTGGGATTTTTAAGATTGTTTAGCGTTTATCGCCAATGTGACCTCTATATTCTGATCGCATATCTTCAATTTTATCTTGACGCATCTCGTTCTCAAGCATACTGCGGTTATCTTCTTCTATTTGACCATCGATTTCGCTTTTGGATGGGGGAGACTCTTTACGTTTTGATTCGCTATTCTCACTGCTAAGTGTATTTCTTTCTTGTAAGGGTTCATATTCACCAACTGCATGGTTGTGCTGTGAATCTGCATTTGAATCCCAATTGAGGTTTACTTTATCTTCTTTGATCTCATCTGTATGGTTAACCCATTTTTCAAGGTTTTTTTTGACGGAGCCCTTTGAATTGTGAAAGATTTTTATCACCTCATCAGACATATGGTCATTATTCGGCATGATCTTATTCCTCCTTCTTTTTTGGCTGTTGATTATACATACCCGGATAGATAGGAGTTAAACTGTTTATCCATTTACTGTTACTAGGTAGATTCATTCGTTAAATGAGTAGGGACGGAATGCTTTATATACCTAACTGTGTTATAATAGTAAAGATTTTAAGACTAGATTATTTTTAGGAGGTAGGACATGTTAATCCTTGCAATCGTTGTTGCGTTTCTCACTTCGATTATATTGACTCCGCTTGTAAGAAAATTAGCATTCCGTATTGGGGCTGTAGATCGTCCGAACTATCGGAAAGTTCATGTGTCCATTATGCCTCGTATTGGTGGTCTAGCGATCATAGGCGGTTTTTTAATAGGCTATTTACTACTAACGCCTTCGGATGAGCATGCTATTGGAATTTTCATAGGAGCACTTATCATTGTGATAACAGGTTTTCTTGATGACATGCTTGAAATTACCGCAAAAGCAAAAGTTGCTGGTCAATTGGCAGCTGCAATTGTTGTCGTAACATGGGGCGGTTTACAAATAGAATTTATTAATTTACCATTTGGTGGTATTATAGAATTTGGCTTTTTGAGTATACCAGTTACAATACTTTGGATTGTTGGTATTACGAATGCGATTAATTTACTTGATGGTTTAGATGGTTTAGCAGCAGGTGTATCATCAATCGCTCTCATTTCGCTTTCTGTTATGGCGATGCTAATGGGTGATATGTTTGTTGTAGCAACTACAACAATTTTAGCAGCTAGTTCCTTAGGTTTTTTAATTTACAACTTTTATCCTGCAAAGATTTTTATGGGAGATACAGGGGCATTGTTTCTTGGGTTTATGATTTCCGTCCTTGCATTATTAGGATTTAAGAATGTAACATTTATCTCCTTAGTTATTCCAGTTCTAATACTCGGTGTTCCGATTTCTGATACATTTTTTACAATTGTGCGGCGTATCCGGATGAAACAACCGATTTCAGCACCTGATAAATCACATTTACATCACAGCCTCTTGAATGCAGGATTTTCACATAGACAGTCGGTATTAATTATTTATGCACTTGCTGCATTGTTTGGTGTTAGCGCAATTCTTTTTTCGCAAGCTACGCAATGGGGCGCACTTCTACTGGTTTTCATTATGCTCATCGCAATTGAGTTATTTGTTGAAGTCGTCGGACTAGCCGGTAAGAATTATAGACCACTATTGAATCTTGTTAGAATGATAGGGAAGTAAAAACGATTAGACATACTGTCTGGTCGTTTTTTAATGGAAGAAAATAGAGCAGAACAAAGCCCGATAGTGACTAGCGCTATCGGGCTTTGTTCTTGCTATTTCATTATGTTTATTATCTTGGAAGGGTTGCATCATCTGCTGCTTCTTTAATAGCGTTCATGCGGTCTACTTCTGAGTCATCATTGACTAGTGATGAACCCGGTAAAACCTCTAAATGTTGTTGTAGTTCAAGTTTTATTTCCTGAAGATTTTCTTCATCAGGTAACCAGTACCAAATACCCGTCGATCTATCGTCAGTTCCGCTAATGTTGAGTGTTTCAACATCTGGCATACCGCCTTTAGCATAGGCTAGGAATGATTTCATTTCACTAAAGGTCATATTGGTTTTCATATTGTCACCAACTGCATCAATGACGCTACCGTACTTAGTTACCGATGATATGGATGTCGCTTGACTCATAATCGACTTTAAAATCATTTGTTGTCGCTTACCGCGTTCAATATCACTATCTAGTTTACGAGTTCGTGCCAGCGCGAGCGCTTCTTTTCCGTTGAGTTCTTGTAAACCGGGTTCTAAATTGATTGTTCGTTTATCGTTCTCGTCTAATTCCGTTAGCTGATATGGGACTTCAGCTTCAATACCGCCTAGTGCGTCAACGACTTCAATAAAGGCATTGAAATTCATCTTTACATAATAATCAATCGGGATATCGAGCATGCCTTCAACTGTTTCAATTGTGCCTGGTACACCACCAAAAGCGTGTGCGTGATTTATTTTGTCTTTACGCTCTCGATCAGGAATGTATACGTATGAATCTCGTGGGATACTTAGAAGTTTTACCGACTTATCTTTGTTGTTAAGTGTGGCCACAAGTAGGGCATCTGAGCGGCTATTGCTGTCACCTTGGCTACGATTTTCACTTTCATCGACACCGATGAAAAGAACTGAGACATTGTCGGTCAATGGTTTGACAACTTCATCGCGAAGATCAGACTTCACTCGTTCATCAAGCGCTTCATAAGCGCGGTCAGCTGCATCTGAGGCTTTTTTTTGTAATAGGACTGCATAAGCAGCGCCGACTAAAACGATTGTTAACACAGAGAAAATCGATATTTTAAGAGCAAGTCTTTTCCGACTGCTATGCTTTTTTTCTTGTCTATACTTCTTTCTATTCATCAAGGGTCCTCCGAACTTAATATGTGATGGTAACTATTATTATAAAAGACGATTAGTTGTCTCCAACAATCAGACGTTTACTTCTAAAAAAAGTTTCATATCTACAAAAGTGCATTTCATATTATTATACTCTTTTTTTAGCACAGTTACAATTTATCAAATATTAAATTCTAGGAATTTATTCGATTGAATAGAAATTTTCGCCTGACCATTCGTCATTTCGGTCATCCATTCTGTAAATACCTGTTCATCTTCTACAGGCGCGTATAAAAATAAATCAACATCTTCCGCATATGTAATGTCATCAAGGATATAGCTTGATTGCCTTGCTTCGTTTTCTACCTTTCCTAACCAAGTATAATCGACGCTTACCTTCATTAAATGATGAAGTTTGCATACTACTAAGCCAGCTGCAGCGATTCCTTCAGTAGCTGCTCGACCATATGCACGAATGAGACCACCTCCGCCAAGCTTGATTCCACCAAAGTATCGGGTGACAACGATTACTGTATCTTTTAGTTGTTGCTTCTTTAATACTTCTAAAATCGGAACACCTGCAGTGCCTGATGGTTCACCATCATCATTCGCTTTTTGTATATCATCATGCTCGCCGATCATATAAGCTGAACAGTTATGTGTTGCGCTATGATGCATTTTTTTAATCTTCGTTATGAAGTCTAAAGCCTCTTCTTCAGTTTCGACGCGCATGACATATGTTAGGAATCTTGATCTTTGAATAATGTATTCACTTTCACCATATCCTCTTACTGTACGATAATTTGCTCGCATTTCAAAACCTCCATATCTGTAATACAAACTTAATATTCATTTCGTTGTATAATGATATAATAAGTGAAGTGGGCAAGAAATTGAAAGCCCATTGGTACACTACATAAAGTCAAATGTTTGTTTTCTAGGCAAGGGGGAACATAATGGCAGACCAAAGAGTCGATATTAAGGCGTTGGACAATATTTTTTCTAGTATGCTACGTGCGATGGATCATTCCAAGAACGATATATTCATTATAAGTGAACGAAGTCGTAAAAGCTTTGATGAAATGAAAGCAGAGCTAGAAGCGGTGGAAAATGCGATTGCCCGTTTGCTAATAGAAAACACTCAATTAGAGGGGGAAAGTCGTCGTTCACGAAAGCGGCTTGCAGAGGTTTCAAAGAACTTTGCGAGTTATTCAGAGCAAGAAATTAGTAGTGCTTATGAAACTGCAAATAAATTGCTTCTCGAGTTATCGGTCAATGAGATGGAAGAAAAGCAGATGCATCAACGACGTTTCGAACTTGAAAAACGAATGAGTGAACTACTAGAAACAATGGATAGAGCTGATCAACTTGTGCACCGGGTTTCAGCAGTTGTGAACTATCTGACATCTGATTTGAAAAATGTTGGAGAGGCACTTCAAGATGCTAGGCTCAAGCAGAACTTTGCGATCAGCATAATCGAAGCGCAAGAAGAAGAGCGCAAAAGACTATCTCGAGATATTCATGATGGACCCGCTCAAATGCTAGCTAACGTCTTAATGCGCTCAGGTTTAATAGAAAAAGTCTTCACGGAACAAGGTGCGGACCTAGCTTTTAAAGAACTAAATGAATTAAAAGAAACGGTACGCGATGCGCTTTCCGAAGTTAGGCGGATTATCTACAACCTTCGTCCGATGGCACTTGATGATTTAGGCTTAGTTCCTACTTTGAAGAAATACCTATCAAGTTCGGAAAATTTTGAAAGAGCAGCTGAAATTCATTTTGTAAGTATTGGCCAACCGATACGTCTCCCAACAAATATTGAGATATCAGTTTTTAGATTGGTGCAAGAATCAGTTACAAATGCAATAAAACATGGAAATTCCAAGGATGTTTGGGTGAAAATTGAGTGGCTTCGCGATATACTAAACATAGAAGTGAAGGATAATGGAAAAGGCTTCGATTTAAAAGAAGTACGAGATAAATCTTTCGGTTTAATCGGAATGCGAGAACGTGTCGATTTACTGAAAGGCGAAATGAAAATTACTTCAACACCGGGAAAATGGACTAAAGTAATGTTTAGTATCCCACTAAAAAGCAATGTGATTGAGACGATAATGGAGAATTAGAATTATTGGGAGGAAATGCTAATGGCGACAATAAAAATTGTAATTGTAGATGATCATCAACTATTTCGTGAAGGGGTAAAAAGAATTTTAGACTTTGAAGACACATTTGAAGTGGTTGCTGAAGGCAGTGACGGAAGTGAAGTTCTTGACCTTTATGAAAAACATAGTCCAGATGTAATTTTAATGGATATTAATATGCCTCGCGTTAGTGGGGTAGAGGCTACAGAATCGCTTCTGAAGAGCTATCCAGATGCAAAAGTTATTATTTTATCTATTCATGATGATGGTTCATATGTTACACATGCACTCAAAACAGGTGCACTTGGCTATATGTTGAAAGAAATGGACGCAGATGCGATTGTAGAAGCGATTAAAGTTGTTTCGTTAGGTGGTTCATATCTGCACCCGAAAGTCACACATAATCTCGTGACAGAATTCCGCAGATTAAGTGAACGTGAACATAAAGGGGCGTTCCAACAAAATGATATTCGACGTCCGTATCATTTGTTGACAAAGCGTGAATGTGAAGTGTTACAATTGTTAACGGATGGACAAAGTAACCGGACAATTGGCGAGACATTATTTATATCTGAAAAGACCGTTAAAAATCATGTATCAAGCATTTTACAGAAAATGGCTGTCAATGATAGAACACAAGCAGTTGTTTCTGCGATTAAAAATGGTTGGGTCGAGGTAAAGTAATGATTTAAAATGAAAAGGGCCATCCGATTTTTGGAATGGTCCTTTTCTATATGCAGGAGGAAAAAGTCATGAAAAAGATTTACTTGGCAATGGGGTTAGGTCTATTGTTAGTGCTTGGGGCTTGTAGTGCAGATAAAGAAAGCACGTCGCAGCATGGCTCAGTAGATGATGGGGAAGCGATGAATGAAAACGGCGCGCTCGATCACGGTGTAGATGATAAGCAAGTTGGATTTAATATGTCTGGCGGGATGATCGAAGAAGCGGCAGAGGTACCGGCCGCCGAAAAAGAGCGAATTTTAGAAGCGTTTTCGGTTTACATCGATGCATTTAATGAAAAAGATATCGATAAGTATATGAATACTCTTTCAAAGCACTCAGATGTGTTTGATTTAGAAGAAGAACGTATTTATATGGAAGAACAATTCAGTGAGTATGATTTGAACCGCGAGGCTGATGATCTGACAATCGTTAAATACGATGAGCAAGAAGCTCAAGTATTTGCCACACTGACAACAAAGATTCAGCAAATCTCGACAGGTCTGAAAATCGATCAATTGGGTCGACAAGTAACGGTTTTTACAAATGACGATGGTGATTGGAAAGTAACATCGATTCACTATATCGGCGATGAAAAACAATAAAACTGATAAAATGACTTCTTGCTCTTATGGGCAAGGAGTTTTTTTCTGCTTTTTAAAGTTGATATTTTGGTGTAGAAAGCATATACTGAAAATAAAGGAACAAGCGTTCGTTTTGTAGAAGAGGAGGTATAGTATGGCGCTAATTCCGGAACAGGCTTTGCCGTACTTCGAAAATATGATTTACTTGCCGATGATTCTGATTGTGTTAGAACGGGACCGACAAGAATTTGATAAAGGCTCGTTCAAACTAAAAAGACCTTATGTCAAAATCGTTGAAGAAGCGCTCACTATTGCGCGAAAGGAACTAAAAGAAACCTCGATTTATTTAAGGCGAAATAATATGAAAGTGATTCGCGGTAAAATGGATGACACCTTCACCGAGTATCTCTTTTTATACGGCGGCTATGAAGAACGCCGCCGATATTTAAATGTTCGCTTGCGCAATAGAACGGAAGAACTGATTTCTGTTTACTTGGCTATGACTGGAACTTCAGTTTAGAAAGCCGTTAAAGTTTTTGTATTTTCTAATATGTTCTTTTTCTAAGATATTACCTAATGACGTTTGACGATATATTGTTGCTGAAGAAACACGTACTGATAATGTTGTGCCATTTGTCAAATCGATCTTACATGCATTTTCTTCCCGCCGGATATTAGAAACTGCATGCAAAGCGATCCAAACATTATCAGGTGCACTTGGTGATAATGTTGGGAAAAATGTGATTGGGCTGCCGTAATTAAAAGCGATAACGATGGGTGGCTTTTGTAGTTTTCTTAAAAATTTATTTGAGCCATCCACTGCATTTTCGAATGAGTGTCCATAATGCCGACATGAGTTTTTAATGCTATGTAGCGGCGATTGAGCAAAAGTAAGTGTTCGCTCGGATTCTAAAACTTTTGTTTGCATTCCATACTCTGTAAAAATTGGTTCTAGTACTAATGTATTTAAAGAAATTACATAGGGCTTACTGTTTTGATTTTTTGTATTCAAATAGTCCCACTCCTCTTCCATTTAATAGTTGTACAATTCATATTATATATAAAATTATTATAATTTTGCAAGAGTTTTATTGAAGAAATTTGATTTTTTTGAAAAAAATGATTATATAGACCTATTTACCGTCCAGAGAATAGCTTTGTAAAGGGGTTAATATTCAATCATCTAAAACGAAAAAACCCCTTCTATTAGTCATAATAGAAAGGGTTAAAGGTATTTCGAACTATATAAATGGGTTTTAATTCAAAGAATAATGGACTACTATTTGCCAATTTAGATAGAAAAATTGAAAATGATAGAAGTAGTACTTATTGTTGGTAATCAAGCGCCGCCGCACCAAGTACTTTTGCCGCATTTAACATCGCATTTTCATCGAAATCGAATTTTGGATGATGATGTGGAAATGGATTTTCAGGTTTTGCACCAGTGAAGAAAAATGTACCCGGAACTTTTTCAAGGTAGTAAGCAAAATCTTCGCCGCCCATATGGGGTTTCGTTTCATTGACATTTTCGACACCCGGAATTTTTTCCGCTACCGATTTCAAAAACTCAGTCTCATCTTTATGGTTAACAAGAGCAGGATACCCACGTTCATAGACAAACTCAATTTTACAATCAATTGCAAGAGCAGTACCGTCAACAACACGTTTCATTTCGAGTTCCATCAAGTCTCGAATTTCTGGATTGAATGTTCGAACCGTGCCTCCAATTTTTGCAGAATCGGCAATTACATTGAATGCATTGTCCGCCACAAAAAAAACTACAGATAAAACCGCTGATTCGGTCGGATTCACACGTCGTGATACGATTTTAGTATTCTTTGGAAGTGAAGCATCCCGATATATTACTGCTAAAATAATACCTGTAAATGGTGGTTTCAGTTCCGCTGGTAATAGATTAGAATAGAATTATAATGTGTAAAAATATAGCACTCTAAATTTTATGGTAACTTTGTGCTTTTTATAAAGAATAAAGTGAATAAAACAGAGAATAGAAATTTCTAACGGGTTCCGTTATCTATCGCAAACATTAAAAGTTTAAGTGAAATTGACTATCAAATTGTATACTAATTTGGTAGTCAATTTTTATTGATATAAAAGGGTTTTGTATGAAAATTGCATTTAATTTGTATGGTAAATTGTAGCCCATTTTGCAAGGGTACAACGGCTATTGTACCTTTGCATATTCTAATAATATGTTATTTATCGTAAAACACGGGTTTACAAGGAATTTTTAATCGAATCTTATTTCCAATGTACAAGCAAATAAAAGAAGGTCGTGGAATAGGTATAGGTGCAGATTGAAAGGTTTGGTTGAAGATTGAAAATGGTCTATTTGATATAACAATTTACTCGTTTGAGATGGCTTTCCATCATTTTTTGGAGAATCATTTATTCAACGAATCAGGTCTTCTACTTCTATACAATAGGATAGTAACATTTTACACGAAATAATCGACTTTCTTATCAATAATTTTATAAATCTAACGTTTGAGTTATTTGATATCTGTTGATAAATTGTTTTACTTGTGAACTTAATAGGACATGCTTATTACGGACCCAACCAATTTGTGCAGATAACAGTTCAAATCCCTTGATTTCTAATGGAACGATTCTTCCCGACAAAAAATAAGGATTAAACTTAAGGGAATAATCATAGGCAACACTAATAGCATTTTGTTCCAAAATAGCTAAAAATATAGCTTCAGTATTATTTGTCCGAAATAGAACATTAATATTCCCATGCTCTTGAGTAAACTCATTTTCAAAATACTTTACATGATCATCCTTATATAAGATAAAACTTTCCCTTTTTAATTGCTCTACAGTAATGGATTTTTCTTTAGCATAGGAAGAATGGTGACTCACAACTGCAACCATTTTTCCTTCCATAATAGGTTCGAAAATTAAATCATTAAATTCATCTTTAAAAAGTGCGGAACGTACAATTAATCCTGCATCTAGTTCTCTTGCCATTATTTTTTTAATTATTTCTTCGCTAGTAATTTCCGTTAAAAAAAGTTCAACATTAGGATTATTCTTTTGGTAATTAGTAACCGTTTTTATTAACAATGGCATAACACCTGGAATGGATGCTAAACGCAACTCTTCGGTTAGTTTCGCATGTTCAAACAAATCCTTCAACTCTTCAGTTTTTTCAATAACTTCAAGAGCCTTTTCTATAATCATCTTTCCTTTTTCACTTGGATATGTACCTGATTTTGTTCGAATAAATAGAGGATATCCAATCTCCTTCTCAATTTGATTAATTGCTTGGCTAACTGTAGGTTGCGTAACGTTTAAACTTTTGGCAGCTTTATTTATAGATTTTAGTTTTGCTACTTCAATAATATATTCTAATTTTACTGTATTCATAAGTATATCCTCCGTTATGTTATAGGAACTACCTATAACGTAACAAAAAAGAACAATTATTACAATTTCGTGAAATGCTTTATAATTATAATTGTAAGAAAACTAATTGGGTGGAGTGAAATGGAGGCTACTGTTTGGCATGTTGTAAAAGTTATAAGGGTGTAAGATTTTAATATAATTTGATTAGAGGGTTTGCAGTACAAACGAGTTATTTTGGGACTAGGTCACAAAGAAAATCAAATAATTAAGTTCAATTAGAAGAAACTAATTTCAAGGGGGAATAAACAAATGACAAATAATACATTCCAAAAAGATCTTTTCAAAAATCGTGTTGCGGTGGTAACTGGTGGAACTTCAGGTTTAGGTGCAGCAACTGCATTTTACTTAGCAGACCTGGGAGCTAAAGTATATGCATTAGGTTTAAAGGCGGATTCCCTAGATATTCCAGAGGGACTAGATGTAGAATCTGTCGAATTCGATGTAACAGACGAAGAAGACGTGAAAAGGTTCTTTGCTGGATTAGATCAGCTTGATATTTTATTTAACGGTGCCGGCGTGAACCTGCCGAACCAGTTTGACTATAAAGTTTACAAAAAAACGATGGATATTAATGCGGACTCTGTATTCCTTATAAGCTCATTAGCACAACCACTCTTAGCAAAATCTGAGATAGCAAGCATTGTTAACGTTTCATCAATGATGGCGATTTTTGGTTCTGAATTAGGAGTTGCCTATAGTGCAAGTAAAGGTGCAGTAGACCAAATCACTAAATCATTAGCAGACGCATACGCAAAAGATAATATTCGTGTTAATGCTGTTGCACCAGGTTGGGTCAGAACACCACTTATGGAAGCACTTCCTAGTGATTTACAAGAAAATATTATAAAACGTACACCAATGAAACGATTTGGAGAACCTATTGAAATTGGACAGGTAGTTGCGTTCTTCTCTTCACCTGCGGCATCATTTGTAACAGGAACTATTCTTCCGGTCGACGGTGCATATTCAATTTCGATTTCTTAATATAATTTGATAGGACAACAAGTTCTTCTATTTCTATCTAATTTTATAGTAGTTTAAAGTAGACTTTAGTAATTTTAGCAAGAGATATTTATAATTGGCTGCCTTTTTAGGAACAGATAGATTTTTATAGTTTGTAGGGGGTTCTTAGTAACCTCCTCTTTACTTTTAATGTGACAAGAGTTCGATGTATAATCAAAAAATGTGCGAGTTATGTCATATTATAACTATTTATGAACCTGTGAAGAGATGTACTTAAACTAAATGGTGTCGATATACAGTATCCGAACCAAAACATTGATATGGTGCAACTTTTATCCGAAAAAAGAGCATATGGGAAAAAATATTATCACTATGCAGGATAGATCTGCACAGGGTCTAATGTCTATTTTTTCCGGTTGCTAGTTATTCCAATGTCGTTAATAACAAGAACCCCTTACTGATCTATGGTAGTAAGGGGTTTTGAACTTTTGGATCTAATAGATAAATGGAATAAGGCAAGAGTAAATGTTATTTGACGGTGTGCATAAACCCTGAAAATTAATCTATAGACCTATTTAATTTTAATTTAATCATTTAACCTGATAATCCAATGCCGCCGCACCAAGTACTTTTGCCGCATTTAACATCGCGTTTTCATCGAAATCGAATTTTGGATGATGATGTGGAAATGGATTTTCAGGTTTTGCACCAGTGAAGAAAAATGTACCCGGAACTTTTTCAAGGTAGTAAGCAAAATCTTCGCCGCCCATCTGCGGTTTCGTTTCTACAACTTTTTCAATGCCTGGAATTTGTTCAGCTACTGATTGTA
This sequence comes from Sporosarcina sp. Y1009, assembly GCF_057669865.1. Classification (NCBI taxonomy): domain Bacteria; kingdom Bacillati; phylum Bacillota; class Bacilli; order Caryophanales; family Caryophanaceae; genus Sporosarcina; species Sporosarcina sp. Y1009. The sequence goes on along the minus strand of NZ_JBYHFO010000007.1, from coordinate 126,431 downwards.
AAAACTCAGTTTCATCTTTATGGTTTATGAGTGCTGGGTAGCCGCGACTATAAACAAACTCGATTTCACAATCATTGGCAAGTGCAATTCCATCAATGACGCGTTTCATTTCACGTTCCATAAGATTACGAATTTCTGGATTAAAAGTTCGAACGGTACCGCCAATCACTGCAGAATCCGCAATAACGTTGAACGCATTGTCAGCGATAAATGAACCGACAGATAAAACGGCTGATTCAGTTGGATTCACGCGACGTGAAACGATTTGTTGTAAGTTAGTGACGAGCTGTGCACCAATTGCAATGGCATCTTTTGTTTGATGGGGTGCAGCCCCGTGCCCACCTGCCCCTAGAATTGTAATGTCAAATTTATCAGCTGCTGCCATCGTTGGACCAGTTAAATATTCAATCGTACCAGCGTCAGTCAGTGACCAAAGATGCGTTCCAAAAATAACATCCACACCATCGAGACAACCGTCTTCAATCATTGGCTTGGCACCGCCTGGCGCAAATTCCTCGGCATGTTGGTGAATAAAGACATATTCACCTGCAAGATCTTCCCTCATCTCGTAAATGGCTTTGGCGAGTTGTAGAAGCGTTGCTGTATGACCATCATGTCCACAAGCATGCATAACCCCAGGAACAGTAGATTTATAGGGAACCTCTTTCTCATCTTGAATTGGCAATGCATCAAAATCTGCACGAAGCGCAACCGTTTTTCCTGGTCTTCCGCCTTTTACGCGAGCCACTACACCATTACCGCCGACGCCAGAACGCACATCAACGCCGAGATCCGCATAGAAATCTACAATATATTGAGCTGTTTTTTCTTCTTTAAAAGATAACTCTGGATTCATATGTAAATATCGGCGTATAACGACCATATCTTCATATGAATTTGTTAGTTTTTCAAATAACTTTACTTTCATAAGTATTCTCCTCTCGAGTACAAAGTAGTTTGAAAGTTAATTGTATCAATGATGGGTAGTTGCTTCAATAAAAAGAAAAATCCTAACAGTTAAGTTAGGATTTTTCCTCTTTATCTTCCTCAGTAGTTGTTTTATAAGTTGTCACATAAGGTGCACTTAAAAAGATGTGTTGCATCTTATCCAATCCAGCTTCGTGTTCGATACTTTCATGTAGCTTTTTATAAGTAGGGGACTCGAGCCAAAGGTTTAAAAATACTTTACTCGTCCATTGTGTTAAGACGATATACGTTTCTGAATTTAATGGTCGAAGTAAACGGTGAGCGACAAATCCAGGTTCCCCGCTGATATCTTGTAGACGGGTTTGAAACCGATGTTCAAAAGTCGGTCGACCTTCTTCTGTAATAGGAATATGATTGAAAGCAAAAAAACCAGTGTCTGTTAGCGTGCCTAAGGTGTTAATCACTTCATATCGTCTCGGTGTTTGAAAAACACTTTTTTCTTCTGATTCATGTAGAAGGACAGTATTACCTGCTCCGTGCATAACAATCATATCCTCCATTGGATATCGTGTTCTAACCGTTTCCATAAAATCCATCGTTCCTGAAGTTAAATAAATGTTCATTCTAAAATCGCCTCCCCTTATTACTTTATATTTTCCCTTATCTACAGAAATAAAACAAAGAATGACAATTATGTGGCGAAAATTAAAGACGATTGTATGACGATGGGGGCATTCAACTATACAAAGTGCACAGAAAGCTCTAGTATTTAAAGGAGTTAGGTTAAGACGAAAATATTATTTGAAAGTGGGAATCGAGTTTATGACTAAATTTAACGACACACTTTTGCGAGCAGCACGCGGTGAGAAGATTGAACATACACCAGTATGGTTTATGAGACAGGCCGGACGATCACAGCCCGAGTATTTGAAAATCAAAGAGACTCACTCTTTAGAGCAAATTACACAAAATCCTGAAATTTGTGCGTATGTTACAAAGCTACCAGTCGACCAATACAATGTGGACGGGGCTATTTTATATAAAGATATTGTCACACCGCTACCAGCAATAGGTATTGATGTGAAAATTAAGCCAGGCGTAGGACCGGTTATTAGTAACCCTATTCGCTCGGTACAAGACGTTTATAATCTAGGTGAAATTTCACCAGAAGATGATATACCTTTTGTGTTAGAAACGATTAAAGTTTTGACTAAAGACCAATTGAATGTTCCACTCATCGGTTTCGCAGGCGCACCGTTTACACTTGCGAGCTATATGATCGAAGGTGGTCCATCAAAAACATACAATCTGACGAAGTCATTCATGGTGTCAGAATCTGAAGCATGGTTTGCGTTAATGGACAAGCTTGCGGATATGACGATTACGTATATAACTGCACAAGTAAATGCGGGTGCTAAAGCAGTCCAGATATTTGATTCGTGGGTTGGCGCATTAAATGTTTCGGACTATAGAATCTTCATTAAACCTGTTATGACACGTATTTTTACAGAACTACGTAAACTAAATGTTCCAATCATTACATTCGGCGTTGGTGCCAGCCACCTTGCAAATGAATGGCATGACCTTCCAGTTGATGTTGTTGGTCTTGACTGGCGTCTACCGATAAAAGAAGCAGGCGAACGTGGTCTGACGAAGCCGGTACAAGGAAACTTAGACCCTTCACTTCTATTAGCGGATTGGAGCATCATTGAAGAACGTGCGAAAGTCATTGTAGAACAAGGCGTAGCACATGGTAATCATATCTTTAACCTTGGTCACGGTGTATTCCCAGAAGTAAAACCAGCCACATTGAAAAAGTTAACTAAATTTGTGCATGATTATAGTACGGAGTTACGTAAATAAGACAGTGAAAAATTAACAGAGGTGATTACTATGACGAAAAAGAAAATGGGTTTATTGGTGATGGCATACGGAACGCCTTATAAAGAAGAGGATATCGAACCGTATTACACACATATTCGGCGGGGGCGTCCACCAGCACCAGAACAGTTAGAAGATCTTCAAAATCGCTACGAAGCAATCGGTGGAATTTCTCCCCTTGCAAGAATTACGGAAGACCAAGCAAATGCGCTGTGCGATCGTTTGAATGAAGTCCAAAAGGAAATAGAATTTAAAGTATATGTCGGACTCAAACATATTACGCCTTTCATCGAAGAAGCAGTTGAGCAAATGCATAATGACGGCATTACAGAAGCTGCTTCAATCGTTCTTGCACCGCACTTCTCAACATTCTCTGTTAAATCGTACAACGGTAGAGCGAAAGAAGAAGCTGAAAAATACGGCATACAAATCACTTCTGTTGAAAGTTGGTACAAAGAGCCGAAGTTCATTGAATATTGGGCGGACAAAGTCCGTGGAACATATGAAAGTATGAGCGATGAAGAACGCAGTGAAGCATGTCTTATCGTCTCAGCCCATTCACTACCTGAAAAAATTCTTGCAAACGGTGATCCTTATGCCGATCAGCTCAATGAGACAGCAGATTTAATTGCCAAGGCGGCTGGCATTGAGAATTATGAAGTGGGCTGGCAAAGTGAAGGACAGACACCTGAGCCTTGGTTAGGGCCAGATGTTCAAGACCTCACACGTGATTTGTATAATGAAAAAGGATATAAAACATTCGTTTATACGCCAGTAGGCTTCGTATCAGATCATCTAGAAGTTTTGTATGACAATGATTATGAATGCAAAGTTGTTTGTGATGAAATTGGCGCATCTTATTATCGCCCAGCTATGCCTAACACTGATCCACTCTTTGTCGACGCAATGGTCGATGCGGTATTTGGGAAACTTGAAGAATCGAAATAATAAAGAAAGACGTGATGATGGACATGAACGAAAAACATAAAAAAGTCGTCATTATCGGTGGAGGAATTACAGGACTTTCCGCAGCTTATTATATGCAAAAAGAGGCGCGGGAAAAAGGACTTGCACTCGATGTACTCCTCATTGAAGCGTCGAATCGTCTTGGAGGAAAAATTCAAACGGTGCGACGTGACGGTTTTATTATTGAACGCGGTCCTGATTCGTTTCTTATACGCAAGAAAAGCATAGGGATTTTAGCGGAAGATCTTGGGATTGAAGATCAACTCGTCAAGAATTCAACGGGTCAAGCATATATTTTCGTTAATGGAAAACTACATCCAATACCTGAGGGTTCTGTGATGGGAATTCCGACAAAAATGGGTCCGTTTCTAAAGACAGAGTTATTTTCATTAGCAGGAAAACTTCGTGCCGCAGGTGATTTTATTATGCCGCGGACTACTATATCCGGCGATCAATCACTCGGTAGTTTTTTTCGTAGACGACTCGGTGCTGAGGTTGTTGAGAACCTGATTGAACCGTTGTTATCTGGTGTTTACTCGGGTGATATCGATCATATGAGTTTAAAATCCACTTATCCACAGTTTTATGAGGTTGAGAAAAAGCATAGAAGTTTAATTCTCGGGATGAAAAATTCAACACCTAAACCGCCACTCACGAAAGATGGCTTACCTAAGAAAAAGGAAGGGGCCTTTCATACGTTTCGAAATGGTCTTGACACACTAGTTGAAGCTATTGAAGAAAAACTGGAGCCTCATTCTGTTTTGAAAGGCGTTCGTGTAGATTCGATTAAACGGACAGAAAACGGAAATCTCCTTCATCTGAATGATGGGCAAATAATAGAAGCCGATGCTGTAATCATGACCACTGGACATAAAATGGCAAGTGATATATTTGCCCCACATGGTTTGTTGAAAGATTTGGGAGAAATTCCAACGACATCGGTTGCAACAGTCGCAATGGCTTTTCCAGAAGAAGCGATTGTGCAAGAAGAAGAAGGCACTGGCTTTCTAATTTCTAGAGCAGGCGATTTTTCTGTCACAGCCTGTACATGGACACATCGTAAATGGCCAACGTCGACACCAAAAGGAAAAGTACTCATACGAGCATTTGTAGGTCGAATTGGTGATGAAATGATTGTGGATTTGCCTGATGCTGAAATTGAAAAAATTGTACTGTCAGATTTGAAAAGAATCATCAATATTAACGCCAAGCCTGAATTCACAGTGATTACTCGTTGGAAAAAAGATCGTCCACAATATCGGGTCGGTCATAAAGAACGAATTGAAGCTGCAAGAAGAGAGTTACAGGACGAATTTCCACTCGTGAAATTAGTGGGCGCTTCCTATGATGGCGTCGGACTACCCGACTGTGTCGATCAAGGGAAAGCGGCTGTAAAAGAGCTAATCGAAGAGTTATTTTAATCGTGCTTACATCCATGCACCCGCTTGTATCTTTTACAGGCGATGCATGGATTTTTTTGACGTTTCTTTTACTTAAGAAAGGGATATAGAAAAAAAGGAGACGGTAGTATTGAAAAAAAACGGACCATTTTTATCAGTTTCTTGTTGGCGGGATGCGGGCAAGAAATGATTGATACTAGAGCAACGCCAGATGAAGACTTTCATATTGTTGCGCATCGAGGAGCCTCAGCTTATGCGCCTGAAAATACGCTGGTATCATACGAACTTGCAGAAGAAAATGCAGACTACATAGAATTAGACATACATTTAACGAAGGACGGTAAAATAGTCGGTATGTATGATGAGGATGTTGCGAAGACAACAGAGGGAAGCGGAGATGTCGGGAATCATACACTTGCCCAACTAAAGGAGCTATCTGCAAACTTCGGACATAAAGGAAAAGAAAGAAATCGAGAAGGTGAAGCTTATAAAGTACCCTCCTTGCGGGAAGTATTCGACCAATTTGAGGGTCAAATAAATTTCATGATTGAATTAAAAAAATTCGAAACAAATCATGGGATTGAAGAAAAGCTGGTCAACCTGTTGAAAGAATACGATATGATGAACTCTGCTGAAAAAAACAATAAACCAAAGGTCATTGTTCATTCATTCTTTGAAAAAATGCTGAAACGAGTGCATGAATTCAATGAAGATATTCCGTTAGTGAAATTAATTACCTTCGAGAAAGGGGAGACTGCTGAACTCTCAAAGGAAGAAATAGATGAATTAGTAAATTACTCGTCTATGCTGCGAATGTACAGGAAGAGGAAGCGGCACGGGATATGTTGGAAATGGGGGCAAATGGTATATTTACCAATCGTCCTGATGTGTTGCAAAATATTGAATTTTAATTATCAAAAAAAGCAGCTATCGGAATTTTACAAGTTCCATAGCTGCTAATTTTTTTTAACTCTATATAACGTTACACGAATCGCATGTGTTTCCGTAGCATTCATGTTGTTCAACAATTTCTTCACCGCAATTCGTACATTTTTTTGGAGGTAAGTTTTTAAAGAACTCTATAATGTTTTCAATCATCTAGTTCATCTCCTTTGCTTATTATAGTGGATGGGTAGTGGTCTATGTTCTCTATACTACGTTACATTTATTGCATTTGTTCGTGTAGCAATCATGTTGCTCTGTAAATTCTTCCTTACAGTTAACGCAAACTTTTGCAGGTAGGTTTTTGAAGAACTCGATAACGCTTACTAACATTGATGATCATCTCCCTTCTGTACTAGCACTGAAGCTATTAATCATAGTGTATTATAACAGTGAATCAAATGTCAATACATTTCTGTACTTTTCAGATAAAATAGAAGTGAATCATTAGAGAAGGGGCGATAGCCATGCATTTTATAGACAATAAAGGAATAACAGATCCGCAAATTAACTTAGCCATAGAAGAGTACGTGCTTCGGACAATGGATATTAATGAAGATTCATTTCTACTGTTCTACATCAATGAACCATCAATCATCGTTGGAAAAAATCAAAACACTATTGAAGAGATAGATACCGATTTTGTAGAAGAAAACGGCATTAAAATTGTTCGACGTCTTTCCGGTGGTGGCGCTGTGTATCATGATTTAGGTAATTTAAATTACAGTTTCATCACAAAAGATGACGGAGAATCTTTCCGTAATTTTAAGAAGTTTACTGAACCCGTTGTTGATGCACTCGCAAAAATGGGGGTAAAAGCAGAATTGATTGGCCGTAATGATCTCCTCGTAGAAGGCCGCAAAGTTTCTGGTAACGCACAGTTTGCAACACAAGGCAGAATGTTTAGCCACGGTACTTTAATGTTTGATACGGAAATTGATACAGTTGTGTCAGCTTTAAAAGTGCGAAAAGATAAAATTGAATCGAAAGGGATTAAATCAATCCGAAGTCGAGTCGCGAATATTTCAGAGTTCCTTGAAGAACCAATGACAATTGAACAGTTCCGTCAAGAAATCCTGAATTCTATTTTTGATGGTGAAGAAAATATTAAATATCGCGTATTAACAGATGAAGATTGGGAAAATATTCACGAATTGTCTAAAGAGCGCTATGCGAATTGGGATTGGAACTACGGGAAGTCGCCTAAATTTAATATGCAGCATTCTCACCGTTTTCCAGTCGGAAGCATTGATGTAAGACTTCAAGTGGATAAAGGAATCATTAAAGACGTTATTATTTTTGGGGACTTCTTCGGGGTTGGTGAAGTTGAGGTCATTACTGAAAAGCTGAAAGGCATCCAATACAACAGGGAATCTATGAATAAAGCCCTTTCAGACCTTGATATCTCTAAATACCTTGGTGGGATAACAAGAGATGAGTTTTTACAGTTGGTCTATTAATTACTGAACATTGAGTATGAATGTAACAGGTTATTCCCCATTAGACATCATTGATAATCAGCACTGCAATTTTGCAGTGCTTTATTGTTTTATAAAACAACGCTATTTCATTTTGGCTTTTTCATTAGCTTATCCATATTATAGGATAAAGCAAGGCGAGCATTCAGTGCTTATCTAGGTTATAATCAATATACTAGTGAAAGGGGAATAGCTATGGAAAAACATCGTATATTCATCGTTGAAGATGATCACAAAATTGCTCATTTACTTGCAGATACATTGCGAAAGTATCAATATGACGTAGCGATTATCGACAACTTTGATCTCGTAACGGAAGAATGCCTCGCATTTAATCCGCATTTAATCCTTCTTGATATCAATTTACCTTCATATGACGGTTATTATTGGTGCCGTCAATTACGCACTCACACCACATGCCCAATTATTTTTATATCCGCGCGATCTGGTGACATGGACCAGGTCTTCGCACTCGAAAATGGTGGAGATGATTTTATAACAAAACCATTCCACTATGAAATAGTTCTTGCGAAAATTCGGAGTCACCTACGTAGATCTTTTGGCGAATATTCTTTAGGGCAATCCGAACGAACAATTAAACTCGGTGCGATGAATTTGTATGTCGAACGAATGGAACTCCATATAAATGATGGCGTGATTCCGCTTCAAAAAAAAGAATGCGTAATTTTAGAACTTTTACTTGAAGCTTCTCCTAAAGTAATTTCTCGCGAGATTCTGCTTGAGCAACTTTGGGATGACCAATCTTTCGTCGATGAAAATACGTTAAACGTCAACATGACAAGAGTTCGAAAAAAGCTTGCAGACTACAAAGTCAAATCGACAATTGAAACTGTACGAGGGGCTGGCTATCGCTTTATCCCAGCGCAGGAAGAATTATGAAAGCAATACGCCTATTCCTGAAAGATCATGTATCGTTTATCTTTTTTCAAATTGGGCTAGTCTTATTTTTACTTTTACTATTTTGGTTAGACGGATTTAGAAATTACAACACAGCTATTTACTCTATTATTATTAGTATATTATTGACAATTGGTTACCTCATTGGAAAATATACCATTCGGCGTTTCTATTATAAGTCAATTGTTAGAAAACCAACAAAAATGGAAGATGCATTAATCCGTCACGCACAAGGACCAGAGCATATTCGAACAGCTGCTTATACACGAGCTTTATACAAAATCTATCAAAATGAAGTGCAATCCTTGTATTCTTCACAAAGTCGGCAACTTGAATTTATGAATCACTGGGTCCATCAAATGAAAACCCCGATCTCGGTCATCAATCTATTGTTAGAAGAAGAAGATATAGACCGAGAAAGCATTAAAGAAGAAATTGAACGTTTGCATTTTGGTCTTGATTCTGTTTTGGTTAATGCAAGATTAGAAACATTTGAACGAGATATGACAATTGAACGTGTTAATTTAAAAGAACTTGTGCAGGAAGTAGTCACAGAACATAAGCGTTTATTGATCACTAATGGTGTGTTTCCTGTTCTCGTGATTGATGAAAGTTTTGTCGTTTTCACAGACAGAAAATGGGTAAGAATTGTGCTTGGTCAATTTATCACAAATGCGCTTAAATATACTTTTGAAAAAAACAAGAAAATCTTTTTGTCTGCTATACGTACTGAGAGTAAGATTACCTTTACGGTTCGTGATGAAGGTGTTGGAATTCCTGCATCTGATTTGAATCGTGTGACACAGGCTTTTTTTACAGGAGAAAATGGTAGGCTTACAGGTGAATCGACTGGTATGGGTCTCTATATTGCAGCGGAAGTTTGTGGAAAACTTGGTCACTCGTTAAAAATTGCGTCTGAATTAGGTACGGGGACAACTGTATCTGTAATATTTGAGAATACGGAAGTGGTGGGGGGAATTAGTAGTGAAGCCAATCGTGACATTGCAGGAAATAACGAAGATTTATGAAGGGAAAGTCATGCATCGTGCGTTAAACCAGCTGAACTTTGAAGCGTTAGAAGGCGAATTTGTCGCCATCATGGGTCCATCCGGAAGTGGTAAAACGACATTGCTGAACCTGATTTCTTCGATTGATTTACCAACTTATGGTCGTGTGAGCATCGATAATATTGAGCCAGAAAGGCTATCGGAAAGTAAACTAGCCCTTTTTCGAAGAAATAAGTTAGGTTTTGTCTTCCAAAACATCAACTTATTGAATATGCTCACAGTCGAAGAAAATATTGTATTGCCATTAACTTTAGATGGCGCAACTCTCGAAGAAATGGAGCAACGTATTTCACTATTGTCGAATCGGCTTGGTTTAGGGGATATTTTAGACAAACGTCCTGATGAATTGTCAGGGGGACAAGCACAACGAACGGCAATTGGACGAGCCCTTGTTCATAAACCTAAAATCATACTTGCAGACGAACCCACTGGTAATCTAGATTCAGCCTCGGCAAAAGATGTCCTTGAATTATTAAGTGAAGTTAATCAAACAGAAAAAACGACAATCATAATGGTTACACATGATCCAATTGCAGCTAGCTATTGTGACCGTGTTGTATTTATAAAAGACGGTACATTTTTTAATGAAATCTACAAAGATGAGCGTAGACACACTTTTTTTCAACGCATCTTAAATGTGCTTTCACTATTGGGAGGACACTCAAATGACCTTTCGTCAGTTCGCCTACCGTAATGTCGTTCGCAATCGCCGTATTTATGCTGCGTTTTTTATGGCGAGTGTGTTTTCAGTCATGGTGTTTTTCCTTTATTCAATGTTACTTTTTCACCCGACGATAGAAGACCGATTTATTCAAGAAATTGCTATTATGGGCATGGGAATTGCTGAAATTATATTATTTGTCTTTACTGCGTTCTTTTTATTTTATTCAATGCGGGCGTTCCTGCAAGCCCGTTCCAAAGAATTTGGGATCTTACTTCATCTTGGAATGGAAAAACGGCAACTCAATCGGCTTATTTTTATTGAAACGCTACTAATCGGCATTACAGCAATTGGTATGGGCATCATTTTAGGATTTACTTTTTCAAAGTTCTTTTTTATGATTGTGAAAGAAATCGTATTATTACCGGCGTTGCCACTCTATTTGTCTTGGAAACCATTTGTCCTGACCATCGGTGCTTTTTTAAGTTTATTTGTTCTTATTTCCTTGATTGCACCGGTTTTTATCAAATCAGGAAAAGTTGCAGATCTTATTCGTGGTGATGGAAATCAAACAGACTTATATCTCTACTCTAAGTTGAAGGGGTATACTGGACTTGTTTTTCTAGGTGTGTCGTATGCAATGGCAGCATCTACTTCGAATTCAATTGTTCTTGTCCTCCTTTACTTCTTACCACCACTAGCGACAATTGGCACATTTTACTTTTTCACGGATTCAGTTCCGATGATTTTACATAAGCTTAGGGGAAATCGTAAATTTTATTGGCGCAGTTTTCGTTTATTGACCGTTTCAGAGGGCATTGTCCGGTTACGTGAAAATGCACGGATGTTTTTCATTGTGACGATTGTTTCTACGATAGCGTTCATGTCAGTGGGCACTCTAGCTTCATTAACTTCATTTGCCTCGCAATACCGTGAGATGAATCCACTCGGGCTCGTTTATATAAGTCAGCAAGAAAACGAGTTGGAAGAAGCGCATATCAGCATGCTAGATAAAGAGCTGAAAGACCATAATATTCAATATGAAAGCAAAAAAATTCCGGTATTGAAACAGCGTTCCACCTATACGGGTAGCTCTGTCGATATTATTAGCGTATCTGCTGTCAATGAATTGGCAAAGATGTTTAATCATTTGTCCATTCAACTGGGGAAAGGCGAGGCACTCTTTTTACCACCGTCACCATCCTCGTTTGAAAATTTAAATAGTCGGACGGTCCGAACAACGCTTCAAGATAGCGATGTGCCAATTAGAATTGATGGTGCTTATCCATATCATTTATTTGCATCGTACTCAATATCATCAAATGCAATCATATTAAATGATGAGGACTTTTCATCTGTTTTCGCCAAAGGAACTCCAGCAGAGGCACAGTCATTTACGTATTACGCTTATTACATTCCAGAATGGCAAAAAACAAAAGATATCGGTCTTTCCATTAATGACACGATTAACGAAACCTTTATCATAGGTGCTGCTAGTTCACTATCGTACTCTTTCGATAATCCAGGCCTCAATTATTCGGTAATCCGAACGACATTTTCACTATTATTATTTATCGGATTGTTGTTGGCGGCAGTTTTATTATTAGCGGCAGGCAGTTTCATCTATTTTCGATTATATACGCGGCTCGAACAAGACAAAAAGCAGTTTGATGTGTTAAAACGCTTAGGATTAACAGATCGGGAATTCAAAAAAATTGTCAATAGACAGTTAATCCCGCAATTTTTCTTACCATGGGGTGTTGCGATGCTGCATAGTTCGTTTGCATTTTTGTCGTTACAAGTTGTTTGGGATGCGCTTGCTGAAATTTCGATTATAAAAGAAATGATGCTGGTTTTAATTAGCTTTACTATTTTACAAGTCATTTATTTTTATTTGATTCGCTGGCGCTATCTTGCACATATAAAAGCATCAAGTTGAGTTCTTGATGCTTTTATATGAAAATATAGATTGTATTATTTTAATTATTCTTATATAATTATTATTGTAGAGTTTATGAATGGTTATTCATTCATAAGGGAGGGGATGCGAGAATATGAACCTAATAACAAAAATTCATGAAACTGCAACTGCACAACCGGATAAGATTGCTTATCATTTCATGGGACAGGATACGTCTTACAAGGAATTGGATTTATCTGTTTCGAAATTTGCTGCTGCACTTCAAGATTTGGGGATTGAAAAAGGGGATCATGTGGCGTTTTTATTGGGGAATACACCACATTTTTTAATTTCGCTTTATGCGACGATGCGGATTGGGGCAACGGCTATTCCCGTTAATCCGATTTATACGCCAGATGAAATATCTTACATCATACAAAATAGTGATGCAAAGGCCGTGATTGCACTTGATCAGCTATTGCCGCTTGTTGAGAAAGCAGCAGTTGCATTTCCAACAGTAGAGCATTATATTATTTGCGAAACAGATTCAACAACACCGGAAAAAATGGCAGCTATGCCTGAACATGTAAAGAACAAATTACGTTCATTTACTGGGCTGATTTCTACTGGAAATACAAATGTTCAACCAGTTAGGATTGAACAAAATGAAACCGCTATCATTCTTTACACTTCGGGAACGACAGGGAAACCAAAAGGGGCTATGTTAACGCATCAAAATATTTACTCTAATGCACGTGATGTGGCCGATTATCTTGGTTTTTCAGAAGAGGATCGGGTTATCGCGACATTGCCCGTCTTTCATGTATTTGCGCTAACTGTTGTTGTCAATGCACCTCTCTTAACTGGGGCAACGATTCTACTAGCACCGCGATTTAGTCCAGCAGAAATTTTCCGATTAACGAAAGAGAAAAAGGCGACAGTGTTTGCAGGTGTGCCGACGATGTACAATTTCTTGTACCAGTATCCAGAAGGTAGAAAAGAAGATTTCGATTCGATTCGTCTTTCCATTTCAGGAGGATCTTCATTGCCAGTGGCTTTGCTCCATAATTTTGAAGAGAAATTTGATGTAAGGATTTCAGAAGGCTATGGATTATCTGAATCATCGCCGGTAACTTGTTTTAATCCAACTGATCGCGAACGGATACCTGGTTCAATTGGAATGAGTATAACGAATGTAGAGAATAAGGTTGTCGATGAGTTCGGAAATGAAGTACCAGACGGCGAAGTTGGCGAACTGATTGTACGTGGTCCGAACGTTATGAAAGGCTATTACAAGATGCCGGAAGAAACTGCGGCAACGCTTCGTGATGGCTGGCTATATACAGGAGATTTAGCAAAACGAGATGAGAATGGTTATTTCTATATCGTTGACCGCAAGAAAGATTTAGTGATTGTCGGTGGCTATAATGTCTATCCACGCGAGGTTGAAGAAGTATTATTTGAGCATAGAGATGTTGTTGAAGCAGCAGTTATTGGAATCCCGGATCCAGATTTCGGTGAAGCAGTTCATGCATTTGTCGTGTTAAAAGATGGCGTCAAAGCAGATGTTGATGCACTTAAGAATTATTGCGAAAAGCGCTTGGCGAAGTACAAAGTACCAACACGTTTTGAGTTTTTAGAGGACTTACCAAAAAATACGACGGGCAAAATTTTAAGACGCGCTTTAAAAGACCACGTTACAGTTTGATTATCTAAACTCTTTCCAAAGTGGAAAGGGTTTTCGTTTTGATTAATCAGATAGAATTTGCTCGATGAAAGAAATTAAGTCAGCTAGATATGTTGAACTATTGAATGCGAATTTCAGAAATTTGTAAAGGGAAACATTTTGTTTTAAACACACTTGAAAATCGTTGAAAAAGGCGACACTCCCGCGGGAATAGCATCAGCCGAAGACCCCACAGCGAAGCGAGGAGGCTGAGGCGATGCCCGCAGGAAAGGGAGCCGTTTCAACGATTTTCTTTTTAGTGGATTCTTTATTTCAACATATAGAGATGATTTTTGACAATAAATTAACCAAAATAATAGTTTGAAATTTGGTGAATGAATTCTTCTTCAAGTTCTCCTTTTTTCTTCACGATAATAAATGTTGAGACGGTTGGCAATTCGAACAAGTCAAATTGGGGTTGGATCAGTCTTCCTTCAATGAGTTCGCGTCTAACAATTGAATGGGGCAAGAACGAGACGCCAAGCCCTTCTTGTATGAAGCGTTTTGCGATATGCGCTTGTGTCACTTTCATCGTTCGGATTCCATGGACATGCTTACCTAGAACGAACAACAGTTTATCCCAAAAAACGGGATGATGATGGGTAAATAGGAAATTATTTTGAAGTACTTCTGATACATCAATTGGTGGACCACTTTCATCATCATAATTATCTGGAGGCATTACAAACAAAATAGGGTCTTCATATATACGGATGGATTCGATGTTTTTATATTTGGCATCAATTGCTGAAATGCCTAGATGGACCTCGCCAGAATCGACAAGTCGTTCGATTACTAAGGAATCTTCGATACGAATTGTTATTTCGACGTCAGGATGCCGTTGCATAAACGTGCGTAAATAATAAGGCAAAATGGTTTCCGCCATGAGTGGTGAGATTGCGATGGTCCAGTTTCGCCGATAACCTTGGATAAATGCATGCATTCGGTTTACGGTAGCGTCTAAATCGGTCGTTAGGCGAACCGCTTCTTTATAAAAAAGTTTACCTGCATCGGTTAATGAAACACGATTGTTCAACCGGTCAAACAGTTTCGTCCCGAGATGTTCTTCTAGGAGTCGAATATGTACAGTGACACTCGGTTGAGACATCATTAATATTTCAGATGTTTCTCTGAAGTTAAGTTTTTCTGCGGCAACAGTAAATGTTTTCAACCATTGGTAGTCCATGTAATCCTCCTTTTGATTAATATTATTAATTGAAACGATTAAAAACATTTAATTTAACTAATCATAACCTCAATCTATACTAAAGAAAAGGAGGAGGAATAGTTATGTTTCAAAAAGGATTAAAAGATGTTGTTGCTGTCCATACAAAGATTGCATCTGTAGAGGGGGATATTGGTGAACTACGTTATCGCGGTGTGAAAGTGAATGACTTAATATCGAATAGGACTTTTGAACAATTGGCAGATTTTATTTGGAAGGGGGAACAGCGCAAAGAAGCGCTCCATTTAGATGCGAATGAATCTCGACAGTTGCCCAACCATGTTATACAAATTATCGATGCACTACCAAAGGATGTACCTCTAATGGACGCGATGAGGACAGCGGTTTCAGCTTTTTCATATTCGGAATTTAATGAACAATCAATTGAAGAACAAGCTGTAACGTTAACTGCATCATTACCAGTTATCGTTGCAAGACATTTTAGATTGCAAAACGGATTAGAACCGATTGATCCCAATCCAAAATTATCCTTTACAGCAAATTATTTATGGATGATAACGGGGAACATACCAAATGACGTGCAGGTAGAGGCACTTGAAACATATTTAAAGTTAACCATGGAACACGGATTGAACGCTTCTACATTTGCAGCCCGGGTAACTATTTCAACGGAGTCCGATTTGACCGCAGCTATTACTTCTGCACTTGGAACAATGAAGGGCCCTTTACATGGTGGAGCGCCATCGGGCGTTATTGAGTTATTGGAGGAAATTGGGGAGCCTGAAAATATTCGATCAATCGTTGCCAGAAAGTTGGTACATGGTGAACGGATAATGGGATTTGGACATAGGGTTTATCAAACGGAGGATCCAAGGGCTATACTTTTGAGAGAGAAATGTGTCAGTATGATTGGGCAAGATGACTGGCTCGATCTCGCGACAGAATCGGAAAAGGTAATTCTCGAGATGCTGGGTGAATATAAACCTGGTCGGAAAATTTATACAAATGTTGAATACTACGCTGCTGCAATCATGCGTTCTATTGAAATGCCACCTGAATTATTCACACCGACGTTTAGTGTGGCCAGAATGGTCGGTTGGACAGCTCATGCAATTGAACAACAGCGTGACAATACAATTTTTCGGCCACAATCAATATATACAGGAAAATTAACGGGATGAACTTCTTGTGAGCTTCAGACTTTAAAATGAAAAAGTCTGAAGCTTCTATAATTCTTGGTAAATGGCTTAAGTAGACGGTAGAATATACCGATAGATTCGATAGAATTATTTTTGTTCCTAAAATAGAGGGAAACTGTTCCGACTGTCGAAGTAATAAAAAGTAGAAATGAATTTTAGGGGGAATCCGTATTGAGTAAACGTAAATTACAAGTCAATGATTTATTTGCACTAACATCTGTAACAAATCCAAAGATATCACCAAATGGTAATGAGGCTGTTTTTGTTCAGACGCATATTGACGAAGAAGATAATAAATATATTTCAAATTTATATCATGTAGATTTAGAAACGACAGAGGTTACGCAGTGGACCTATGGAAAAGAAAGCGTATCTTCACCTTCTTGGTCAGCTGATGGTGAAAAAATTGCTTTTCTATCAAACCGAGAAGAGACGAACCAAGTGTTTCTTTTACCTGCCAAGGGTGGAGAAGCAAAGAAACTGACTACCTTTGAAAAAGGAGTTTCGAGCTTTCTTTGGTCACCATGCGGTAAAAAAGTTTGGGTAAATGCAGTAGTTAAAGAGGGGAAGACATTTACAGACAAAGAAGATAAAGAGGAAAAGAAAAAACCTGAACCGTACCGGGTAACAAAAATGAAGTATCAGATGGATGGGCTAGGTCTACTTCCCGCGGATTCTTTCCGTCAGATTGGTGTTGTCGATATTGATTCTGGTGATGTGACTCAATTTACAGAAGGCAATCATCAACATGCGCTTCAGACCGTTTCACATGACGGTAAGAAACTTGTGATGGGTGTAAATCGTGCGGAAAATCAAGATTTCGAATTTCGTCAGCCACTTTACATAGTCGATGTTGAATCGAAGGAAGAGACTGTATTAGTTGATGAAGATGGTTATTTTGGTGGGGCGACATTTTCACCTGATAACCGCTATATAGCTTTTGTAGGCGCTGATAATAAATTTAAAAATGCAACACAAGCAGAACTATATGTCTTTGATACGGAAGATGGTCGTACAGTCTGTTTAACCGAAAGCATCGATGCGCCTGTTGGGGATAATGTGGCTACCGATCATCAGCAAGGTGGCGCTGCACCTGCGGTAGTTTGGACGAAAGACAATCACTTGTATTTCCAATTGTCATTGATGGGAGACGTTCGGCTGTATTTTGCTTCGCTTGATGGGGCAGTTTATCCGGCTTCACCTGAAAATGAACATGTATACGGCTATGACGTGGAGGCAGACGGAGAGTTTGCACTTGTCACAGTTAGTTCTTCCATTAATCCTGGTGAACTGTATAGACAAACGATTGCGACTGGGGAACGTGTTGCATTAACTGAGGTAAACAAATCTTATTTAGAAGAGGTAGAGCTCGTAAAACCGGAAGCGATTGTCTATAAGGGGGCAAAAGATTGGGATGTACATGGTTGGCTGATGAAACCAGCAGGCTTCGAGGCTGGTAAGAACTATCCGCTAATTGTTGAAATTCACGGCGGTCCAGCAGCGATGTATGCGAATACTTTTTTCCACGAGTTGCAATTATTGGCAGCAGAAGGTTACGGCGTGCTGTATGTAAATCCACGTGGTAGTCACGGCTATTCCCAAGAATTTGTAGATGCAGTTCGCGGTGATTACGGCGGCGGTGATTACGAAGATATTATGGCTGGCCTTGAGTATGCGATTGGAGAGAATGATTGGATTGATACAGATCGACTCGGTGTTACAGGTGGAAGTTACGGCGGCTTCATGACGAACTGGATTGTTGGCCACACGTCTAAATTTAAAGCAGCGGTGACACAACGCTCCATTTCGAACTGGGTCAGTTTCTACGGCGTGTCCGATATTGGCTACTACTTTAACGACTGGCAGCACGGGGCAGATATGAATGACATAGAGAAACTATGGGATATATCTCCATTGAAGTACGCTAAGAACGTTGAAACGCCTTTATTAATTGTGCATAGTGAAAAAGATCTCCGTTGTCCAATTGAACAAGCGGAGCAATTATATATTACGTTGAAAAGCATGGGGAAAGTAACGGAGTTTGTGCGTTTCCCAGATGCAGATCACAACTTATCTCGTACAGGGACACCGAATTTACGCATCGCGAGATTGAATGAAATCACAGGTTGGTTTAAAAGATATCTATAATGATTAAGGAAAAATAAAAGAACTAGGGGGGATTTAGAAAATCCATCCTAGTTCTTTTTGGATAAGCCAATTATCTTTTACCTTTAAATGTGCGCAAAAATACATCAGGCGTTTTGGTTTCGAAACGTAGTAATTCACCACTCGTTGGGTGTATAAATGAAATTGCATGTGCGTGAAGACCAAGTCTACCCAGTGAATTATTTCTTGAACCGTATTTCTTGTCACCAACGACAGGGTGTCCAATATCTTTCATGTGAACGCGGATTTGATTCTTACGACCCGTTTCTAAGTTGACTTGTAGTAAAGAGTAATTCCTATTCGATTCAAGCACCTTATAATGTGTGATGGCTTTCTTGCCGTCGTTTTCACGTGGACTGGAATAGACCATGAATGTTTTACTTTCTGTCAGCCAAGAAGTCATTGTACCATCTTTTTTAACTTGACCTTCAACAAGTGCGATATAAGCACGCTCTTTGACAGTTTCATGCCATGAATTTTGAAGGGTTTGCTGAACTTCTTTATTCTTAGCGAATACCATGACGCCAGAAGTATCACGATCCAAGCGATGAACAACGAAAATGCGGTTTTTTGGATCAACATTTCGAACATAATCCGTTAACTGACGATAAGCGGTCACAAGTTTTTCATCATTAGATGCAATCGATAATAACCCTTGCTCTTTTTCAACGACCAGTAAATCCTCATCTTCATATAAGATGGAAACCCCAGTCATTTTTATATCCTCTGTTGCAACACGCGTCTGAATTTGAATCCGATCGCCTGGTGATAAAAGGTCATTAAATTGTTTGGATACTTGCCCATTCACCAAAACTTGACCACGGCTTAAAATTCCCTTAACCGAATTACGACTTCGACTAGCTAAAACTTCATGCAAGTATTTCAGTAATTCTGTTGGTTCTTCGACAATAAATTCATCATTTCGAGTCATACAATTCACTTTCCTTTAAATTGAGGTTTGCGTTTTTCACTAAATGCCATTAATGCTTCAACGCGGTCTTCAGTTGGAATCGTGATTTCATACGCTTTTCGCTCAATTGCAAGCCCAGTATGTAAATCTGCATTCATCCCTTGTTTGATCGCAAACTTGGCTTGTTGTAATGCAATTGGTCCATTTGCGAGCATAGATTCCGTAAATTCTGTTGTTTCAAGTATTAAGTTTTCTTGTGTGGCAATTTTTGTAACCATACCATAATTGAATGCTTCAGTGGCTGTGAGGCGTCGTGCAGTTAAAATAAGTTCAAGCGCTTTCGTTTCACCGATTAATCTCGGAAGTCGCTGTGTTCCACCAGCTCCCGGTATAATCGCTAAGCTGGTTTCTGTGAGCCCCATAACAGCAGTTTCAGAGGCAATTCTGAAATCGCAGGCAAGTGCAAGTTCCATCCCACCACCAAAAGCAAAGCCATTCATCATTGCTACAGTAGGTTGTGGCAATGATTCTACAGCAGAAAAGATTTCCCCAATTTTATAAACATTACGCTTTACTTGTATGTCAGTCAATGTTTTTCGTTCCTTTAAGTCTGCGCCAACGCTGAATGCACGGTCCCCAGATCCTGTGAAAACAACGACACGAATATCTGGATTAATGCGTATGGCTTCGGTAATTTGACCTAATTCTACAAGCATGTCATAATTAAATGCATTCATTGCTTCCGGTCGATTTAACGTAACGTAAGCAAGATTCCCCTTTTGTTCAAAACGAACGAGTTCCATTATGATTTCCCCCTTATTTTAACCTTGTTTCCTATGTAAAACATACCATGAATTAAAACTTTCTACCATAAAGATTAAATTCCAAACCCCTTCACAGCCAAAAATCAATCCAAACTATTGGAGAAAGAGTGTGATTTTATGGCGGTTTCTTTTGATTCAACCATTCAAGATTTTTTAACTGGACGCATTTGGCTACGCAACCATATTCCATTCCATTCGAAAATGATTGATATGCATATCGCAAATGATTCGATTAAAATCATTTCAGGTATTAGAGAAGAGAAGACGTTTTTTCTTCAAAAGAAGTATCAATGCAATCGTTGTGAAAACAATAACCAATCGAAGTTCACTATATTCAATTGTGCGAAATGTATGGGGGATTGCGTCTATTGTAGGCATTGTCTAAAAATGGGCAGGGTTTCTTCCTGTACGGATCTCATAATTTGGATAGGACCAGAACCAGTTTTTCCTGTAAAACATGTCATAGCCTGGCAAGGAACACTAACTCCACTACAACAAAAGGCATCCAACGAATTATTTGAGAGTACAGTCCAAAACCGTCCTCATCTAGTTCATGCGGTTTGAGCGACCAAGAATGAAGACTGAATTTAAAACTTAGATAATCCAGTCAAAAATTATAGATCCATCTTCTATGATGATACCATCTATTACCTTCTCCACAATTACTCTCTTCTCGCTAAATTCGAGGTTATCAAAATCGGAGATATATCCATCCAGCTGATTTAAATCAATGTGCATAATGGCATTCTGGTTATCTGATAACTGCCTTGTTATTAAACCTTCTTTCTCCATGTTTAATACCTCAATCTTACTGCGTAAGGTCTTCTTGTCAATATCGCCCTCTGAATACAAGTCGATTAACCTGTTAATTTTCCCCTCAACTCGACGTATCATTAAATCATAATTCTTATTTGTTTTAGGTTTGGTGACGGAAGCCCTTCTTTCCTTCATCACAGATTGCAAGTCGCTTTTGAATAGACTTAAAACAATATCGTTTTTTATTGTTTCATTAAAACATTTTTCCTCATACTCACTTGGCAAACGCCTTGCACGACATATATAAGACCTAACATAATAATCACCTTTTGTTTGGTTTTTTACTCTATAGCTATATGCAGTATATAGTTCTCCGCACTTTCCACAAGTTATTAAAGAGCCGAATAAACTCTCTTTTGCCTTTCCTGCATTTCTGCCCGGTGGATGCCGTGACAATAAATCTTGAACTCGATCAAACTGATCAACTGATATTATTGGTTTGTGCTTACCATTGTACTCTTGTTTTTTATAAATCACTTTTCCTATATAAAGCCGATTACTTAATATTTGTCTTATAGTTGTAAAACGTCTACCTGCATATCCTTCTTCTTTTAATACTTTTTGGATCTTCGTAATTGAGTGGAATTGCTCATATAAATCAAATATACGCTTCACCTTTCCGGATTCTATATCATCAATAACCAAAGTAGATTTCGGCCCTCTTTTATATCCTGTAGGCATATAGTTACCACCTAGTTGACGATACCCAGCTTCCACTCTCTTCTGTATTCCACCCTGCATACGTTCAGTGATTGTTGCACGCTCCAATTCCGCAAACACTGCTAGTATACCAATCATGGCCATGCCAAAAGGTGTTGTAGTGTCGAGTGTTTCTAATACGGACACAAAGGCTTTATCATTTTTTAAAAAGTGGTCTTGAATTAATTCCAAGGTATCTCGTTGCGAACGGGATAAACGATCTAGTTTGTACACCATTATTACATCAAATTCATCTAACCTGGTTAACATACTTTGTAAATCAGGACGATCCATATTAGCCCCTGAATATGCTGCATCACTAAAGTAGTCTCCAACTACCCATCCTTTCGAAGCACACATCGCTTCCATACGTTCCGTTTGTATTTCTATGCTGTAGTTCCCGTCTTGCGCGGACGTGCTGTAACGACTGTATAAGGCGACTCTCTTTACGCTTTCCATATCCTTTCAACTCCTTAATATTACTTTAAATAAAAGTAGAACATCCGTTCTCTTTATGCTACAATGTATTTAACTACTTGTCCATTGATGGTTTAATTTTCCAACAAACTTACTATGTTAATTGTTCAGAATAATGATATGGTTAATCTAATCTGAACGGCTTAGTCGATTCGTCGAGTAGACTAACTCTACTCGTTTTGGCCTACTTCAATCCACTCATATAAATCATCGATATTACAATTTAAGATATGAGATATATTCTTAGCTACCCGGATGTGCATAAGTTGTTTATTCAGATAGTATTTATTTACTTGCTGGTAACTCACATCCAACTTTTCAGCTAATTCAGCTTGTGACATATCTGATTTATTGAGTAGCTCTTGAAGTAGACATCTACCGACTTCATAAGCCAAGTCAGACGCCCTCTCTACTATAAGATTAAAAGGTGGTGCTAATTTTGACAGATGATGAATTAAAACAGATTTTAAAATTAGTTAGCGTTAAAAAGAGTGGAAAATTACATAAGATAAAACTTAGTAATAAATTACTTATCAAAATAGTCAGCAGCAAACTTGATACTGTCCATTAACCTTTTTCGTTCGGCACTCTCTAATGAGAGTGCTTTTTCTGTTATGCGTTTTATTAATAGCATATCTTCCAAATCTAAATCTTGTGTCTCTGATAACTCTAAGGCTCTGTGTAAAGAGTCATCTTTCTCGTTAGATGTTGTGGATGGGAACAAGTCATCAACCTTGATTCCGAATATATCTACTAATAGAAACAAGTGATCATAGCTGATTTGCCAATCCCCATTTTCATATCCCGATACAGTATTTTGTGCAACCCCTAATCTTTTTCCTAACTCCGTTTGATTCATGCCTATGCTTTTTCTATATTTCTTAATTTTATTACCTACATATTTATTAATGTCCATATGGCACACCACCTCTACATTATTATATAACAAGTATATCCATACTTCAAAGAGAAATATCAGGGTTTTTGATTATTAACCTTGACTTATCGGTAATACTGATATAATGTGACATTATACAACAAAATACAACAAAGAAAGGAAGGGTGCAAATGCATTGGGAATTAATGAAACTCCGTAAAATTAATAAAGTCAGTAAGACGGACATGGCAAGACTACTTGGTATTAAGACGTTAGAAACTTACACATTAAAAGAGGATGGCCAAACAGATTTCAGCTTGACTGAGATGTTTACCATCGCAAAACATTTCGACAAACGTATAGAAGAAATTTTTTTGCCAAGGTATATCGGTAATACTGATAAAACGAAGGAATCTAAGTAAAGGGGAGAGGGAGAAATGCACAAAATTGAAATCCCTTATTTAGTATTTGAAGGCGAAAGAATCGAAACGCCAGCTGGGCTTTCCAAGTTGCTAGAAAATTCATGGGTGCTGAAAACAGAAAGTGATACAACATCAGACGTTGTGAATGATTATGAAAGGGTCGCTTATAAAAGAGAAAACGGCTGTTGGTCAATCAGATATACAAGAAAGGATAAAGTCAAATGCTAAGTCTAATCGATAAGTTATTGATTGTGCTTTACCTTACACCGTTTTTAATTGGTTATGTCGTGTGGATGTATAAACAAACAGATTGATAAAAAAAGGGAGGAATAAATCATGAATTTAAAAGAATTGTCGAATCAGAAGTTAATCAGTTTACACGGTGATGTCGGTGCGGAAATGGGTAGACGATTGGAAGAACGTATGCGTGGTCATGTAGAAGCGATTAGGCATGATGGGAAGATGTTGCGGAAGGTTAGCCGTAAAGTTTCAGCGGGTGATTATGTGAGGTTTAACGATATGGTGAAAGGCTCTCAACTCGAAAATGGAGAAATATATGGTCCTGTAAAAAGAACAATGACTGTTGGAAATTACAATTACAACGTATTCGTTGACTACCATAACCGAACACACAATAACGTTGAAGTTTTTGAAGCTGTTGAAGAAAATCCAGTCACAAATTTACAAGACGTTCCGTTTATTCCATCACCCAACCAACAACGTGCGGAATTGATTCAGCGGGCTAAGGAGTTTGTGGAGGGCTTAAAACGAAAAGGTCATTTCTCAGGAGTGGAGAAAGAGTATTACCGCTTTGGAGGACATGGAGTTAATTGTGTAATCGAATTTGTTGTAAATGAAGAAAAGCGTACCGTTGTAGCTATTGCAAGGGGTGCTGGAACTAACAGATTCATATCAAGGGGCATCGCCAAATGCAATCCATCTGACGTATTCAACTCTGACATCGGCAAAGCTATCGCACTAGCACGAGCGTTGGAGATTGACATTCCGGTAGAGTTTTTGGGAGCTGTTCAGCCTGATGAAGTTGTGGTGGGGATGGTTGTAGTCAAACACTCATTAGCTAATGTAGGAATCCCTCAAACAGTCGAAAGATTAGACGGACTAAGTAATCATAGTGGAGTTCCAGAAACTTGTTTTTGGACAAAGGAATTATTCGGCTCATTGGTCACTTCACAAATCAACATCACCAACGATTCAAACGCAAATTATGGGAGGGAAATCAATTGACAAAAGAATTACCAGTAGGCGTTACAAAATCTAAACACGGATATCGTTTATATCGAACAGTTAACGGTAAAAAATACAACTTTGGCAGCATTCAAAATCATGAACTTGCATTACGACTAAACGGCTACATCGATATTATCGTTAATGATTTGCACGAAGCACAAGCAATAGGTGGAAGTGTTTCAGTTCAACAAATACATGAAATGATCGTGGAGAACAGCGTTTCGGATATTCAAGAAATTACTAGTTTAATAGATGATTCAAATCGAAATTTTAATCACAAATGGCTTCAGTTAGTGGAACAGAACAAATATCTAATCGAAGATAACGAAAAACTTAATAAAAAACTTAACGCAATCGTCACGGTCATTCAATCGGAAGGTCAAAAACCAGTATGGCAACGCATCAAGGGGAGTTGAATTCATTGGAAACCATCCTTATCGAAATAAGAAAAAACAATGATGGCATGTGGGTAGCTGAAATGGTTGGGATTAAATTAGCAATATCACCTTTAAAACTTTATGTAAGTAAAGCTGTGGCAAGTGTTGTCGAGTTAAATCCGCAATTAAAATTTGAATTGGAGGAATTGTAATGAAAACAATATTGAATGTAAATGGTGAAAAATTATCAGTTTCAAGTATCAGTTTTTATCAAGATGAAATAACTAGCGTAACTGCCACGGGTGAAAAGGGCGTGGTTATCCAGACTTATTACGATGAAGATGCTAGTTGGACACCAGAAGGCACGAAACGAATTGACATAAAGAAATCAATCGAATTTCCAGAACTTGAACAATCAATTGTGGATAGGAACAACAAACTTATTGAACATCTTGAAAAAACATTGAAAATTGAAGATGAAAAACTAATCAATATCGCAGTCGATGCAATGGAAAGTGATTCAGACTTATTACCATTTACTTCTTCGGCTCTATCAACTTATCAAAAGGATTACAAGCTTACACAACAACGCGTACTAGGATTCATTGATGCTGTAGAAGAAGTCAAAGCATTCACGGAAGGATGGTATGCAAATGACGAAGTTACAGCAGAAATTGAAACGAAAAAACATTATTAATCAGTTGAATAAATTCGATGTCCACAGTATTGAGGGACAGGCATTGGAAGATGTTAAGTATTCAATTCTGCTTCGTAAGTTAGCTGTTAAGCGGGCAATGCAAGATTAATTTAAGGAGGTGAGAATGATGGGAGCTTATGACACGTCGTCAAAGGAATGTCCTTATTGTGGGAGCGGGATGGAAGCAGATTTTGTTGATGTAGGTGTCGGCATGGTTCAATGCGGTCCATATCATTGCTACGCATGTGAAGCTAGTGAGATTGGCCCGGAATTTGATAATTGGTGTTACAAAGACAGGATTGGAAAAACGATATATACGCAATCAAAACGAAAGTATTTTAAATACACAAAGAAAAAATTTCACCCAAAAACTGATTACAGCAAATATGTTTTACGTCCTGACGCTCCATTTACTAGAGAAGAATTGAAAGCGGGATATTACAAAGGGAGAATATCACCTTATGCAAATACAGTCGGCGGGGAATTAGTGGACCACATTACTGCGAAAGAAATGTATAACGTTGGATTGTTGGATGAAAAAGAATTGGAAATTAAAAACGACCCTCTCCAAAGGGCCGCTAAGTGAAATATCTCACTGCTAGTTTATCACAATTCATTCAAAAATATAACCATGGGAGGAAATATAGTTGGCTACTTTATACGAATTACAAGGCTCATATGCTCACTTGCAACAAATGATAGAAGATGGTGAAACAGATTTAGACGGCATCCTATCAACTGTGGAGGACGCGATCGAAACAAAACTAGAATCATATGCAATGGTTATTAAAAATATTGAATCTGATGTAGCTGGATTAAAAGCGGAGGAAAAACGTTTAGGCGATAAACGCAAAGTGATGGAAAATAATATTAAACGTATGAAATTAGCAATGCATGAAGCTATGTCTTCCACAGGTGATAGGAAAATAAAAGGTAAGAAATTCACATTTACCATTCAGAAGAATCCTCCATCTTTAAAACTTGTGGATGAGTCGTTGATTCCGAAGATATACGTTACAACTACAACAGTAAATACAATCGACAAAAAAGCCATAATGGAACTTTTGAAAAATAAAGAAGAAGTACCTGGTGCACAAATACAACAAGGCGAATCATTGCGAATTCGATAATTGGAGGAAACCAAAATGACAAAAGAACAATTAAACCAAAAAGAACAACACTATGCAGGTACAAGTGATGAAGCAGAAGAAATCGTTTCAGCAGCAAAAGAAAATGTATATCTCACAATGCACAAAATCAGTGAAAAGCATAATAAATTCGGCACATATTTCCTTGTCGATTTAACTTACAGCTACAACGTACCACGTGAAATTATGGAAAATGATGCTATGAAAAATGAAGCAGAAAGAATCATGCATGAAGGTGTAGAAGTTACTACAAATGGCGATGGAACATTTCAAGTAGATCCAAATCAAATGAGCATCGATGAAGTTGTGGAAGACAGAAATGAAAATGATGGAGCTCCATTTTAATAGAGAGGTGTGGAAAATATGAAAACTACTAGTGCAATGGAGATTCAAGCGGAAGCATCTACTTGGTTCCTATACGGAAATCCAGGTATGCGAAAAACAACTGCCGCGAAGTATTTAGATGGTAACACACTTTATATACCAATCGATAAAACGGAAATCGTTTTGGCAGGAAGTCCGAACATTGATATAGTCAATTTCGATTCTTACGATGCGTGGAATGCTTGGAATCAATTAATGGTCGATTTAAAGAATGCTGACCTGTCGAAATACGATACTATCTTTTTTGATAATATTTCAGAGTTAACTAGATCAATGTTATCAAATTTAGGTAGAGAAGGTAAAAACAATCGGGTGCCATCCCAAGGAAACTATCAACAAATCGATTTCTTTATTATAGATAGCGTTCGTTTTATTAAGACTTTAGGAAAAAGGGTAGTGTTCACGGCGTGGGAAATGACGGATGCTTGGAATTTACCGAATGGACAAGTTGTCAATCGTTCTTATCCGGATATTCGCATCAAAATATTAAACAACTTTATGGGGTTGTGCCAAGTAGTTGCTAAATCGGTGAAGAATGATGAAACGGGTAATTATGGTTTTATTTTAGAACCATCGTCATATATATTCGCGAAAAATCAATTAGACCATCGCAAAGCATGTGCTCACGAGGACATTTTCAAGGTCGGCGACCAGCCTTCCACAATTGATAATACAAAAGGAGAAGATAAATAATGTCATTTTTTAAAATGGAAGAAGTAGAAGAAGTAAAAGGGTTTCAATTGCCAAAGGTAGGTAAATACGAAGCGGTGATCATTAACGCAGTCGCTCAAAAAACACAAGCAGAAAAAGATATGTTGGTAGTAGATTTTGAAATTCGATCGGACGTTCCGCAAGAATCACAAGGCGCAAAAGTTTTATATAACAACTTTACATTCGAACACCCAACAGCAAGAGGTATTGCTAAATCATTATGTGTAGCTGCTGGATTTCCTACGAATCATAACTTTGCATCTTGTGAGGAAATGGCAAACGGTTTGATTAATAAAAATCTAGAAATCGGTGTAAAACACGAAGAAGATAATAAAGGTAACACTTATGCCAAGTCTAGTTATTACAATCCGTCTAATGCAAATCCACCAGCGCAGGTAGGAGCACCAATCGTTGTGGGTGATGATGATTTACCATTTTAATGGAAAATGAATAAAACTAAATAGAGAGGTTCATTTCGGTGGACTTCTCTTTTTTATACGATTAAATAGACGAATTAAACATAAATTCGATTGGATGCACGAATTATGAAAGGGAGGAAAAGCGAATGCTAGATTTCGGATATAAATTTATGAATGATGCGGGATTCTTTGCAATATCGACAATCTTCATATTACTACTTGTGGCGGTGTTTATTACAGTAATTACTGAATGGAGGAAAAGTAAATGAGTGGAAAAATTATGATTACGCAGGAACAGGCTGATGCGTTTCAGTGGATGCTAGGGGGTTCGCACCCTTGGAATATTGACCAATTAATAATATCGCACATTAAAAACGAACGTAGTTATATAGGAAAGGCTTCGGTATTGAATGGGATGGATGACGTTAAGTTTTTGAGGGCTTTGCGTGTCGGTTACGAAATCGAACCAGAATACAAAGCTGGGGATTGGGTTGTACGTGAATTTTCGGGGCAAGGACTGAACCCTGATAACGATAAGGATTTTGTGAATGGGAGAGTATTTGAAGTTGTTAAAGTACTTGGAGATAAGATTACTTGTGGGAATTCCGCAATACATCTAGATAAAAATATCCGTCATGCAACTCCTGAAGAAATCAAAACTGAACAGCATCGTCAATTGTGGAAGAAACTTGATCGTGAGGTTGGGGAATTTAAAACTGGCGATATAAGAATATATCGTTATGGCGGGAAAGAATTATCGGTAGATGACCCTGATTTCGCATATCACGAATATGAAGATGGGGAATTAAAAGGTTTCTACCCAGCCGAATCATTCATAAATTTTGAAGGTGATTCAGTTGACTAACTATACATTCGAAGAAAAACAACAGGCATTAAATGAAGCACATGAACTTATGAAAACAGATGCGGAACGATTGAAGAATATCGAAGAATATATAAATGATGCACAATTGAAATTTGTTAATCCTTACTTGAATGAGGATGATTTAAGTTTCCTTATTAAACAAGCTAAACGAACGGAGAAATACAAAACGGGTGCAACTAACTTTGGGCAAGCGTGGGCGGACAAATTAGAAGAAAGCAAGCGACTACGTGAAGCGCTTGAATTATTCGATGGAGTTTTCGATTTCAGTTTAGGAGCAATAGAAAGCCTTCTGGTCGATGATGAAGATTTAGGTATTAAAGATATTAACGTAGCTATTGTTAAAGGTCGAGAAGCGTTGAGAGGTGATTCAGAATGACTGAAACGAATGCGGAACGGGTGGAACGATTAAAGAACCACGCAACATACGAGCATCTAAGAGGTAAATTCTTAGTTCCGAGTGGTGACTATTTATGGCTTATCGAACAAGCTGAATTGGCGCAAGAGTTTAAATTGGCGCTTGAGATAGTTGTAGAAAAATATGCGATAGATTTAAAAGAAAACAAGCGATTCCGTGAAGCGTTGAAATTCTATGCACAAGAAAGTACATGGCAAAACAGCAAGTTGTACACGCCGGAGGGGGACATTTATGATGATGCACCTCCATTTGTGGAAGATACAGGATATAAAGCACGTCAAGCCTTAGAAGGTGATTCCAAATGACAACAGCCAATATTCCCAACATTGAATGGCAATGGCAGCAAGAAAACGCAAAGTTACAGAGTCAGATTGAACGGATGCGGAAAGTCATCATGGAATACGGAATACCCGAAGATGACGATGAAAACACTAGAATTTTCACAAAAACGCAGCTTGTATTTATCCATTCGTTGGGGCTGGATTACGGTGAAGTTTATAGGTTAGCTAAAAAATATGAGAGTGGACACGATGCTATTGAGGAAATCGTGTACAAATTGAAAGGGAGAGAAAACATTGAAGGGTCTAACGTACGTCAATAAAAATGCGATTCTCACACAAGTACTGGACAAATTAATCACACAAACAAATAAAGGTGTTGAGAAATACGGGGAAACGGTCAATCCAGATAGTTATTCAACAATTGAGTGGATAGACCACGCGATTGAAGAGTCTATTGACCATGTTGTATATCTTACTTGTTTGAAAGCGAAGATTGTGGAGGGAAATAAATGAAAGAATGTTACAAATGCAAAAAGCAAAGCGATAAAGTTACTCAATATTTTGATGGATTGAAAACAATTGTCGTTTGTAAAAGTTGTAAGGAAAAGGTATATGGAGGGGTTGATCGGTTATGAATTTAAGTAAATTATTCGAAACTCAAAAGGTATTAGATGAAAGAATAGTGTCACAGAAACAACTAGAAGGACGTGACTTGCTTCCAGAAAAGATTCTTGCATTACAGGTCGAGTTAGGCGAACTAGCGAATGAATGGCAAGGTTTTAAGTTTTGGAAAGAGAATAACGCACCGAGAACTCAATACTTCACTATTAACGGACCCGTCAATCGAGTTTTAGAAGAATACGTTGACAATCTTCACTTCATTCTGTCGATTGGATTGGAACACGAATTTGACAAAGCGTTACCTTTGGATATTGAACCAATCACCTGTGACGGAATTACGAAACAATTCACCATGTTAATGCAAACGGATTGGGAGTTTCATGAAGAGGGTTACGGTGGTTATTTTCATGAGGGATTGGAGTTGTTTTTAGGGTTAGGTGACATGCTTGGATTTGAATATGAACAAATCGAAACAGCCTATTACGAAAAGAACAAAATCAATCACAATAGACAAGAAAATGGATATTAACTTAGTCAAATCAGGAGGGCGGTCATGAAAGAAAATCCATACAATTTTAACGAAATACCAGCTGAATTAAAAGCCCTTCCTCAATGGATATTGTGGAAAAGTGAAGAGAAAGGCGAACGATATACAAAAGTACCATATCAAGTTGACGGTGAAATGGCTCAAGCTAATAACCGTCGTACTTGGTCCACATTTGCAACAGCGGTTAAGTTTTACTTACAAGGTGATTATGACGGAATTGGATTTGTATTCAGTCGTCAAGATAATTACATCGGAATAGATGTTGATGACTGTGTATCAGATGGGAAAGTTAATAGTTTTGCAACAGAAATAATTGATTCGCTAGATTCTTATACAGAATTTAGTCCAAGCGAAACAGGTATCCACATTATTGTTAAAGGAAACGTCCCTCAAAACGTGATAGGGACTGGAAGGAAAAACACGAAGCATGGTTTAGAAATTTATTCACACACTCGCTATTTTACCTTCACGGGCAATAAAGAAAACTCAAACGAAATATACGAGCGTACTGATGAACTAGCTGAAGTGTTTGAACGTTATTTTGACGATAGTGATATCCAAGGTCGAGCCAATTTAGCAGACTTTGAAAGTGACGAAATAAAATTATCAAACGAATCACTTTGGGAAAAGATGTTCCGCAGTAAAAAAGGCGATGAAATTCGTAGTTTATACAAAGGTAATTTAATCGACAATGACCATTCTGGAACGGATCTAGCTTTATGTAATTATCTTGCATTCTGGACAGGTAAATCAGCAACTCGAATGGATGCAATGTTTCGTGAAACGGCTCTCATGCGTGATAAATGGGATGTAATTCATTTTAGGGACACTAATGAAACATATGGTGAACGCACGATTGCAGAAGCTATTACATCCACCACATCCACAGTATTGGACCAACAGCAATATGATGAATTCTCTTTTGATTTCCACAATGGAGAAGAAGTAGAAAAGCCGAAAAAGAAATTCCGTCTTACTGAATTAGGTAACGCTGAAAGAATCGCTTATGAGTACGGCCATACCATCAAATATGTTGGCGATATGGGTTGGTTGATATGGGATGGAAAACGTTGGCGTGTTGATACTAAAAAGGAAATCGAGCGAATCACAAATAAAGTTTTACGTGGATTGTACAAGTCAGATGACGAAATGGAATCAAAATGGGCTCGTATGTGTGAACGCAGAAACATCCGGATGAATAGCATTAAAGATTTAATGCCATTGGTGCCAGGCGAACGTGATGAGTTCGACAGACATAAATACTTGTTCAACATCGAAAATGGCATCATCGATTTAAAAACAGGAAAACTTAAACCGCATGATCGTGAATTAAATCTAACGAAAATCGCAAATGTTGAATATGACGAAAACGCAAAATGTCCCGTTTGGATGACATTCTTAAATCAAATATTTAAAGATGATAAAAATTTAATCGAATACATGCAGCGGCTCATAGGCTATTCACTCACTGGTGATACATCCGAACAATCAATGTATTTTCTAGTCGGTGGTGGCTCAAATGGTAAATCAACTTTTGTTAATACGATAAAAAAAATAATGGGTGATTATGGTTTACAAACAAACTCAGAAACATTCATAAAAAGAAAAAGTGATGGAGCAAATAACGATATTGCTAGATTGGCCAGTTCCCGTTTTGTATCTGCAGTAGAAAGTGAAGAAGGTGAAAAACTTCAGGAATCACTTGTAAAAACCATAACAGGTGGAGAAGCAATTCTAGCAAGATTCCTTAGACAAGAGTTCTTCGAGTTTATTCCCGAATTTAAAGTGTTTTTTACGACAAACCATAAACCAATCATTGGTGGTGTGGATGACGGGATATGGAGAAGAGTAAAAATCATTCCATTCACTTTAAGTTTAAAAGCGCATGAACGGGATAAGAAACTTGAAGAAAAATTATCAATGGAAATGTCAGGGGTTCTAAACTGGGTAATCGAAGGTTGCTTAAAGTGGCAGCAGTCGGGATTGAAAGAACCTAGAGCCGTTTCTGATGCTACTGGAAACTACAAAGAAGATATGGATATTTTAGGACCATTTCTAAGTGAAAATTGTTATACCGATGAACCTACAAATGAAGCGATTCAAATTGAAGCAAAAGAATTATACAACGTTTATGACAGATGGTGTTTTAGTTCAGGTGAACGATCACTCGGAAATCGTGCTTTTTATAGAATGTTAGAAACGAAAGGTTTCGGAAAAACGAAAGGTACTGGAAATAAAACATTTTTGACAGGAATTACCTTAAATGAGCGTGTAACAGTTACTGAAGGGGTTATCGAAAATGAGAATAACAACTTTTTCAAGGTCAGTCAGTAACGAAAGTTAGTCTCAGTAACTATTTTATTTTTTCACGAAGCCAATAGTGACAAGGCTTAGAGTTAGTTATCTATTACTATAGTTACTTTAGTTATTGGTATTCTATATAAGTAAAAAATAAAAATATATATATATAGTCTCTTTAGACGGGTAATACCTGTATGCCAGTAACTCTAATAACTTTCATGAAAAAATACGCTTGAAACTGTTGGTGCTAAAGGGTTTATCGTGAGTTATCGAGATGTAATTCTAGTAACTATCATGATAACTTCCGTTTTTTCAATAACTCGAGGGAGGGATACCGAATCGTGTCAGTATTAAAAGTTTTATCACTTATCTGGAAGAGTGGCGCTGAAATCTATCGTGATGAATCAGATGGTCGATTAGCGATTAATAATGCAAATTTAATTCCACCAGAAGTATTAAAGGCAGCTGAACCGATTTTTAATGATGTTGATCAATGGTTTAAAAGTTGGGAATCAGCAAGTAATGCAGATGTGACGATTCGTAAAGCACTCCTTTTATTCTGTGGATGGCAATGGAATGAGAAAATGAATGAATGGCTTACGAATGACAATGAATCTTTAATGTTGTTGCATGATTGGACGGTTGTTCTAGCGAAACAGGGATGGTTTGATTTGTACTCTGACTATCGAGAATATGAAAATGATGAATCAAATTCTATGAAAATTAAATTTTATAATCTAGCAGTTTCATACGCTAGTCGAAATAAGTAGTTTACGAGCGATTATAGGCGTTTTAAGTCGAATGTGAGTATTTGTTCATGAAACTACTTAGAACAGTTAGGACGAACGGTAAATGATGTTAAAACGGGAGGTAATAGGAATGAGAGAAATTAGATTTCGAGGTTATTCAAAAACATATAACAGATTCATTTTTGGAATCCCTTTATTCGGTAGTAATAGTGCTTTCATCGTGAATGTAGATAACAGAGCGTGCGACATAGATAGTCTCGTTGTTCCTGAATCAGTTGGACAATACACGGGCTTAAACGATAAGAACGGAGCAAGAATTTATGAAGGCGATATTGTCGCTGACGGAATGCAAACCTTTGCAGTAGAAATCGGAGAACAGGTTGTCGAAGGTGATTTTGGTGAAAAAATCATTTACTACGGTTGCAACATTCTCTTAGGTGGAGGCTATCCAACTGCTGTAAAAAACGAGTTTGAGATTATCGGCAACATCTACGACAATCCAGAATTGCTAGGTGATGTTAAATGAAGGTAGTACAAATTGTATTAGGTTGTATGTTTTTGATGATAAGCGTAACTGTTTTTATGGGTGTAGAGGTTAATTCTTTTAGTGTTGCAACAGCTTTTATTACAGGAGCGTTATTGTTTTTCGCACGAGCTTTGGAGAGTGATAAAAAATGATTAGCTATAAATACACAGAAAAAGAAATAAAAGAAATTATGAAAACAATGGTAATCGTTATGGATACCAGGGAGAAGGTTAATCAGCATATAACAGATTACTTAAATCAAAAAGGCATTCCAGTGAAAATTGAAAAGCTTGATACAGGAGATTACGGAGCTTTAATTCCAGCTAATCCAGAATTGGGCATCACACGCAATATTTACTTCAATGGACGTGTAGAACGTAAAGCTCATATGGACGAAATCACAGGCAACTTGCAAAAAGATACACAAACAGCATTTGAAAATGAATTGATCCGTTCGAAAGATATTCCCTTTACTTTGATTGTGGAAGACATAAACGGATATGAAAAAATGTTAAAAGGCGATTACAGGTCGAAGTATGACCCATTAGCATTATTAGGTAGATTGAATACATTCAAAGCTAGATATAATTTTGAAATCGTCTATCTTGATAAAAAATTTAGTGGAAATTGGATTTACCATCATTTTTATTATCAATTAAGACATTATTTAAAAAGTGGAGCATTTTAAACAGAAATACGGACTAAAGGGGAGTATTAAATGATTAAAATATTCGAGTTGAAAGAAGAACACATTAAGTTGATAACAAATATGTACGTTGGTTGGAAAAAAACCGAAACAGGCGCACCGGCAATCAATCCCAAAAGACCTTATGGAAACAGTGATGTACCGTCGGACATTCATTATATTTTAACTGGTAGCTACGCAGAAGAGTTGTCGGCGGAATTAGAAGATAAGTACGGAAATCTACACAAAGAAACCGAAACCGCTTTGCAAATCATTCTTCAAACTAAATCGTTTGAGGTCGGAACATATCGTTTAGAAGGTTACGGAAATGAGTGGAATAAAATATATTGATGGTCTAATTCACAGGGCAATGACTTTTGAAAACGAGGTGAGGAATTGCGAAAATTAAACAGACACGATATTAAAAAACTAGAAGAACATTGGATAAATCATAATGAAAACATCAAACGGTTAAAATATCGTGAATGGGAATTGATGAGTAAAAACTCGGATGATGAGAATTCGGGTGGAGGTAGTAATTCGGTTCGTCAGATATCTAAACCGACTGAACAATTGGCTATTAAATTATTGGAGGATAAATTACATCAAAATTTAACCACTATTACGAGCGTTATTGAAAAATTGTATGAGGAACTCGATGAAGATGCTAAATCAATTGTGGACAGGCGTTATTGGTGTAGTGGGAGGGACTTCATGGAATGGGAAGATATGGCGTTTGAACTTGGCATGACGCGTTATAAAGTGTTGAGAATAAGGAATAACTTATTAGATGATACGGCTAGATTGATTGGGTATGTGTGATGTAGTTGACACAAACTGTAGAGGGGATGATTCAACATGATTCATGACTTGGAAAACACATTACACGGTGTTCTTCGGTGCAAGTGTAAGGGTAACTGTGTGCTCAAATCCCTGTATGTCAAAAGCGTTGTAGACGGTCACGCGGAAATCGACGCTGAACCATATGACGAAGCTTACGGACTCCTTCATTTTGATGAAACAATGAACAAAGTGGTTAGGGTGATTCAAAGACGTAGGAAGTCGATACTTAAAGCGTTAAATGCGGATGTCGTTACATTATCAGTTTACAACGAATACACAATGCAAGCAGCATTCTATCTGTCGGCGGAATCAAACGAATTGGTTAAGGTGAGTTGACACATAACGATGAATAAATTTTAGGGGGGAAATATAGTGAATCATGATTTCTATACATTCGAAGATGTTAAAAATGCCAGTGATGAAGACATGGAAAGTAGCTCTAGTCTATATCATTATGTAGTGGAATGCGGCTTTCAAATATGTAAAAAATGCGGAGAAGCCGAAGGTGGTCTTGCAATAAGTTGTCCAAGTAAGTAATCAGCAGTTCGACCATTATCCTTATCGAACTTGTCAGGGGTATGTAAGTTCGAATTAATATGAGGTAAATTGATATTGTAGTTATTTTCCTTAAAACTACATTTTCCTCCCTTCTTTTTAAATCACACTCGAAGATTCTAACATTAAAATTTAAACTCTATCACACGATGTTTAATCAGCGTACGGAAATACGCAACCATGTTGGTATCTAACTTATCTTCGGGTGTGGTATTTTTTTTACCCTTCTAGTACTATAATGGTATTCAGGAGGGATAAAATGAAAATATTAAAAATTAAACAAATAGTAATGTTATTGATCGCAATTGTCCTATTATCTGCTTGTGGAGGAAAGGCAAATAGTGAATCGGAAACTATTCATAAAAGTGTAGATAAAACGTTCGCTGCCGATACGAAACGAGTTCTTGAGGAATTAGATTATATTAATGAGAATGAGGTACCACCAAGCGAGAAAGCAATTGAGATATTTGAAAAGTATATAAGCCTATACGAAAATACAGAAATGACTACTAATGAATCAGACATATTTAGATATACGAGTGTGTTCACCGAAACCATTCAAGGTAAACACTACTTAGATAGCGATAAGGATAGATTTCGTAATGTGAGAGATAGTATATTGAGTATGATTGAAACGGGTAAACGTGCTGAACGGGAATAATTAAATATAATCAGTCAAAGGCATTCACATTCGTGAGTGTCTTTTTTGATATAAAAAAATAAATAGGAGTGGTAATCATGGCGGACAAAATGTCACGCGAAGAGGAAGAACTTAATAACATTCTTGGAATAAAGGCTTTGGCAAAGGCAACTAGTGAGTATGATGTATTGAAAATGGCAGGGAAACGACTTGGAGAAGAAGATAAATTAACGACCTTAG
Organism: Sporosarcina sp. Y1009; assembly: GCF_057669865.1. Lineage (NCBI taxonomy): Bacteria > Bacillati > Bacillota > Bacilli > Caryophanales > Caryophanaceae > Sporosarcina > Sporosarcina sp. Y1009. The sequence continues at coordinate 88,716 of NZ_JBYHFO010000007.1, read as the reverse complement.
AATGTATGGATTGTGGATATAGGGAAGTATTTACAGAACAACAATTTAAATTTACTGATGGATTTGGTTGCATTCTTTGTGATGGACCAACCAAATCAACATTAACTAGACCTAATGATGCGATTAAAAACAGGAAGATGAAGGTGTCGAATGAACTGAACAGGATAGGGAAAATTGGCGAACAGGGTGGCATCGACATTGCTAACACTCTTAAAGGACTCAAAGCAATCCAACGTGAAGCACGTAAGGCTATAGCGGACTTGAAAGAGTTAGAGAGCCAGCAAAGGGAATGTAGTCTCCATATTGACGGGAGAGCTATAGCTGAATCACTCGCAAAACATAATGCAATGGCTCGTAGATTCGATGGTGATAACTCATGACCGAAAAACTTACAGCACTCTGCAACCAATGCGACTACATCACAGACGTAGTATTTAAAGAGAAGAAGCACCCAAACAACATACAGGAAACCTACTTCAAGTGCGAACATTGCCATCATCATTACACATCATTCGTTACAGATGCCAGGGTAAGGAAGCTACAACGCAAGAGGGCGACGCTGACAGGTCCATACAATGAACAGAAGCGAATCGAACTGTTTGAAGATATTAAAACTCAAATGTCTCAACTCAAATATAATCTAGTGAACTTCGGTCGTGCTGATCTATGACTAACCCATACAAAGACCAACGTTGGATACGTAAGCGTAAAAATATCTTGCGTCGTGATGGATACATTTGCAAGCACTGTAGTCGCTACGGTAAGACTACGGGGGCAACTACGGTACACCATATATACCCATTGGACGAGCATCCATCTCTCTGGTTAACAAACGATAATCTTTTAAGTTTATGTCTGACTTGTCATGGCAAAATGCATAATCGAATAACAAATAAAATCACAAAGATTGGAATCGATTGGCAAGATAGAGTCCACGGTAAGCTTGCTGTTCATCTGAATAAATAATAAAAATCTGATTCGAAATAAAAAATGTACATCCCCCCCATTGAGTTGTCGAATTGTGTGGCACTACGGGAGCGAAGAGGGGAGGTCTTTCCAATAGCGCGGACATTTGACATTTTAGAAAGGGGGTGTGGCGGCTGTATGAAAAAAAAAATACGCAAATCAGTTGTTGATAATATGAAGCATTTGGGAGTTTACAGCGATAATTACGAGCATACGATTGATCTCTATGTAGATATGTTGGTTCAATATAAAGTATTTGAAGAACAGTTTGCTGATTCTGGTTATAAATTGACTGAATCACATACGAATAAAGCCGGTGCTACAAACGAGCGTAAAGCCCCGATCTATATGGCCATGGAATCGCTAAGGAAGGATCTCGCGAAATACTCGGATTTACTTTGTTTGAATCCAAGGGCTTATGAAAGGGTTAAGAAACCAGAGGTGCCTATTCGTAAAGAGGTTCCTGAGAAGCCAAAATCAAAGTTAGAACAAGCATTAGGTGATGATGGGTGAAGGATTTCAAAAACTATGAAACTGTAGTGCGCTTTGCTTCTGCAATTGTGGAGAAAAGGAAGCTCGCGAATAAAGAACAAATTGAAATGTGTAAAAGATTTTTTAACGATATGGAAAACCCTAAATATGATTTCAATCCCAAAGATGCGGAATTCGTCATTAGGATAATTGAAAAAACATTCGTCCATCAAAAAGGCGAAGACATGAATGGCTACCCATTACGCGGTAAGCCTTTTTTATTGGAGCCATGGCAGAAATTTGTCGTTTATAACATACTAGGTTTCTATCATAAAGGGACAATTCTCAGGAAATATAAAGAAGCGTTTATCATGCTGCCACGGAAGAATGGTAAAACGCCATTTATGAGTGCTTTGTCTTGGGGATTGGGGTTACTGGAAAGAAAATCGGGCGCGGAAATCGTCATAATCGGAAATCAATTAAAACAAGCGTTGCAAAGTTTCAACTTTATAAATTACAACGTAAAAAACATGGGTGAAGAAGGCAACTTCCGCATCCTCGACAACAACCAAGAACACAGCATCAGCGGTAATATCGGTGAAGGTTATATGCGAATTGAAACGATTGCGGGTAATAGTGATCGAATGGATAGTTTGAATACGCTCATTCAAGTTTTGGATGAGTTACATCTATATAAAAGTGCATCGCAGTATAACACGATTAAGGAATCGGGTAAGGCATATCGAAATAGCTTATGTATTGGTATAACGACAGCCGGGGATAACATGAATAGTTTCTGTTATAACCGAATGATTTACTGTCAAAAAATATTAAATGGTTCCGTAAGTGACGAACAGTATTTTGTGTTTATCGCAAAAGCAGACCAGGACGAACATGGCGAAGTCGATTACACGAATCCGATTGAACATGAAAAAGCGAATCCGAATTATAATATTTCGATTGCCGGCCATGAATTATTGAATGATGCATTGCAAGCTCAAAACGATCCGCAACAACGAATGGCATTTTTAGCAAAGTCGCTTAATATTTATACATCAGCAATGAAAGCGTATTTCAATCTTGATGAATTTCAATCGTCCAATCGTGAAACCGAAGAGGAATTAGGATTGGCTGGATTATCACTAGAAGACAAAATTAAAAAACTGGCGACAATGAAAATAGATTGGTATGGCGGCGCAGATTTATCCAAACGTCACGATTTAACAGCAACAGCGTTGTATGGAATGTATAAAGATATTGATATTGTTATCAGTCACGCATTTTTCCCAATTGTAGCAGCGCATGAGAAAGCAACTGTGGATAACATCCCTCTATTTGGATGGAAAGACGAAGGACATTTAACTATGACCAATACGCCGATTGTCAACTATCCTGATGTTGTCAATTGGTTTATTCGCATGAAAAAATTGAAGTTAAATATTAAAAATACAGGATTTGACCGTAAATTCGGACGGGAATTCATTATGGAAATGAAGAAAAATGGATTCAAGATTGAAGATGCTCCACAGTATTTTTATTTAAAATCAGAAGGCTTCAGACGGATTGAAACAAAAGCGAAAGAACGAAGATTTTATTATCTTGGTTCGGAAGCATTTGAGTATTGCATCCAAAATGTTCGTGCGATTGAACAGACTGATGATGCTATTAAATACGAAAAAGTTTTAGAAACTCAAAGGATTGATGTATTTGATGCAGCGGTGTTCTCGGCTATGCAGATGTTGAAGAACTTGGAGAAATCGGGGACTGCTTCTCGATGGTTGGATAGTTGATAGATAATGAGTGGGAGGGATTGAATAATGAACGAAACGAAGATTTCGGGTGCGGTGAAAAGGTATGTAAAAGCGTTATGGTATGGAATGTTTCTTGACTATCACTTGAGCAAGCGAAACAAAATAAGGTCAAAGCATCAGACGCTATTTCGATACCATTATGAAAAATCTCTATATTATTACGAAAATGCTTACGGTAAAGAATACGAAGAAAATAAAGAAGAAGTCTAATTCGCATCCACTTCCACGACATTCAGCAGTTTAGAAAGGCGGTGAACAAATGAAGTTTTTCGACAGATTCAAAAAGCGGTCAAAAAGCGTGATGGAAATACCTTTCACATTTGGCGATTTAAGTACACCAGGTTACACAAGATTATCCGATAATCCAGATGTGCGAATTGCAGTAGATAAGATTGCAGACTTAGTTTCTAATATGACAATTCACCTAATGGAGAATACAGACGAAGGCGATAAGCGATTACGCAATGGGCTATCCCGAAAAATAGATGTTGAACCACATCGGAATATGACTCGTAAAGGTTGGGTTCATAAAATTGTCACGGATATGCTTTTACACGGTGATGGAAATTCTGTCGTCCACATCGGTGTTGATTCTGAAACGGGGTTGATTGATGATTTAAAGCCATTTCCTATGTCGGCTGTCAATTATGAAGAAGATGGAAACGATTATTTAATCAGCTATGATGGGAAAACGTACAGACCAGATGAGGTTATCCATTTTGTAATAAATCCCGACCCTAATAGACCATATCGTGGGACAGGCTACCGTGTCATTCTACGAGACATTATTAAAAACCTAACCCAAGCCGATAAAACGAAGAATAGTTTTATGAGTGGTACGTATATGCCGTCAATCATTCTATTTGTGGATGCCATGACGGACGAATTAGCAAGTGAAGAAGGACGAGAAAAAATACTTGATAAATATGTATCTGAATCAGACAGTGGAAGAAAACCATGGGTATTACCCGCTGACTTAATAAAAGTTGAACAAGTAAAACCGTTATCACTCAAAGATATTGCCATTATTGAAGGTGTCGAATTGGATAAAAAAACTGTTGCTGGACTCATTGGAGTGCCGGCATTTTTTCTGGGCGTTGGCGAGTTTGATAAAGAAGAATATAACAACTTTATTAACACTCGGATTTACTCGATTGGACAAGTATTCTCCCAAACATTAACGAGGGATTTACTTTATAACCCGAACTGGTTTTTCCGTTTAAATCCACGAAGTCTATTCAGCTATGATTTAACCGAAATGGTAACAGCCGGAACGATGATGGTCGATAGAAACGCAATGCGAAGAAATGAATTAAGAGATTGGATTGGTTTGGATCCGGATGGCGAGATGAACGAATTAATCATTTTGGAGAATTACATTCCGGCCAATAAATTAGGCGACCAGAACAAATTAAAAGGAGGTGAAAATGATGAGTGAAAAACGCCGTATGCATTTCACGTCTGATTTAAAAACCCGTGACAGCGACATTGAAGGTGAAGCGGTCATTGAGGGTTATTTTGTTGTATACGACAAGGAAACCGAACTATGGCCAGGAGCATTTGAAGAAGTCGCGCCCGGAGCGTTTACGGAAAGTTTACGTAGTGCCGATATTATGGCATTGGATAATCATGATTCCCGAATGGTATTGGGTAGCGTTTTGAGCAATACGCTTGAGCTTAAATCAGACGAAACGGGATTATGGGGAAGCGTGACAATCGACATGGAAGACCCGAATGCTAAATCAGCCTATCGAAAAGTGCAAACAGGTAAAGTTCGTGGGTGTTCATTCGGCTTTTATCCAACAAAAGAAGAACGCATTGAAAATGATGACGGCACTATGAAATGGCGAATTACGGAAGCGGAACTATTAGAAGTTTCCATAACTGCTTTTCCCGCATATCCCCAAACTGATATATCAGCCCGTCGCAAAGATATTGACAAAATGAAGAAACAAAAATTAGAGCAACGCAAAAAACAATTAAAGGAGCGGATGTCGAAATGAATCCAGTATTAATCGGAGCAAAACTTAATTTGAAACGTAACTCACTCAAAACTGTGGAGGAAAGAATCGCAGAACTACTTGTTAAGCGTAGTGAGCTTGAGGAATCTATCGAAGGTATTGAAACAGAAGAAGATTTAACTGCTGTTGAAGCAAATGTAAAAGAAAATGACGAAGCAATCGAAGCAGCAGAAGGCGAAAAAACGACACTCGAAGAAGAAATTGAAGGACTCGAAGGCGAACTTGAAGCATCTAACCGAAAAAAACCAAAAGCAGGAGGTAAACGAACTATGCCAAACGAAATTGAAGTACGCGAAGGAATCAATGCATTTGTACGATCTAAAGGGGCTATTCAAGAGCGTGGGGACTTTACGTCGGTTGAAGGTGGCGCATTAATTCCAGAGGATTTGATGGCTCCTAAAAAAGAACTTGTGGACGTATTAGACCTAACTCTATATGTTCGTAATCTTCCAGTTACACGCGGTTCTGGTAAATATCCAATCATCAAGAAATCTAACGGTAAATTTGTTTCTGTTGCTGAATTGGCCGCGAATCCAAAACTTGCTACACCGACATTCGATGAAGTAACTTATGACATCGAAACGTACCGTGGTTATGTTCCGATTTCACAGGAAGCAATTGACGATGCAGATTATGACATTGCAGGAATGATTGCTGAAGATATTCGAGATCAAGAGCGTAACACGAAAAATGAACAAATTTCAGCCATCTTTAAAACGGCGCCAGTTAAAGCAGTTTCTGGATTAGATGGTATCGTGACAATGTTCAATAAAGATTTCAAGAAAGTTTATAATACGAAAGCATTTGTTTCATCTTCACTATTCAATGCACTTGATTTACTGAAAGACAAAAACGGTCGCTACTTACTAGAAGATGACATCACTGTTGCATCTGGTAAACGAATCAAAGGAAAAGAAGTTATTGTTCTTGATGATGATGTTATCGGTAATGCAGACGGTGACTTAGTTGGATTCTTCGGTGACGCTTACGAGTTTATTACTCTATTCAACCGTAAACAAGCATCTGTTAAATGGGTAGACAATGACATTTACGGTCAACTATTGGCAGGCTTCGTACGATTTGATGTAAAATCTGTGGACGACTCAGCGGGTTATTATGTCACTTATACGCCAGCAATTCCAGAAGTTTAAGAAGGGGTGATATAAATGGCGAACAAAGTAAAATCACCATTCCGTGATAAATTCACGAAAAAAGAATATGAAAAAGGCGATTCCTACTCTCACAAAGACGAGAAAAGGGTCGCCTTTTTAGTTGAAAAAGGATATTTGGAAAAGGCAACGAAAAAAGCCGAAAAGTAGGCGATACAAATGAATACAGCAACTATTCTCGAATTAGTAAAAGCGCGAATCGGTATTCGAGCGACAGCAAGGGATGCATATCTCGAAGCGATTATTAAAGGCGTAGTCAAAGAATTAGAGGATGACCAAGGGTTGGTGTTGGATGAAACAAATCCACACCATCTCATGTTCATTGTCGACTACTCCACATGGCGTTACCAGAGCGTTACAGACACTCAAACGAAGGTAGTCGGTAAACCTATCAATATGCCCCGACATCTGCAATGGCGATTACACAATCTCGTTGTAGGCGGTGTTAAAAATGGGGACGTTTGATGATGAAATACAATTGATTAGTTTAGTAGAGACTGTGGACGACGACGGATTTCCAAACACTGAAGAAGGTCCACAACCTCCTATTTTAGCTAATCGATTAAGCATTAGATCGAATGAATTTTGGAGTGCTAAACAGGAAGGCGTAGCACTTACTTATATGTTTGAAGTCCATTCAATTGAATACGGTGGCGAGGAAAAATTATTATATGAAGAAAAAGAACACAAAGTGGAGCGAACTTACAATAAAGGCGATTTAACTGAATTGGTTTGCAGTCGAAAGGCTGATGACCATGCAACTTGATTTCGAGGGAATCGATGAGCTAATTGCCGAAATCGAAAGAATTGAAGGCGTAACAGAAGAGTTAAAGGATGTAGCGTTGATATCTGGTGCTGATGTGCTGCTTACAAATATGATTGCGAATGTCTATTCAATGGGACTGAACATAAGAAGCGGCGAAGCTAGAGAATCATTAACGCGAACTGATCCGGTTAATGGCGAAATATTTGTTGGTACAGAAGGCGGTAAAAAAGTGCCGGGCTATTATCTCTATATGCACGAATTCGGCTACTACAACGTGCGTTCGAAGCGTTTCATGGCTCCCAAGCCGTTCGCTAGCATTACCTATGAAAATAGTAAAAACGAGATACTAGATGCCTATGTGGACGTATTTAGAAAGGGGATGGGAATGTCGTGAGTTTAGATAGCGGAACATATTTAAAAATAATTGGATTTAACAACGATTCAAATGACGATAACATACAAAAAACAGAGTCAGCAATAGCAATTAACAATGTTCCTAAAATTAATCTAAACAAGCTAATCATGGATACTCTCAAACCTCTTGGTGTCCCTGTGGCATCCATGCGTTATAACAATACCGCTGATACCTATATCGTTTTTCTAACGTATAACGAAGCACCCAGAATGAATGCAGACAATGTGGAGATAATCACGAAGTATTTCATTCAAGTGGATGTTTTTTCAAGCGGCAATTTTATCAATCTAGTAGAACAGGTTGAAAGCAGATTAAAGGCCGCAGGATTCGGTCGAATGTTCGCTAGCGAAACTTATGACGATGACATGAAAAAATTTAGAAAAATTATGAGATTTAACTATGAAACTACAATTGAGGTGAAATAAAAATGGAATTAGACATGCAAAAAGTAGCGGAATACATTTACCCAAAGCTTATTGAACAAGGTGTCACAATCACGGTTGAAAATATCGGTGTTATTCTTGATTTGGAATTTCAATATATGCAAGAAAATGGATTTGTCGAAACATTAGAGAATTAAATGAATGATGAAATAAAAAACTACAATCAACTAGGAGGCTATTAAATGGCTATTAAAGGATTAGATAATTTAGTATACGCAATTATTACAGAAGAAAACGACACAGAAACGGTCTACGGAGAAGTTAAAAGATTAGGTCCAGCAATGGCACTTAATATTCAGCCCTCGGTAAACCGTGCGAATTTACGCGCAGATAATAAAGTATTATTCTCGGATTCCGCAAAAGGACCGACGGCCGTAACCCTTAATACAGCATATTTAGAAAAACAAGTTGAAGCCGATATTCTTGGTAAAACAATTCATGCCAACGGAATTATCTCTGACAATGCGGATGATGCAGCTCCATATATCGCAATTGGTGGTAAAGCAGAAAGCGGACGTGGTGGGGAAGAGTATTTCTGGATTTACCGCGTGAAATTTGCTCCTGCAGAAGAAAATAAAGAAACGAAACAGGAAACTCCATCTTATCAAACGCCGAATTTAACTGGCGAAGCAATTCCGCGTCTTCATGATGGTGAAGAAAAAGCAAAAGCATGGGAGAACGATCCTGACATTGTGGATAAAGAAATCTTTGAACAATGGTTTGATTCGGTAGTTGATAAAGACTACCTGCCGACACCCTAACGTGCCCCTCGGAATTGGGGCGGCGGTAATTGGTAGAAATTTTATTGTAAGTTAAAAAAAGACGGGGAGGAAATGCTATGCAAATTGAACTACTTATAGATGGTGAGAAGAAAATATTTAACGCTCCGATTACACCAATGTTGGCGCGCAGGAAGTTTTTAGAAGTGCGAGCGGCGGCGGAAGAAAGAGAAGAAGATGCGACTACTCGGGAATTATTAGCCGAAGAGGATGCAGTTCATGCGATTCTCACGTCCGTCGTTTTTGGAAATCAGTTCACTGCTGAACAACTGCTCGAAGGTACGGAAAAGTGGTATTTTGATGAAAAACTAAACGAAGCAATTTGGGGAACCAAGCCTAAGAAGAAAACGGAAGATGACGAGGGAAACGAGCCGGGGAAGTAATAGAACCGGTGACATTCACCGAAATGTATGCTTCCATGAAAAGTTTATATAAAACAATGATGTTTCCTAAAAGTGTGAACGCTCCAAGATATTCAATGAATGAAATTGATTCACTTGATGTCCACTTCTTCTACGAGATTGTGGAACACGAAGAAGTAGATGCTCCGAAGAAAGAAGAAGAATATTACCTATCCGAACGTTGGTAAATAGGAGGTCATCCAAATCTCGTAACCATGCGTAAAATGGTGCAAACCGGTTCAGCCACGTCCGTTAATCGTGGCTTTTTATTTTGATTAAAATGGAACTATTTTGATTAGTTGTGGTATAATCAGAAAACAGGCTAGGGATGTACACCCGAAAGGAAGTTACCCAACTTCTTGCCTGTTAAAAATAAAATGGGGCGACTTGGGAGGTCATGAAAATGAGTAAGAAGATTGAATTACAAAATGGTATGTTTGCAATTGTGGATGACGAGGATTATGAGCGTTGTATGGAGTTTAATTGGTGTGCGAGCATTGTTAACGAATCAAGCTTGGTTGTTAATAGAAATGAAAACACATCGGAAAAACAAGGAAGAGTTTCGCTACAACAATTTATTTTGTCTGTAAAAACGGACAGAAAACACGCCATAACTTTTAACGATGGGAACAGGTTAAATTTTAAAAAGGACAATTTACGAATTGCTAAAAGAAGTGAAATTAATCAATCTAGAGGAGGCTCTAGGAATTGCTCGTCAATATATAAAGGCGTTTCACTCAATAAAAAATCCCAGAAATGGTTTTCCCAAATAAGGGTAGATGGTAAGTTGAAATATCTTGGACAATTCGCATCCGAGTGGGAAGCGGCTGAAGTGTACAATCGTGCCGCCAAAACCTACTTCGGAGAGCATTCTTTCCAGAACGAAAGAGACAAGGATAGCAGTGTAGAAACTATAACAAAAGATACGGGATGGCAACAGCGTGTCGAAGGGCCGAAGTCTAGGGGAACTTATTTTGATAAAGGAAGAGGAAAGTGGTGCGCAAGGATTGGTAGTCAAGGGAAACTCAAACACATTGGAAGATTCCAAACCGAACTAGAAGCCGCTAAAGCCTACGATGAAAAAGCAATCGAATTACATGGTGATAAAGCGATATTAAACTTCCCGAAAAAAACACCTCAAGACAAAATTAAAAGGAAGTTAAGATATGGATGAAAAGATTGTGCTTAATGTTAAAGAGCTTTCAAAACTTTTAGATGTTTCAATCGTAACTATCTACACTATGGTTAGGCTAGAGGAAATCCCTGCTGTAAAAATTAGAGGGAAGATTTTATTCCATAGAGATTCTATTGAAAAGTGGATTACTGAAGGTGGCTCAATCAAACAAGTACCAGTAAAAAATGACGAATCTTTTGATGAATCCTATCCGACACGTGAAATGCAAGCGCTAAAGAAAATCGCTTCAAATTACGGAATGAGCGTGGACGAACTTGTGAAAAGGGTGCTGAAGTAAATTATTCCAAATAAGTGGACTTCCTACCGCTAGCGAAGACAAAATAAAAATATCAAAAAACACTCACTATCATTGGTGGGTGCTTTTTTATGCGAAAAATGAGAGGTGATCAGATATGCGAGCGAGCAAATTACATTCTTATGTGACTGGTACAGACTATCATCCAGGCGGTATTTTCATGGCAGGCGTAAAAGAGGAATCGGACGAGTCGCAAGAAGAAACACGAATAGAAATACCAAATCTGAATATTGATTTAAAGTTGGTGAAGATAAATGGCGAGTAAAGATATTGGTAGTTTAAAGACCAGACTTTCCTTTGAGCAAGAAGGTAATCAAGCAGGTTTAGCGGGATTCAAGCAAGACTTGAAAGGCTTACGCTCCGAAATGAATCTAGCTAAATCGGGCGGTCGTGACTACTCTAATAGTTTGAAAGGCATGCGTGAACAGTCGGATATATTGTCGAGAACATTTAAGACTCAACAGGAACGAGTAAAAGAGCTCAAACACAGGTATGACGAGTCTGTAAAAGTCAAAGGCGAGGATGATAAAGCTACAAAGGATTTAGCGTCGCAATACAACAATGCTACTGCTCAAATGAATCGTACTGAAGGTCAACTACAACGCTTAGATGACGAAATGAAAGCTTTGACCGAGGAAATCAGAAGACAGCAAGATCCGTGGACTATATTAGGCGAGAACATGACTAAATCTGGCGATAAGATGCAGAAGTTCGGCAAGGGTATGACTGACTTTGGTAAGTCGTATTCGATGCGAGTAACTGCTCCTATTGTGGCGGGTGGTGTGGCTATATTTAAGGCTGCATCGGATTATGAATCTGCTTTTGCGGGTGTTAGAAAAACTGTAGATATGACTGAAGTTGAATTCGCTACATTGTCTGACAGCATTCGAGATATGGCGAAAGAAATTCCTGCGTCGGCGGAAGAAATATCGGCAATTGCGGAAGCGGCTGGTCAACTTGGTATTAAAAATGAAGCGCTTGTAGGGTTTACGCGAACGATGGCAGACCTCGGTGTTGCAACAACCATGTCGAGTGCTGATGCGGCGACAGCATTGGCAAGGTTGGCAAACATCACTGGCATGAATCAGCAAGATTTCGACAGATTAGGCTCATCGGTAGTTCATCTAGGTAATAACTTTGCTGCAACTGAAGAAGAAATTGTGGAGATGGGTCTTCGTTTAGCGGGTGCCGGGGATCAAATCGGCATGAGTGAAGCTGACATACTCGGATTATCAGCAGCCCTCACATCGGTTGGAATTAAGGCCGAGATGGGTGGCTCTGCAATGTCTAGAGTTATGGTCAATATGCAAATGGCTACGTCTGTCGGATTCACGAAAGTAGAAGAGCTTTCTCGGAAAACAGGAATGTCTTTACGAGATATGCAACTACTAGCGTCGAACAATAGTAAAGATTTCAAAGGGCTTGCAGACTCACTAGGAATGACATCCGGAGAAATGACTAACCTTATCAAAGCCGGTGTCGATTTAGGGAACTTCTCCAATATTGCCGGAATGACAAGCACTGAATTTAAGAAAGCGTTTGAAGTAGATGCAGTCGGCGCTTTAGGTAAATTTATTGAAGGACTAGGAAACGCTGAAGAAGCCGGAGATTCTGCGATAAACATGTTGTCAGAAATGGGCATCACAGAAATTCGATTGCGTGATAGTTTATTACGCGCAGGAAACGCAAGTGAATTATTCTCTGATGCAATAGACGTATCAAATACAGCATGGAAAGAAAATACGGCACTTACTGAAGAAGCTGAAGAACGTTATAAGACAACGGCTTCTCAGTTGAAAGTATTGTGGAATCAGATTAAAGATATAGGTATCACATTAGGACAAGCGCTAATTCCCGCTGTTATGGATACATTGAAAGCGGCAGAACCATTGATTAAAAAAATCGAAGAAGGTGCACAAGCCTTTAGCGATATGGACGAAGAACAACAACGAGTTATATTAAAGGCAATTGCATTAGCGGCGGCGATTGGTCCCGTAGCTATTGGACTTGGAGCTATGTCTACAGGTATCGGTAGCGTTTTGAAAATCGGTGGCCGCTTATCTACAGCATTAGGCACAAAAAGTGGTGCCGGAATTATAGGGCGAATAGGTCTGATGGGACTAGGACCGACTCCGGTTGGCTTAGCGGTTCTCGGTGTAGGTGCTTTAGCGGTCGGCGTATACGCATTAACTCAAAGAACTGACGAAAGCGCACAAAAGGCGTTGGAAGCGGTAGAAGCTCGAAAGAAAGAGCTTGAAGCGAATGAAGAATTAATTGCTAGTTTTGAAGTATTGCAGAATAAAAATAAGCTATCCACAGATGAAGTGTTGCGTTATATGGACATTATGAGCGAGTTAGAAGATGCTAAGTCCGAAGAAACGATTGGAAGATTAACAAGAGAACAAGAAAAACTGCAAGAAAAGTCCGGTCTCACGAATGAAGAAATGGAAGAATTTCTAAGGCTAAACGGCGAACTTGTGGAAAACGCACCTGCTGCCGCACAAGCGATTAGCGACCAGGGTAATGCTTATGTAGATGTACTCGAAATCGTGAAAGAATTAAGCGTAGCGGAACGTGAATTATATAATGATCGATTACGGGAATCACTTTATGAAGAATCGCAGAAACAAACGAAAGAGTTAGAAAAACATAAAGCCTTAACCGAAGAAATAACCGCTAAAGAAGCAGAACAAACCGAAGAATATGCTAAACGTCGGGAAACTAGCGCTAAGTTGTTGGAACAGAATGTTATTGTTAGGGACCTAGAAAAAGAAATTCTCGGTGCTACAGGTGAAGCAAGGGTAGAATTAGAGCGTAAATTAAGACTTGAAGAGGAAATTCAACGGGAATTAGACGCTCAACTATTCCAACACGACAAAGAACTCGACAGACTTAAAAACCAAATTGCAGACAGGAAAACAAAACTTGAACTATCAGGCAAAGAACTGGAAGCGTTTGAAGCATTAACCGATGAATATGCCCAGGCTTTACTTTTAGAGCAAGGAATCGTTGCAGAAAAGGGTAGAGCAGTTGAAAAGGTGCAAGAAGAGCAAACTGCAATCAATGAATCTCGACGAGCGTTGGAAAGAAGAAATAAGGAACTCGAACTCGGTCCCGGAATCTATGAAGAAGAACTTTCAAAAATTGACGAACAGCAAACCAAACTTGATGGTGTCAAAACGAAATTAAAAGAAGCTAATGAGTTGGCTGGTATGAAGATTTATAAAGATGTTGATTTAAGCATAAACCCGTCAATCGCCACACTCAACAGAAACTTAGGTGCTCCAGTATCTAAAACTGTAAACGTAAAGGCTAGTGGTGAAGCGAGTAGATTAGCTACTTATGCAACAGGTACAGACTATCATCCAGGCGGTTTAGCGTTAGTCGGTGAAGAAGGACCAGAATTAGCAAGACTCGGTAGTAGGTGGGACATGCTCGGTTTTGGTGTCAAAGATTTACCACGAGGAACACAAGTATTCACGCATGATGAAACAAAAGATATTCTTAGGTCGATGAATCGTCTTCCACAATATGCGAGCGGTGTTAGTCCATCGGGCGAAGCTAATAGAATTGTGGACAGCATGAATAATCAACCGCAACAATTAACAGGCGAAGCGGTGATTTATACGACTGTTATTAATCAAGTTGATGGTCGAGAGTTTAGTAGGCATACGTATCGCCATGTTACAGAATTTCAAAATAACGAGAAGAAAGTGAGGGAGAAATTTGCGCAAGTCACTAACCTTTAATGGCATAAAGAAACCATGGCTATATTTATTGGAAGGGCGGCAAAAGTCGCCTTTTTCTCCCGTCAAAAACAATCTAGTATTCGTACCTGGTATGGATGGTGCTTATGTGGGTTCAAAGGAAATCGAACCCTTATACATCACTCAGCCGATTGGATTTATCGCTAGGGATGATGCACACGCATTAGAATTACAGGACGAATTAGCTGAATGGTTGAAAACAGATACAGCATCCATATTGGAATTTGATGATGAAATAGGCAGAACTTATTATGCTGAAATCGAAGGAACGATTGGTGACTTTAGGAAGTTTAATAATCAATATAGTGGGACGGTTACATTTTTGTGTGCGGATCCCTACTCTTATGGTCCCGAAATTCCTAAGTCATTCCATCCACTTGACCACGCAGTAATAAACAATAATGGAACGGCTGAAACCGAACCGATATTCGAATTAACAGTTAAAGAACCGACAACTTTTGCAATGTTAACGAATAACTATGACGAATACATGATGATTGGACGACCTTATGACGTTGACGGTGGAACGCCATATGAGAAGTATGAACGCATTCTAAGTGCTACGGGTGCAAACATGACAGGTTGGAATAATGCAAGCACAGGCGAGGTTGATGGAGCGGTCACGGGGCAAATGACGACACAAAATGGGCGATTCCAGGCGTCAAACTACGGAACGGGAACGGGTTGGCATGGTCCCGCAATTAAGAGGTCATTTACACCATTGAAAGACTTTCGGCTTGAAACCGAAATTGATTTCGGGAATCTAAACGCCGAAATGGTTGGACGTGTGGAAGTATATCTACTAGATGTTAACGGCAATCAAATTGCGAAACTAGCATTTAAAGATACGCAAGTGTGGCAGTCAGACTCTATACATGAAGCACGTATTGGTAACAATGAAGATAACCATTTCTTTTATAAACCGTTTGATTGGAGCCTATTGTTTTGGGATAATTTTAAAGGAATTATGCGGATTGAACGTGAGAACAACGTGTGGAGTTCATATGTTTCTCATATTACGCCAAACGGCATTCATTATTCCCAACGCATCGGAAAACCGATTGATATGGGAGAAAGGCATTCTGCAAACGTTGCACAAGTAGTCGTTCACGTTGCTCAATTTGGTGAGTATACAACGCAAAACATGGGAATAAGAACCGTCTCTATGGATAGAATCAATCACGAACCAGAGGGCATCCCGTATATCGCACACACGGGTGACGTTATCACATTTGACCACAAAGATGATTTAGCGTATATAAACGGATCGCCAGTGCCTACGGATTTCGGCGCTGACTTTTTTACGTTAAAAAAAGGATTGAATCAAATCATTGTACATCCGCCAAATACATTCGACACAAGCGTTAAACATCGTGATAAATATTCATAAGGAGGTTTTTCAATGTCTAAAAAAGAGATATTAAAGAATAGATTTTCAACTGGCAAAAAACCTACGGGTGCAGATTTTGCTAGTTTGATAGATGAAGCAGCAGATGCTAAAGAAATAGCTGAACAGATACTTGATGGAAGTTTTAATGAAGGTGTTTTAAATACCGAAATCGAACGAAGATTGGACGAAAAAGAAGCGGAATATGCACCAGAATTAACAAGAGTTAGTAAACAGTTGGCGGAAATTGCGACGGTAATTAATAAAAATATCGCGTCAACAGATGACACCTCTATCATAAACGACACTATTGCAAATGGCGGAAATTTTTTATTGAACGGGGATTTCATCGTTAGTTCCCCAATTCGTCTAAAAGATAATACGACAATTAATTTTACGAAAGACTCAAAAGTCAATTTAAAAGATGGTGCAAATTGCTACGTATTTATGAATGACGATATGGTAAACGGCAACAAAAACATCACAGTTCAACACTTTGAAATGTACGGCAATGGAGATAATCAAATACGTAATTACACAGGTGGTGCAATTACAGGCTACTTCGGATTTGGGATGTTCTTTTATAAGGTGGATAACTTAAAAGTGTTGGACGGGTATATTGACAAAACAAATGCTTGGGCGATTGCGCATTTTTCATGTGTAAACTTTCAATTTGAACGTCTAAAGTTTAATCAAAGACCGTTAGCGAGTCAAAATGGCGATGGTGTGACGGGAACATCTTCGAAAGGCACTATAAGGGACTTGTCCGGATATGTATCCGATGACATGGTGGCTATGTCAACATCGGGCGGTACTTTGCAAGGATATAGTACAGGTATGCCCGACACAGAAATCAAAGATGTTGTCATTGAGAATATATTTTTAGATAAAGGAGAAATATCTTCACATATTGCTGTGGGAATATATTCGAACAATGATTTACCGATAACCAACGTGACCGTTAACAACATAAAAGGATATGCACAGTATTACCTTGTGCGTATATTAAATTATTGGCCGACATTAGGAAAAGGTATTTTTAACGGAATTAAATTTAGTGATATGGAAAGATATAACGA
Source organism: Sporosarcina sp. Y1009 (assembly GCF_057669865.1). Classification (NCBI taxonomy): domain Bacteria; kingdom Bacillati; phylum Bacillota; class Bacilli; order Caryophanales; family Caryophanaceae; genus Sporosarcina; species Sporosarcina sp. Y1009. Next base: position 71,751 of record NZ_JBYHFO010000007.1, on the reverse strand, counting down.
TGTGGACAGTCTAAACTATCCAGTAGTCCTCGTTAAGGATGGTATATACGATACGTTGTCTATTAAGGGTATCAAAAATGATAGTGCGCCTACTCAGTTTGGCGACCTTATATCGATAGACGGTGAAGCGGTTATCGGGAATTTGATACTCGACGATATAATGCACCATAATAACCATCCGACTGTAAATTCGGGGGTAGTTAATATTATAAGTGGGACGGCAGACGTTAAAAATATCTTTGCTAGTAACTGTAAAACATCTACAAATATCGGTAATAATTTAGGTTACGTAATACGGAAATCCGGTAACAATCCTTATTTAACGAAAATTTACGGAACTAATTTAAAAGGTGTAAATACAGAAATACTCCCATTTAATTTAACGTCGAACGTGTCAGCAAATGCCCCCGGTTGTCGTAGTGATATTACTAAATTGGTGGGTCAAAATGGTGATGCTATAACTAGTGATATCGGTACAATGCACAGGACGTTTTCTTATGGCGTATGGGATTATGTAAATCAACCAGTTACTTTGCTTGCGGACTGGGTAAATTTTGATACATCGATTTATTATCCCGTATCGGCTTATAGGGTTAGTTCGAGCGTGGAATTACAAGGCGCAATAAAATTAGGATTAACAGCCGTAGGCACAAAAATTGCAACAGTGCCTTTAAGTTTAGCTCCCAAAAAGAGAATAATAATTCCGGCGGTTACAAAGACAGGTACGGGAATAATAGAGATACGACCAGATGGCGGTATTTATATTATTGGTGCACTTCCAGACAATGAGTTTTTGACGTTAAATAATATAACGTATTCATTGATATCATAACGGGATAAGTCGCCTTAGGAACAAACTGTTGAGTAAGGAAAAGTTAAATAGTTAACCAAGGAACGTCCAAATCGGGCGTTCTTTTTATTTTACAAAAAAGGCGGTGAATCAATGAGAAAACGCAAAGCATCCATCCACATTACAGACGGCAAAACAGGCAACGTGCTTGGTCGGATATCAGCAAAAGATATCATTTGGAATGAGCATGATAAATCGTTAACGGATAACTTGGAGACATTCGATTTTATTACGCATGGAGATAAACTCTATTCGGAGCATTTAGGTAAAGCGAACAACGTAATAATTCCCGATGAAGACAACGGTTATATCGAATTGCGAATAGTCGATGCGATTAAAATACGCGATGAAAAACCATTTCGCATTGAAGTTTTTACTTATGCGACTTATCTTGACTTGACGACGTCCAAAGTAATTAACCCTGGTAAAACAGCAGCATTAACCGTTGAGCAACATACTAATTTGTCACTATCAGGGACTGGATGGCAAGCGGGAGAAATTAACTTTAGCGGTGTACGATCAATCGAATTTGAAGAGTATACAAATCCACTAGTTTACTTAAAACGCATCGCCCGAGAGTTTGAATTAGAGTTAAATTTTCGTATTGAAACGGATGGTAGTAGGGTTACTGGTCGATATGTGGATTTAATACCGCGAATCGGACAATGGCGTGGTCGTGTAATCGAATTTAAAAAAGATTTAATCAGTATCCACAGACGAGAACAAACTGGCGACATTATCACAGCCTTAATCGGACTAGGACCAAGACGTGAAGACGGCACTCGCTTAGAGGTGTTTGTGGAGGACATGGAAGCAAAGTCTTTGTGGGGCAAGTATGGTGAGAATAACGTCGCTACTTATGAGCCAACAACCGAAGATGAGGACATGACAGAAGAGCGATTAACACAGTTGGTACGTGCTCAGCTTAACAAGATTAAAAATGCGGTTATGAGTTACGAAGCATATATTGCAGATTTGGAAAACGTGCCAGGCTTGGAAAATAAAAAAATTCGATTTGGAGATACAATCCGAATTAAAGAATTGTATTTTAATCCACCTTTATATCTTGAAGCACGTATCCACAGGCAGGGACGCGATATTGTGGATGACTCGAAAAAGTATGTAGAGTTAGGCGACTATGTAGAGTACACAGAAGACGAAGCGAAGGCAGCGCGCAATAAAATGGATGATGAGATTAAACGGCGTATCATCGAAGCAGAACGACGCAATCGTCTTTATACAGATGGATTTGCAGAGCCTAAGATTCCGATATTAACGATACCGCCACCAAATCCCAAGCCGATGCAAAAGTATATTGACGGTTCGAAAAGTCCTAACATTATGATGTTTTGGGATGGTTTTAGATGGAGAAAATCAAGCGCAACTGAAGCATTTGAAATCGGAGCGGAAACACCTTTAGGCGCAAAAATTAAAATTGACGATGCTTTGATGCCCGTTAATCAAAGTATATCAGAATTCGAAGGTGATATTAAACAGCTGATAATAGATTTAGAATCCGCAGAAACAGCAATAGAAAAAACGAAGGGCGACTTAATCGATGCTGGGCAAAGAATTGAAGATGCTCAAGAGTTGATAGATGCGGTTACGGGTACAAAGGACGGAATAACCGTACTGCAAGGGACGCTCGTGACAAATAACATCATCGCTGAAAACGCAATCATCACTGGTACATTTACGGGTTCCAGTGCGATATTTGAAAGTATACAGATTAACGATGCCACGATCATTGATGCGACAATTGAAAACGCCATAATATCGGGAACCTTACAAGGGGCAACAGGGACATTTGCGGGGAGTGTTATCGCAGGGACGACTAACCGCATCGAAATGGTAAACGGCAGCTTGCGATTTGTGGAGAATGGCTCGATTAAACACACGTTAAGCCCTAACAGATATTTGCCTTCGTTTTATATGGGCGAAGTGCGTAACTCCACAGGATACACGTCTAACGACAATTTAAAAGAGGGCGTCCGAACGCACGGAAAAATATACACAGAAACATTTAGAATGACTTTGCCTATATCTCAACAGGGCGATGCCGTACCGTTTAACGATATGGCGCTATCGGTATCGGGATTTACCGATATGAATATAGTGGCGGGTGTTTTTGCAAATAGTAGTGCTGCAGAATTCACTGCAAACGTGATTGATTATAAGTTTTTAAACGGTTCATTATCAACTGTTAGTTTACGAGTTATCGCCACAAAAACGACTACATCAACTATTCCTGTAGTGGTAAGCGTGTTAATCATTGGGGGTACTTAATATGAAAGCGCAAATAACGTATGACGGTCAAAAAGTACAGGCACGATTGGCGAGAAGAATTGCTAGTTTGGAAATGTTGCTTGCGAATGAACAAGAGGAAAAACAAGCGGTTATTGAATATGCCAGTGGATTAGAAAAACGTATCGACGAATTAGAAGGGAATGAAGAAAATGAAAATAATGATTGAAAGAGTCGTCATGAACCGTGAAGGTGGTGAGTTAAATTTCGTGCAAGTTTACTTTTCTGCTGTCAGCGAGAACCGTTTAAACAGCTTGAATATGCAGTTGCAATTGAGTGTGGACGAATACACAGGTAATGAGGGAGAGGCAGCGTTACAGAGTGTTGTGAGAGCTAAAGCGGTGGAATTACTATCGGAAGTTGAGAGCGCTGAATAAGCGTTCTTTTTGTTTTATTAAAAATTAGGAGGTAATCAAATGGAAAACATGCTTAAAATTTTAATCGGAATAGGTGGCGCGGCTACCTCATTTTTATTCGGGGGGTGGCCAGTGTTGCTACAAGTTTTAGTTATCTTTATTATTGCTGATTATGTCATGGGTGTTTTGGTTGCAGGTTATAACGGGGTGCTAAATAGCAAAATCGGTTTCAAAGGCATTGCTAAAAAAGTAATGATATTGCTACTGGTAACAGTTGCGCATGCGTTAGATACAGTATTGGGAGATGGCCATCTGATTCGGGATGCGGTCATCTTCTTTTATTTGGCAAATGAATTGCTGTCCATTATCGAGACTGTGGGTAAGACGAGTTTGCCAGTGCCGGACATATTGAAACGAGCGGTTGAAACGTTGAACAGCAAGTCGAAGAGTGACGAGTAAATCGTTGCTCTTTTTTAATACCAAAAATAAGAATAGAAAAGGATGATAGAAAAATGTTTATTAATCCAGCAGAAGGACGTATTACTTCACCATTTGGAATGAGAACTCACCCAATCACCGGTAAACCATCTACAATGCATTGGGGTATCGATATCGCTAAATCCGGGACAGTGCCTATTTACGCAGTTGCAGATGGCACTGTATCACGAGTTCAAAAAGATGGTACATTCGGGACTTATGGCAATTTAATTATGATTGTCCACAATATCAACGGGAAAACGTACGAAACTGTATATGCTCATCTTAAATCAATTGCTGTGAGAAATGGCCAAACGGTAAAGGCGGGCTTGGCAATCGGAGCAATGGGTACTACTGGCGGTTCCACAGGGCAACATTTACATTTTGAAGTCCACAACGGGAGATGGAATAACAAGTATACCAATGCAGTTAACCCTCTTATGTGGATTAAAGGTGATGTGACAGCTCCACAAATTGGCGACTATGGCCCGCGAGTTGGAACTTTGCAATCTAAATTAAATCGGCTTGGCGCAAATTTAAAGATTGATAATGAGTTTGGCCCGGCATCGGATGCGGCCGTTAAATCGTTTCAGCGTAAACATAAATTAACAATTGATGGACTGGCGGGACCGGCAACACAAACATTAATCGTTGAGAAAATAAAAGCATTAAAGCCGATTGTACCAAAAGGCAAGACGCTCCATTTACCAAAGACTGCATCAGCATGGCGTGTTTATCCAACAAATAAAACACCAGTGGCGGCCAACGCTTTAAAAACTAGATTGAATCCTAAAAAGTTTGGTGGGCTCACATATACGATCATCGGCAATCCACAGAAAAATGTTTATACGATTAAGACATCTCAATTAGGAACGGTTAATATTTATGCTGCACCTAGTACCGGAGCGATAATTAAGTAATGTTAAAAATAAAATGTATTGCATTAGCGTGAAAAATATATTAATATGTAGATATTCCCTAAATTAGCAACAGAGATCATTCGTAAAAAGCGACTACTCATTAATTTGAGCGGTCGCCTTTTTTGTGTTATATAATAAAATCACGAAGTTATTAGTTTGAAAGGAAGTGTAATGGTGATAACTGGTAATGGAAAATTAGTTCAAGAGATGATATCTGACCAAATGAAAATATTAACCATAGTAATGAGCACGACTAAACCAGATTCAGGCATTTTGTTTATGGGTAGAAATATAGAAAAAGGTAAGCGTCCGAAAATACATATATATTTGGTACATAAAGAAGGCGTCGGTTTTAGAGTGGAAAAGAAATTACGGGTTTATAAATTCAGAAATCCGGAAACTGCAAACGTTTTTGTAACTCAAATGTCGAAAATTTCACCGCTTGGCATGCTTTTTGTTTTAAGTGGGCAAGCTTTAACTTGCAGAAAAAAGTAAAAGGCGACTACTCTTAATGAGCAGTTGCCTTTTTTTATTTGCCTATTTTTAATTCCATTCCAGTATTTCATTGAAGTCAGTGATTTCTAACGCCTTACAAATTGTTTCTAGGTGTGATTTATTAATTGTGTCTCTTCGATTATTGACAATCTCACTTATTGCTGCTTGTCGTATTCCCGTCATTTCAGACAACTTCAATTGAGTAATTCCTCGCACTTCCATTATTTCTTTTAATTTTATCCTCACTTCAAATCACCCACTCTCATATTAATTCCTTATTAAAAATATATCAGATTATACGCTTATACGCAATATAATATAAATAATACTTGACTATACGTATACTCGTATATTATAATGTATACAGATAAGCGAATATGTGTATAAGCGTATATGTGGAAGAAGGTGGAATTGAAATGACATTAGAAAAATTATTTAAAGAGTTAGAAACAAAATGCAAGTCATCGAAAGGCTTCATGGGAGTTTATTTTGATGGCGTAAAAACTAAGGAAGATTTAATGGAAAATGTGAAAGATGAAATAGTTTCATTTGAAATTATTCTTGATGGAGGAAATGAAGAAGACTTGTTTGGAATGACAAGACGTGAAACAAAAGGATATTTAACGAAATTGAACAATTTTATAAAACGGCATTCAGCACTTTAAATAATCAACCAGGAATGAAAGCGAGGTGAGAGAAATGGATGTAAGATTTTTCTTTTTAAACGGTGAAACAAAAGACGTGAAAATACAAACTTATTACAAAGGAAAAAATAACAACTTTTTAATCGTTCCCGTTACAGGAAGGCCATATGAAATACAGGACGTCAAAGAATTGATAAAGATTAAATAATTATATTTGCAAACGAAAGTGAGGTGAAAAGAAATGAAGGTCTACGAATTAATTGAAGAATTGAAGAAAATGCCACGATTTGCAGTAGTCAAACTAGATGATGGTGAATATGTGAACGACGTTGATGAAGTTGAATTGGATGATCGTGACTATGTGATTATTCGTCCACAATAAATATTCTTGATTAGAAAGCGAGGTGACAACATGTCCACACTACTAAATACAGAATCAACATACATGAAATTACAACAATTCGACTCAGTAGACGAACTTAACAAAAATACGATACAAGTACGCGAACTTTACGCGGATCAACTTACTCCATCCACAAAGGAAGTGCTGGACGTGTTGCACCGTTATTCGTGTAAGTATCCTGGTGTTTCATATCGTAGTAAAAATAAAATTGCCGATGAGTTAGGTATCAGCAGAAAGACTGTTACACGTGCATGTAAGCATCTTGAAGATTTAGGCATCATTAAGCAATACGCATTAAAACGACACAATGGAGACAAAAGACGTGCGGCAGATGCTATTGTATTCGTTCCTGTTAAACCTATTGAAAACAACAATGTCCCGACAGCATGTCCCGACAAAGAAGCTCTTATTAATACTCAAAAATCTTTTATTAATACTAACGATACTAGAAACATAGATTTTGTGGATAAAACAGAAGTGGTCAAGGATTTACCAACAGTGACTGCAGATATTAAGCGTGGTTTACGTGATAAGATGCCGACGTATCTTTATGACTTGCTATCTCCATATCTAAACTTGGACGACCTGTATGAAGCGTACGGGACGCTATTGAGAGGTAAAGCGAAGATAGATAAGTCAATCGTGTTCGAAGCGCATGAAAGACTGTTTACTGATGCGGTGCTGTCTGTAATCAATGCTTACAAACGTGGCAAGGTTCGTAATCTATTTGCAGTCTTATATTCTGCAGCTATGGATACCAGTGCTCAAATATATCGTAAGAATAATAGTAAACTTGATAATTGGTTGGAGTGGTAAATATATTTATTTCAAAAATAAAGGATAACTAAAATTAATGTCGAATAATCATTTCAGATAGGGGGGATAACAATGTTGGAATTAATAGCTGAAGAAGAAAGTATTAAAAAAAGTGTTGAAGAAACCATCTGTGCTGAATGCAAGGAAAATCTAATTTTCAAAAGTATGCTCACACCGATTAATAAACACAGTCATAAAGGGTACGTAACGGCAAATACATATTGCACAACGTGCGATAGGGACTCCTTTGCGACAATGTCAATAAAACGAAGAATTAAGATTAAAAAAAGGTGATCTAGTTGATTCCAGAAGAAGCTTTACCACATTTCACGAATGCCATTTATTTGCCGATGTTAATCATAATCCTTGAAAAAGATTTACTTACTATAGAAGAGACACAACTTAAATTTAAGCGACCATATTCTAAGATGATTGACCAGGCCATTAAACATGCACGATCCGAATTGAAAAAGTCGAACATCTATTTAATGCGAAATAATATGAAACTAATAAAGTATAGAAGCGATAAAGAGTTTACTGAATATATATATTCTGGAATTAGATTTGAGGAACGCAAGAAGTTTTCAAGTGGTCAATTAAAAGATCGTACTGAAGAAATAATGAGTGAGTATCTTAATAAGTTTCAAATTTAAAAGAGAGCGATTAGGCTCTCTTTTTTATATTAATAATGTTTCTGTCGTTATTCCTAGTCGCTTGTGGTGCGGGGAAAACTGAAATCCTCTTCGAACCGATTTACAAACTTTTACAAGAAGGTAAGCGTGTGTGTATTGCTGCACCTAGAGTAGATGTTGTCTTAGAACTCGAACCACGTCTTCGCGAGGCATTTCCAACTACAAAAATCGCGGCATTATACGGAGGCGCAACGATCACGAACGACCTTTGCCAATTAATTTTAGCAACAACACACCAACTATATCGATTCCATCAAGCGTTTGATGTTATTTTCGTAGATGAAGCAGATGCTTTTCCTTATACAGCGGAGGCTACGCTTCGTAAAGCTGTTATGAAGGCTGCTAAGCCCAATACACCAATTCACTCAGTAACTGCTACTCCATCCAAAAAACTGGTGCTAGACATGAAGAAAAATGGCGCTGTTTCAACAATCAATCGACGGTATCATGGCTATTCACTTCCCGTACCACGCTATGATGCCTTATGGAGTTACGCAGAGAAGATTAGAAAGAAAAAGCTACCGTCAAAATTGGTAAAATGGACAAGAAATCGTTTAGTAGAAAAAGAACGGTTTCTGATATTCTTCCACAATATTAAATTGATGGAAGAGGCATTACCGCTAATTCAAATGTTAGATGATAGAATCCAAGCTGTTCATGCATCCCATGAAAATAGAAAAGAGTATGTGCAAAACCTGAGAGACAATAAGGTGCCAGGATTATTGACAACGACAATCCTCGAACGTGGCATTACAATTCCAAATGTACAAGTTGCTGTTGTTGGTGCAGAACAGACGATTTTTAATTCTGGAGCGCTTGTGCAAATAGGCGGCCGAGTGGGTAGATCCTCAACTTATCCAACGGGAGATTTCGTTCTATTTCACCATGGAATTTCACATGCGATGGATGATGCAAGACGAGAAATTCATCGTTTGAATAAAGCAGGTGTTAATAAATGAGTGAATGTCTGATTTGTGAAAGGTTATTATCAATGGGACCCTCGTGGAAATCACTATTGACTTTGGAAACACAATCTCCCATTTGCACGGAATGTAGATTAACTTTTAAAAAATCTACCAAAAAGATAGAAGACATAACGCTAAAAAAAGTGACCGCACTATATGAATATAATGAAGCAATGAGAGAGTGCTTGCATCAGTTTAAATTTTTACAGGACGTAGCTTTAGCAAAAGTGTTTAGTCATGATTTGCAAAATGCTTTAAAATCTAAACCGAATATCATACCAATTCCTATGCACCCTAATAGAAAATTGGTCCGCACGTTTTCACATGTTGTAGAATTACTAAATTGTGTGCAAATTACGTATAGTAATGTACTTGAGAAAAAAGATGACGAAACGATGGGAGAGAAATCTAGAATAGAACGGCTAGCACTCGCACCCTTATTCAAACTTCAACCGAATGCAGTGATTAAAAATGAATCCTATACGCTTGTGGATGATATTTATACGACGGGTACTACCCTTCGCCATGCAGCGCATGTTCTTATGCAAGCAGGTGCTAAAGATGTGGAAGGTGTCGCACTAATCCATGCTCGATTAAACGATTAATTTTTTTAAAGATAGGCGTCTAACTATTCAAACAGTCAGAAATGTGGTAGTTTTAAGTTAAGGGACATATATGCTTATAAAAGAGACTTGATGTAAACAGATGAATAAGTATATTGTCTAATTAATAGACTACTAATCACCATTGAACAGGAATACGATGTAAAGCACGTCAAAGGCCTATTGCTTACATGAATTTTATGAGGATAGAAAAAAGCGAGAACCATCGCTGCAGATTGGAGGGATGGAGAAGGCGTGAATAACAATCGGCAGTTGGTAACGAATACTCCCGAATTACAAAGTTTAAATATTTCTCCATTAAGTATTCTGAGAAACCTTGACTGTCATTGTTTCGACATAATCCACCAAAAATATTTATTTTTTTAAGGGTTTTAAAAGGACTATTGAGGGAACGTATAGAAGTATACAGTAGTGTTTAATTAAAGGAGGAGTTCATATGCTAAACTTTAACATCCGCGGCGAGAATATAGAGGTGACTCCAGCGATTCGCGATCATGTAGAAAACAAAGTAACAAAGCTCGAAAGGTATTTTACAAATGGTGCGAACGCGCCTGCAAACGTGAATCTCAAAGTGTACAATGACAAACAAACGAAAGTAGAAATAACTATTCCAATGAAGAATTTAACACTTCGAGCTGAGGAAAGACATGATGATTTGTATGCAGCAATCGATTTAATCGTCGATAAGCTTGAACGTCAAATTCGAAAATATAAAACGAGAGTGAATCGTAAATTTCGAGAAAGAGAAGGCGTTGCAGCTTTCTTCGCCTCAGTTAATAAAAGCAAAGCGAATGAAACTCCACAAGATCTTGAAGATGACGATGAGTTTTCTGTAGTTCGGACAAAACGTTTCGACTTGAAACCGATGGATGAAGAAGAGGCTATTCTGCAAATGAATATGCTGGGACATAGTTTCTTTATCTTCACAGATGCCGATTCAGATGAAACAAGTATTGTCTATAAAAGAAAAGATGGAAAGTACGGTTTAATCGAAACAAACTAAAAAGTACCCTACAATCCTCCAAGTGTGAGTGCACTTGGAGGGTTTTCTATGATAAACTGCGTATACTCAAATTATATATATACAAAATAACTTGTTAGGACATTTGCACAGGGCATTTTGCAATGTTAAAATGAAGCGTGAACTAAATGAGGATGTGACCTAATTGCTAAGTGTATTAAGTAAAATATTTGATTCGAATAAAAGGGATTTAAAAAAGCTTGAAAAGATTGCTGATCAGGTTGAAGCTTTGGCTACAGACATGGAACAGTTATCAGATGAAGCGTTAACAGGAAAAACTGAAGTGTTTAAAGAGCGCGTCGCCAATGGTGAATCCCTCGATGATTTACAGGTAGAGGCATTTGCTGTTGTCCGCGAAGCATCACGTCGTGTTCTTGGGATGTATCCATTCCGTGTGCAATTGATCGGTGCTGCTGCTCTACATGAAGGTAATATTGCAGAAATGAAAACTGGTGAAGGGAAAACATTAACTTCAACACTTGCCGTATATTTGAATGCACTTGAGGGTAAGGGCGTACATGTTGTTACAGTAAACGAGTACTTGGCCAGTCGTGATGCTGAGGAAATGGGTGAACTATACGAGTTTCTTGGGTTATCAGTTGGCTTAAACTTAAATAGTATGTCAAAGGAAGAAAAGCGAGAAGCTTACGAAGCAGATGTAACATATAGTACGAATAATGAACTTGGATTTGATTATTTACGTGACAATATGGTGCTTTATACTAATCAGAGAGTACAGCGTCCACTCAACTTCGGTGTTATAGATGAAGTTGACTCCATCTTAATCGATGAAGCACGAACACCACTAATCATTTCCGGTCAAGCTGCAAAAGCTGCTGATTTATACAGATTGGCGAACATGTTTGTGTCTACGATGAAAGTGGATGAAGACTATTCTTTCGATGAATCAACAAAAGGTGTCGTGTTAACTGAAAAAGGCGTCGAAAAAGCTGAAGCGGCTTTCAGTATAAGTAATCTATTTGATTTAGAAAATGTGACACTTCTTCATGGGATAAACCAAGCACTTAAAGCACATATTAGTATGCATGTAGATATTGACTATGTTGTTGAAGAAGGCAGCGTCGTGATCGTAGACTCCTTTACAGGGCGTCTAATGAAAGGTCGTCGCTATAGTGATGGGCTACACCAAGCCATTGAAGCAAAAGAAGGATTAGAAGTTCAAAACGAATCCATGACACTCGCAACAATTACGTTCCAAAACTTCTTTAGAATGTATGATAAGCTTTCCGGAATGACGGGAACAGCTAAAACAGAAGAAGAGGAATTCCGTAATATTTACAATATGAATGTTATTGAAATTCCAACAAATCGTCCAATTACTCGAGATGACCGCGCAGATTTAATTTATTCATCAATGGATGGTAAATTTAAAGCAGTTGCAGAAGAAATTAAAGAACGCCATGAAAAAGGTCAACCTGTTCTGGTGGGAACTGTCGCAATTGAGACTTCTGAAATTATTTCGAATTACTTAAAGAAACTCGGCGTAAAACATAATGTTTTAAATGCGAAGAACCATGGTCGTGAAGCAGAAATTATTCAAGAGGCTGGTCATAAAGGATCGGTCACGATTGCTACGAATATGGCCGGTCGTGGAACGGATATTAAATTAGGTGAAGGTGTCATTGAAGTTGGCGGATTAGCGGTTCTCGGGACTGAAAGACATGAATCACGAAGAATCGACAATCAGTTACGTGGTCGTTCTGGTCGTCAAGGTGATCCAGGGGTAACTCAATTTTACTTGTCACTGGAAGATGAGTTAATGCGCCGTTTTGGCTCAGAACAAATGAAATCGATGATGGCAAGACTTGGTATGGATGATACAACACCAATACAGTCGAAAATGGTATCACGTTCTGTGGAGTCGGCACAAAGACGTGTTGAAGGGAACAACTTTGATGCGCGAAAACGTCTCCTTCAATATGACGATGTTCTTCGTCAACAACGTGAAATTATTTATAAAGAACGTAATGAAGTTCTTGAAACAGATAATATTCGTGGCATCGTTGAAACGATGTTAACTGATGTGATTGATCGTTCAGTTGATGTTTATACAACTGGGGAAGATCCAGCAGATTGGAATTTGAAAGGTTTTGAAGACTTCATAGGTGCAAATTTACTTCCAGAAGGTCAGTTAAAGAAAACTGATTTAGAAGGGAAGACGGCTGAAGAACTAAAAACGTTTATTCGAGAGGCTGTCTTTGCACGCTACGATGAAAAAGAAGAAGAAATGTCAGAAGAACGCATGCGGGAATTTGAAAAGGTCATTTTACTTCGAGCAATCGATACGAAGTGGATGGATCATATTGACGCAATGGAACAATTACGACACGGCATTCACCTGAGAGCATATGGTCAGTCAGATCCACTTCGCGAGTATCAAAGTGAAGGATTTGCGATGTTTGAGGATATGGTTTTAGCAATTGAAGGCGATGCCGCAAGATTTGCAATGAAAGCAGAAATTCGCAATAATTTAGAGCGTGAAGAGGTTGTAAAAGGCCACGCAGTGAAACCGGATGACGAAGGTGAACCTGTGAAGAAAAAACCGGTACGTCGTACAGTAAGTGTTGGACGTAACGAACCATGCCCATGCGGCAGTGGTAAGAAATTTAAGCAGTGCCATGGTCGTAACTAAGCGACTGGCAACCTATTTCAGGAGGAATATTTTATGATGGAATTATCAGATGTGCGTAATGAGCTTGACACTACAGCTAAGAAATTAGTCGACTTTAGGGGGTCTCTTTGACTTAGAAAACAAAGAGGCTCGAATACAAGAACTAGATGAAAGAATGGCGGAGCCAGGATTTTGGGATAATCAAGAATCCGCTCAAAAAGTCATTACTGAATCCAATGCTTTAAAAGATGTTGTCGAAGAGTATACAGAACTGACAGATGTGCAAGAAAACCTTGAAATGACGCTTGAATTATTACGAGAAGAATTCGATGAAGAGCTTCAAGAGGAATTAAGCAGTGAGTTAAAAGTATTTCAACAGAAACTTGAATCATTCGAATTACAAATGCTCCTAAGTGGCGAGTTTGACCGTCACAATGCTGTTTTAGAACTGCATTCAGGTGCGGGTGGAACAGAATCGCAAGACTGGGCTTCAATGATCTTACGCATGTATACGCGTTGGGCAGAACAGCATAAATTCAAAGTTGAAACGTTAGACTATCAAGCTGGTGATGAAGCAGGGGTTAAGTCTGTCACACTTTCAATACACGGCCATAACGCATACGGCTATCTGAAAGCGGAAAAAGGTGTACATCGACTTGTACGCATATCACCATTTGACTCTTCCGGTCGTCGACATACTTCGTTTGTTTCATGTGAGGTTATGCCAGAATTTGACGGTGATATTGATATTGAGATTCGTACTGAAGATTTAAAGATAGACACATACCGCTCAAGTGGCGCAGGTGGGCAGCACGTTAACGTAACTGACTCAGCTGTGCGAATCACCCATCTACCAACAGGCGCAATTGTGACCTGTCAAACTGAACGTTCACAAATCAAGAACCGAGAACGTGCAATGAACTTATTGAAATCTAAACTGTATCAAATTAAAGTGGAAGAAGAACGCGCACGCCTACTTGAAATTCGTGGTGAACAAAAAGAGATTGGATGGGGAAGTCAAATCCGGTCATATGTTTTCCATCCCTATTCGATGGTAAAAGATCACCGAACAGATGCGGAAACTGGGAATGTAGGAGCTGTTATGGACGGCGATCTTGATCCTTTCATAAATGCTTACTTACGTTCACAAATTTCTTAAAAATGTTTAACGATATTGAAAACTGTATATATAGAATACAGATGGCTGAATAGCAAGATTTGAAAGATTTGTGAGACAAATAAGCTAGGAGCAAGAAAGCAGCGAAAAAGCTTAGTTCACAAATACGTGATATATGATGTGAAATATTGCCATCATTAGCTTTTACTGGTCTTTTGGCGATTTTGAATTGACCGAAAAAAGATTAAAAGCCATTGCTTTTGGTATAATGAATAAGAGGAATGCATACTTTTATTCCTTTGTAACAAACTACAACACCAAAGGAGGCGACAATATGAAGAAAAAACTTTTAGGCGCAATATTTGCATCAATTCTTGTTCTTGGCGCATGTGGCGGCGGGGATGAGACGAAAGATGATGGTGCAAATACAGGCGGCGAAACAGCTAGCGTAGATGCTGAGAAAATCGTCAATAATAAATGTATCACATGTCATGGTGGTAATCTTGAAGGCGCAGGAGGTACACCTGCATTAAATAATGTAGGTTCACAACTTTCAGAGGCTGAAATCCATGATGTTATTATTAACGGTCAAGGCGGAATGCCAGGAAACATTATTCAAGGCGAAGAAGCCGATGCAGTTGCAAAATGGCTTGCAGAAAAAAAATAAGATAAACAAAAAACACCAAGGAAATACTCCTTTGGTGTTTTTTGTTACAAAAAATTAGGTAGTAAGGTCCAAGTTCAACATTAAAC
Source organism: Sporosarcina sp. Y1009 (assembly GCF_057669865.1). Taxonomy (NCBI): domain Bacteria; kingdom Bacillati; phylum Bacillota; class Bacilli; order Caryophanales; family Caryophanaceae; genus Sporosarcina; species Sporosarcina sp. Y1009. The sequence continues at coordinate 56,683 of NZ_JBYHFO010000007.1, read as the reverse complement.
TACAATAAAATGAAACATAACTGTAATAATTCAACTGAAAATACATGCTATACTATTATTGTTGAAGAAAATCTAATTAATAGAGATTCAGGTGGTTTTAGAATGATTGTAATGAAAGATGTCTATAAAAAGTATTCTAATGGTGTCGTCGCATCAAATGGCATCAATATAAAAATTAACCGTGGTGAATTTGTTTATGTAGTTGGTCCCAGCGGTGCTGGTAAATCAACTTTTATCAAAATGATGTATTGTGAAGAGTCACCAACAAGTGGTGATATTATAATAGACGGTATTAATCTAGCAAACTTAAAGAAAAGAAAAGTACCTTATTTAAGAAGAAGGATTGGTGTCGTTTTTCAAGACTTTAAGTTACTACCAAAACTTAATGTGTATGAAAATGTTGCATTTGCCCTGGAAGTAATCGAGGAAACTCCTGCTCGGATCAGGAAAAAAGTAACCGACGTTCTTGAATTAGTCGGATTATCACATAAAGCAAGGATGTTCCCGGCAGAATTATCAGGCGGCGAACAACAGCGTGTTGCAATTGCCAGGTCGATTGTGAATGTTCCTCATCTAGTTATTGCAGATGAACCCACAGGAAACCTTGACCCTGAAACTTCATATGAAATAATGAATATTTTTGAACGGATCAATGCAAGAGGAACTACTATTATAATGGCTACGCATAACAAGGAAATCGTTAATACAATGAAACATAGAGTGATTGCGATTGAAGGCGGGCTTATTGCTCGTGATGAACACGGAGGTGCATACGGCTATGAAATTTAGAACATTTAGCCGGCATTTTAGTGGGAGTTTTAAAAGCCTAGGACGAAACGCTTGGATGACATTTGCTTCGGTAAGCGCAGTTACAGTAACTCTCTTACTAGTTGGCGTTTTTATCGTCATCATGATGAATTTAAATAAAATTGCAGATAACATTGAAAAAGATGTTGAGATAAAAGTAATGGTTGAATTAACAGCAGACGAAAATGCTGTTGCGGAATTAGAAGAGAAAATGGCAGGTACTGACGGGATATACGATTTAACGTTTTCCTCGAATGAACAAGAACTAAACAAAGTGATTAAAGATTTAGGGGATGAACTTAGTTTATTTAAACAAGATAATCCACTAAGACATGTATTTTATCTAAAGGCAGTCGATCCACAGCAAACAGCTGAAATTGCAAAAGTAATTGATTCCTACGAAAACACGAATGAAGTAATTTACGGTGAAGGAAAAGTAGAAAAGTTATTTGGCTTTCTTAATTCAGGCCGAAATGTTGGAATCGGTCTAATTGTTGCGCTGTTATTTACAGCAATGTTTTTAATCTCAAACACGATTCGTATCACCATTACTGCGCGAAGAAATGAAATAGAGATTATGAAACTTGTTGGTGCGACAAATAACTTTGTAAGAATTCCATTGGTATTAGAAGGCGTATGGCTTGGTATTTTAGGGTCGCTCCTACCGATGATACTTCTAACAGTTGCCTATTTTAATCTTTACGATATTCTCGAACCGAGAATTGAAGGAGAATTATTTAAATTACTTGAGGTAACACCTTTTATCTATCAATTAAATGCATTAATTCTTGGATTAGGCGTTTTTATTGGTATTTGGGGTAGTTTTATGTCAGTTCGTAAATTTTTGAGAGTTTGATAGTAAAAAAGAGATAGTGGATTCGAAAGGGGAATTACCAGTTGAGAATGTCGAAATGGATGCTACCGTTTTTAGTTGCATTATTATTTTTATCACCAATAATTGAGAGTTCAACAGTTGTAGCTAGTTCTTTAAACGAGATGAAGTTAGAAAAACAAAATTTGGATCAGAAAAAAAATGAGATTAACTCAGATATTAAAGTAAAAGACTCTGAAATTAGCAGCGTTGAAGCGAAAGTTAAATCGATTCAAGGCCAAATCAATGAGTTGACAGAAAAAGTAAATAAAACGAATGCAGATATTGAACGTGTTGAAGAAGAAATTGCTGAAACTACAGAAGAAATTAATAAGCTACAAGACTCAATTGCTGAACTAGAAAAAAGAATTGAAGAGCGTGACCTAGTTTTGCGTGATCGACTTCGTGCACTGCAGGTAACAGGCGGTAAAGTAAACTATTTAGATGTATTGTTAGGGGCAAATAGCTTTTCAGATTTCATTGATCGTTTCTCTGCGGTTAATACTTTAATGGAAGCGGATCGTAACATTATGAAACAACAAAGCGAAGATAAACAACAACTAGAAGATGAGAAAAAACTCGTTGAACAAAAACTTAATGAACAAGAACAAAGAAGAGAAGAACTGTCTAACTTAAAAGCATCATTAGACGCTCAGAAAAAAGAAAAAGCTGAACTTGTGAAAGAACTTGAAGTAGAACAAAAGAAATTGAATAAAGAAAAGAAGAAGTTAGAAGAAGATTATCATGAAGCACATGAAGTCAGTACAGAAATTGAGAGAGAAATTGCTGCTGAAGAAGATCGAATTGCTGAGCTTGCACGTCAGGCCGAAATCGCTAGAAAGCAAGCTGAAGCAGAAGCACAGAAAAAAGCAGCAGCAGCGGCAGCTGCCGAAGAAGCGGCTCGTAAAGCATCTGCAAAGAAAAGTGGAGGAAATACAACACCAACACCAACTCCACCAACGGCCAATCCACCAGCAGTTACACCACCACCTGTTTCATCTGGAGATTGGACAAGGCCAGCAGCAGGTTATGTATCTTCTGAATTCGGATATCGTGATATCGGTTTTGCATCGTCAAACCATCGCGGCATTGATGTTGCAAATTCGATTGGAACACCTGTAGTAGCAGCAGGACACGGAGTTGTTCAACGTACTGGTGTTATTGGAACTTACGGAAACATTGTGATGATTAAACACTCAGTAAATGGTAAAATTTACACAACATTGTATGCACATCTCAATAGTTCAAATGTGAGTTCTGGACAAGTTGTTTCTAAAGGACAAGTGATTGGTAGAATGGGGAATACAGGAAGATCATCTGGACCACATCTTCATTTTGAATTCCATATTGGCGGATGGTCAGGTTACGGAAATTCAGCTGTCAACCCAAGAAACTATATATCATTTTAATAAATTAAAAACCCTCTATTGTGAGGGTTTTTCTTTTGGGCAAAATTCTAGCATAGTCATATAGTTTTCGATAAGCTTAATAGGAATTTATTGATCAAGGAGATACAACTTCATGCAAGTAAACCAGTTCTATATCATTGGGAATACAACAGTTCCATCTTCGTGGGTCTCACTCCTACTCGCCTTTGTGCTAACATATGTAATCATTCGATTCCGATTCGGAAAACGTATTTCAGGCGTGTTATTGGATTCGATGTTTTATTTTATCCTCGTTTGGAAACTAAGTGTGATTTTAACAGATTTTACAAATGTCATTAAATCGCCATTATCAATCATTTATTTTAACGGTGGCCAAATTGGATTTTATTTAGGTATCATTGCCGGCTTGATAACTATAATAATTGAATTAAAGAAGAATGGTATGCATAAATTTGAGAAGCAAGCATTATTTTTAGGATATGTAACAGTGCAGTCAGTTTTTCAACTTGCGATGGTGCTATTAAATGAGGGACCACAGAATGCTGAGTACGTAACAATTATCATGTTTACATTAATTCTTTTATTCTTCTGGGTTTTTATGATTAAAATGGAAAAAGATTTCAATCAATTTGTTTTACTATATGCAAGTAGTCATTTTTTCACTGTACTATTTCAACCTTCGAGTTATATGAATGACTCATTTTTCACAACAATAATTGTGACCGTGTTTGTAATTTTCTTTGATAAATTGGAGGGATAAAGTTGAATAGAAAAACAATCAGTTACCTTATTGCGATATTGGTTATCGGATCAATGATTGTACTAACTGTAAAATCGACGATAGAAAAAAATGCCGAAAATAATGAATCTGAATTCGGTGAAATGGCGGATGGTTCGGTTAAAAAAGTAGGTCTTGATAAAGGTAATTTACCGCCAGATTTTACGCTTTCAACAATGTCGGGTGACACGATCAATCTGGAGGATTTAAAAGGGAAAAAAGTTGTTTTAAATTTCTGGGCTTCTTGGTGCGGTCCTTGTAAAGCCGAAATGCCACATATGGAAAATTATTACAAGAAAAATAAAGAATTAGAAAATGTTGAAATCGTTGCTGTGAACATGACAGCTACTGAAAGAAGAGGGCTTGATGGGATTGAAGAATTTATCAAGGAATATGAATTAACTTTTCCCATACCACTAGACGAAGATGGGAAAGTAGAGAAAATGTATGAAGTATTCACGATTCCAACGACATATATATTGGGCACTAACGGTGAAATTGCTCATAAATTTGTCGGACCCATGGATGAAAAGATGATGGAAGAGCTCGTAGATAACTTAAAATGAATTTAACCAGTTTCTGTAGTTGTAATGTCAATTTTCCGTTCATATAGTAAACGGAGGAGGGAGCATACTGCGAAGAAGCTGGTTTTTATTTTTAATACTACTAGTAGTGATTGCAGCATCAATTGTATTGATTTTCGATAAAGGTAAAGAGGAAGCCCGTCTGGTCACTACTTTTGATGTCATCGATGAAGCCTTTAATATTATTCAGGATGAAGGGGTTTACCCTGTCGAAGGAGAACTTCTGATAGAGGGAGCACTTAGAGGGATGACTGAAGTTATCGGTGATCCATATTCGACTTATTTATCAGAGGAAGAAGCTGCTGCACATGAAGAATCACTTGCAGGTGAACGAATAGGAATTGGTGCGGAAATTACACGATCTAACGGAAAATTTATTATTGTTGCGCCAATTAAATCTTCACCTGCTGAAAAAGCTGGTTTACGACCTTATGATGAAATCATAAGAATTGATGGTGAACCAATTGATGGAGGTAGTTTAGAAGATGTCGTGAATAAAATTCGCGGTAAAAAAGGAACAGCTGTTACAATGACAATTTATAGACCTGAACTAAATAAGCATCTAGAAATTTCGGTGATCCGTGATAGAATCCCTATTACTACTGTCAGTGGCGATATGTTTGAGGTGAAAGAACAAAAAGTCGGTTACATATCGATTACAACGTTCGGAAGCGAAACGGCTAAGGAATGGTCGATTGCAACTGAAAACCTGCTAGCTGATGGTGCTGAGGCATTTGTAATTGATGTTAGAGGTAATCCAGGCGGATATTTACGCAGCGTTGGGACAATTTTGTCCAGTTTACTTCAAGAGGATACTGTCTATGCATATTTACAAGATGCGAATGGTGCATTAACACCACTCGTCGCGGGTCCCGAAGAAGATTTAACATTTAATGGCCAGTTGAAAAAAGTACCAATTGTCTTACTACAAGATAAAGGGAGTGCTTCTGCTAGTGAAATGTTGGCCGGTGCATTAAAAGATTTGCGCAGGGCATCTATAGCTGGTACAGAAAGTTTTGGTAAAGGGACAGTTCAGGATACAAAGGATTTGACTAATGGCGGAAAAGTGAAATTATCAACTGCAAAATGGTTAACACCGAAAGAGCAATGGATTCATGGAAAAGGTATAGAAGCTGATCTTGAAATTAGACCAAATGAGTTGTTTGATGAGCATATTCGAATCGTCTCTGCAGAATACAATGAAGGTGATTATGCAGAAGATATTGCTTACAGCCAAAAGTTACTCACCGGACTTGGCTATAATATAGGCAGAGAAGACGGCTATTTCGATGATAAAACAACTGAGGCAGTTAAAGGGTTCCAAGAAGATTCTAAAGTACCCATATCCGGAAAAATGGATCGCTACTTTTTTACCGAACTACAAAAAGAGATTGAGAAGTATCGTGAAAATCGTGAGAATGACGACCAATTGCAAATGGGACTCGATTATTTACTACATCTTTTAGCCGAAAAATGATATATGTGACGCTCAAGCTGTTGACGGATTGTATTCGTTAGCAGCTTTTTAAAATTTTCATCCATAAATTTCTGTAAAGAATTAAAAAGGATTCGCCTATTAGGCTACTGATTTGTTACAATAGATAGAAATAGTGTTGTAAGGAATAGGATGGTGTTGGTTCATGATGCAAGATGTGATCGTAGAAGTATTAAAAGCTGCATCTTTATTTTTTCTCAATCCGCTATTTGTGGCCACACTAATTGCAGCTGTGTTCTTAGGCTATTTTCGTGTAAAAAGGGAGCGACGTAGCTTCAGAGTCCGTTTGATGCCTGGACTTACTGATTTAAAGCGTCTATTATCTGAGTCATGGCCTTATGCGATTATTTTGTCAGTTCTCATTTCCGGTGTAGGATTAATAGTAGAAATTGAGTGGCTTGCTTTGTTCTGTGTTGCAGCGTTTATTGGATTAATCTCTTTTTATTATAAAATAATGTCGCCTATTTATTTTGTTGCAGTCGCCTATTTTACAGTTTATTTCATGCAACGATATGCAAGTGAATTCACATTTCAAGGATGGTCTTTATCGCATATTGATTTATACGGAGAAATGGTCATAACAGTTGCAATCATTGCAGGATTATTACTCGTTACTGAAGGGTTTCTGGTTGGTCGATTTGGAGAGAGGGATGCATCTCCATTTTTGAAAAAGACAAAAAGAGGTCTACATGCTTCCGTTTTTAAGGCAAAGCGCCTTTGGCTATTGCCGGTAATATTTATCGTTCCAGGTGACTTAATCAGTGCTTATTTACCTTATTGGCCACAATTCACACTTGGACAAAATGCATTTGCATTTATCCCTGTTCCACTAATTATTGGGTTTTCTCAAGTAATTAAATCGACATATCCGGAAATCATTTTCCCGAAAATTGGCCGACGTGTGATTGGATTAGGCCTTGTTGTACTTGCTTTAGGCGTTGGCGCGATTTGGGTTCCAATATTAGGTGTCATCGCCTTAATAACTGGTGTTATAGGGCGAATGGGGATTTCTATTGTTGTTTCGATTCTTGAGCGAAATGCAGCATTTGCAGTGGCCCCGCGGTCGTCTGGTGTTGTCATTGCAGGTGTGTTACCAAATTCACCGAGCGATAAGATGGGGTTACTTCCGGGAGAGTGTATTCGGACAGTCAACGGTCTTGAAGTGAAAAATGAACGTGAATTATACGATGCGATTCAAATTAATGCTGCGCATTGTCGGTTACAAGTTCTTGGACGTGATGGTGAGGTAAGGCTGATGCAACAGGTTATTTATCGTCATGATCATCATCGCCTTGGAATATTGGTGATACAGTAAGAAGGACTGTTTGGGTTAAGGAAGGTTGTTGTTTTTAATGGATTCTTTTCTAACAAAATTTATTCTCGCAGCTTTCATGCCTGGTTTACTTGTTGTTTTATTTACACGTATTACATTTCACCACGTTGTTGGGCTTTTATTAACAGCTGGTTTAATCGCGGCTTCTGTTTACGCGGGTTATACGCATAATTGGATATTATATACTGTAGACGCACTGTCGCTAACAATCGGTTTTTGGTATGCAAGCCGAATGGTAAAGCGAGCGCGTAAACATTTAGATATTGAATAATCTTTCGGAAAAAGTATGAGGATAATTTTATCTCATACTTTTTTATTTATTAGAGAGTAGTGGAGCAAAAAGTATGTCCAGACGGGATCTGCGCCTAGCGTCTAGAGTATTGGTGTGGGAAAGAAAAAATCGATTGACCGTTTTGAAAATAGAAATTTATGCAACCAAAAACCAGACTGCAGGGAGCAGTCTGGTTTTTACATAAATAAACTATAAACAGCAAGGATGCCTATTGTTCCTAGGACGACAGACATGACACCGCCGCCTATTATTGCGATTAAGAACGCCGCCCCAGCGCCGATAATCCCAAACAATATATTTCCTTCTTGTACAAATAAGATCCCTGGAAAAATCAAAGCGCCGAGCACGGCATAGGGAATATTACGTAGGACACCTGAAACGATAGGCGGTAATTCTTTGCCCTCCAGAAACGTTAATGGAATCATTCTCGGAATATATGTAACTAGCGCCATGCCGAAAAGCATCCACCAATAAGTTGGTCCCATTTTACGATTCCTCCCTTGTGTAAACCATATCAGGCGTTTTTCTTCGCTTTTTATAAATAATTTCGACTAAAATTGATGAAACTAATGTTGAAACTAGAATTGCCCAACCTGTCGATAAAAGTCCTGTAAAGTAAAAGAAACAATGAATAATCGCAGCGATACTCGCCAACATGACTACTTTTCTATTACCTTTCATTGAGGGGACAAGTAATCCAACAAACATGGCGAAAAGAGCGATCGACATTGCAGCTTGTAAGAAAAGTGGTAAGTTTGCACCGACAACATGTCCGACTGCTGTAAAGAACACCCAACTTGCGTAGGCAATGATTGTGACGCCAAATGTAAATGCTGTCGTAATTTTATTGTTTTTACTAGTGGCTAACATCGAAAAAGACTCATCTGTTATCCAGAATGAATAGATGGCTTTAATCCAACGTTTTTCAGATTCCAACTTTTCATTTAATGAGGCGGTCATGAGAAAATGTCGAATGTTCACGACAAATGTATTCATGACAATTAGCATGGGGTTAACTGCATCTGCGATGAGACTCAGTGCTATGTATTGTGAAGCACCGGCATATACAAAGACACTCATTGCCATCGCTTCCATCATTGAGAGTCCAGCAGTTTTTGCAAGTAACCCAAAAGTCAGCGCAACGGGAAAATAGCCAATTGCAATACTCATGCCGGCTTTTACGCCAGATAAAAACGTATTATTCTCCATTTTGTCACATCTTTCATTATTGTTTGTCTGATTATACTATACTTTCATGTAAAACTAATGGAATAGGTGATAATATTAGTTTATTGGGTATACTTGTCATTATAAGTCGTGAGACGTAGCGAGGGTGATTTGGGTGAATGAGTGGTTAGATGTTGATAAAATTATTGAGTTATCTCATCAATATAGAGCCTTAGGACCATTAATCGGAATTCTGTTTCCGTTTATCGAATCATTTCTACCTTTCTTGCCTTTATTTGTATTCGTTTTTGCAAATGCAAGTGCTTTTGGATTAGGATACGGAATAATATTGTCTTGGGTAGGAACGACTGCAGGCTCATATGCCGTATTTTTGTTGATTCGAAAATATGGAAACGCACGTGTTTTTCGTTTTATAACAAAAGGAAAAAGAGTTCAAAAGCTAATTCAGTGGGTGAACCGCAATGGATTTGGTCCTTTGTTTTTGTTTATATGTTTTCCATTCACGCCTTCTGCATTAGTGAACCTAGTTGCGGGATTATCAGGAATTAAAAAAACACATTATTTTCTTACATTAATGGCTGGTAAACTAGTCATGATTTGTACTGTTAGTTTTATAGGATACGATCTAAAAGCATTACTTACACAACCGATTCGAACTGCAGTCGTGGTGTTCATTGTTTTTTTACTATGGTTGGTTGGAAAAAGACTAGAACATCGTTTAACGCAAAAAGTAGATGCGGATTTTCGAAAGATAGCAGAAGAAAATAAGAAAAAGAGTTAGACCTGATTATAATAGTACCTGCAGCTCCTTTCCTGTACAATGGAGAGAAAGAATTGCAGGTTTTTTTGCGTTTAAAGGAGGGGAAATGCGTGTCATTACGGTTTATTACTGGAAGATCTGGAACTGGAAAAACAACATTTATCCAAAGAGAAATTGCTGAAGAACTTAAACGTCGTCCAATAGGGGCGCCTATATTTATCATTGTACCGGACCAAATGTCTTTTTCTGTTGAACATAGTCTTTCAGTTAACTACGGCTTAAATGGAATTATTCGTGCGCAGATTTTAACATTTAAACGTCTAGCATGGCGCATACTTCAGGAGGTTGGCGGCATTACTCGAAAGGAAGTTAACGGTTTCGGTTACCGGATGCTTGTTCGAAGTGTTTTAGAAGAACATCATGATGAATTTAAATTATTTCGTCAAGCTGCAAGTAAACGGGGCTTTACGGAGCAAATTGGTGATCTTTTAAAAGAGTTTAGTCGTTATCTAGTAGACTTTCAAGCGATGGATAATCTTCATCATCAATTACAAGCAGTCAATGCACCGCGTACTTTAATAGATAAGGCAAGTGATTTCTCTTTGCTGTTGGCTAAAATCGAGGAAAAACTTGGAACTACTTATGTTGATAGTGAAGGCCATTTGGCACTATTATCAATGCAAATTCAACATGCGCCTCTTTTAAAAGGGGCAGATATTTACTTGGATGGATTTGAGAGTTTTACTGCAAGAGAATATGAAATTATTGCAGAACTATTAAAATATGGGAATCGTGTAACGGTGACCCTGCCTATGGAGTCTAATTCATCGGGTTCAGCAGATCATGAATTATTTTTTAATCCTGTGCGGACTTCGTTACGTTTACGTGAAATTGCCTATTTGGAGTCAATTGAAGTTGAAGATGGTGTTCATCTACAAGAAGCTTTGCGCTTTGCCAATGACGATTTGAAACATCTTGAATATGCATTTGATCAGTACCCAACAAATTCAAAACCGTCAGAAGGGCATGTTACCTTTATCGAAGGATCAGATCGACGTGCAGAAGTTCATGCCGTGGCAAGGACGATTCGAGAATTGATGTTATCAGGAAAAAGATATAAGGATTTAGCTATTTTGTATCGTCAACCAGAGAAGTATGATGAATTAATTGAAACGATTTTTCCACATTATGAAATTCCAGTTTTCATCAGTCGGAAAAAGCCAATGTTGCATCATCCACTCATTGAGTTATCGCGTTCCGTATTAGAAGCTGTGACCTCGGGTTGGTCTTATGAGTCAATTTTTCGGGCAGTGAAAACTGATTTATTTTTCCCGCATGGTAAAGAATTGACTGTTTGGCGAGAAAGAGCTGACCGATTAGAAAACTATGTTCTTGCTCGTGGGATCTATGGGTCGCGTTGGTTTGAAGAGGACCGTTGGAAAGTGAAAAAGTACCGCGGCTTAGAATTGCATTCCGAAATTCAAACCGATGAGGAACTAGCGATGCAAGAAGATTTGCATCGTGTACGTGACTTAATAAGTGAGCCGCTACGGAATTTTGAATTGCAGTTGAAGGCAGCTAAAAATGGTAGGGAAGTTGCCGAGGCCCTATTTTTGTTTATAGAACAGTTGCGTGTTTACGATAAGGTAATTGACTTACGAGCCGAAGAGGAGCGCGCAGGACGCCTGTTAGGTGCTACAGAACATGAACAGGCTTGGAATGGTTGGATTGATGTTTTGGATCAGTTCGTATTGATGTTTGGAGACAAGGAAATCAAACCGAGAGATGCAGCGCGCATTTTAGATGAAGGATTTGATTCACTAGAATTTACTCGAATTCCTCCATCATTAGACCAAGTGACGGTGTCTTCCATCGAAGTGTCAAGTCTAATGGATACGGATGCTGTTTTTGTCCTTGGTGTTAATGATGGTGTACTTCCACAGCGAATTGATAACGAAGGCATTCTGTCAGATGGTGACCGAGAATGGTTTTCACAAGTAGGCTTAGAATTGGCACCCTCATCCAAGATGAAACTAATGGACGAAACATTTATCGCCTATAGAGGCTTTACTGCACCACGTGAAAATCTATATATTTCATATCCGATTGCGGATGAAGAGGGGAAGGCCTTACTGCCATCTTTGTATATTGCTCGGATTTCGCAACTTCTCCCGGGGATTATCACTAAAACAGCGGTATTAGATCCCTTTGAACACCAAGAAGAAGATAATCGATTTGCATATATTAGCCACCCAAGAGCCGCATTACCATTCGCAGCAATGAAGCTTAAATTAGCCGCTCATAAGAAACAGATTACACCAGAATGGCTAGCTGTGCTCGCGTATTATGAAAGAGATATATACTGGTCGTCTGTTCTTAGGCGAATTCGTCGTCCAATGGAAGTCGGAAATAAGACAGACAAACTGACAATTGATTTGACGAAAGGACTTTACGGAGAATCTTTTGTCTCAAGTGTATCTCGTATTGAATCCTATTATAGTTGCCCATTTCAACACTACGCTTCTTTTGGACTAGGTTTACAGGATCGTTCAGAGTATAAACTTGAAGCACCGGCTATTGGCGATCTATTTCACGCAGCGCTTAAATGGATATCTGATGAAACCATGCGTTTAGGTAAATCATGGTCGGAGTTATCAAAAGAAGAATGTTGGCGATTGGCTCATGACGCGGTAGAAGATATTACACCATACTTTTTCAATCGGATTTTATCCTCTACGAACCGATATGTGTACATTAAACGGAAATTAGTCCAGGTGATTCAACGGACTATTTATTCTCTCAGTACTCAAGCTAAATCGACGAATTTTAAACCGATTGCGATTGAAGCAGGATTCGGACCAGGGGAGCGATTACCGTCTTTGGAAATCCCTTTACAAAGAGGAAAACCGCTGCAACTTCGTGGAAGAATTGACAGAATCGATGCTTCTGAGATTAAAGGGAAAAACTATATACGTGTGATCGATTATAAATCATCTGCAAGAGAACTAGATTTGGCTGAAGTGTATTATGGTTTGTCGCTACAAATGATGACTTATCTAGATGTTGCGCTTGAACATGTTGACGAATTACTAGGGTTTCATGCAGATCCAGCTGGATTATTGTATGTTCATGTTCATAATCCGATGATTCGTCCAGATGAAGAATTATCAGCTCAACTTGTAGAAGCTGAAATTGCCAAATCCTATAAGATGAGGGGCTTTTTACTCGAGCATTCGGATGTTGCTGAGGCAATGGATTTTGAGATCGGTAGGACCTCATCCATCATTCCAGCAGCCTTAAAAAAAGATGGTGATTTTACTAAACGATCGAAAGTATTGGCATCGGAAGATTTACAAATGATGCGCGCTTATGTCAGAACTAGGCACCAAAAAGCAGGAAATGCAATGCTTGCGGGCGATACGCGAGTTTTTCCGTATAAGTTAAAAGATAAAATGCCTTGCCAATTTTGTTCCTACCGTTCCGTTTGTCAATTCGACCAAACGGACCCAGCAGGGCAGTACCGTCAATATGAATTGTTTGATGCAGCTACTTCACTTGAAAAAATGCGTCAGGAGGTGTCTGAAGATGATGAACATACCCGTGAAACCTGAGGGACTTACATTTACAGATGAACAGTGGAAAGCAATTTGGGCTACGGGAAGAGATGTCCTTGTATCCGCTGCTGCTGGTTCTGGAAAAACGAAGGTGCTCATATCGAGGATGATTGAAAAAGTAGTCGATGAGAAAAATCCAATCGACGTAGATCAATTGCTTGTCGTTACATTTACCAATGCTGCCGCCGCAGAAATGCGCCACAGAATGGCAGAGGCACTGGAAGAAGCGATTGCTGAAAAACCATCATCCATTCATCTAAGAAGACAATTAAATCTGTTGAATAAAGCACAGATATCGACGCTGCATTCATTTTGTCAAAATGTCGTTCGACAGTATGCATATTTACTGGATATCGACCCAGGCTTTAGAATTGGTGACAGTACAGAGGTCGCGCTTCTTCGCGATGATACGATTAGTGAAGTCCTTGAGGATGCCTACAGTTCAGAAAACCCAGAATCTATATATAGATTAGCTGACAGTTTTACATCAGACAGAGATGATCAGATGATTGAAACGCTTATGAGTCGTTTATATGACTATTCACGTGTTCATCCATCGCCAGAAAAATGGTTACGAAGCATTCCTGAACAATATGAAATCGAGCATATCGACTTTGTAGATCACCTAGAATTCATTGGCCCATTAAAAACGGCCATCTTGCATTCGCTTGAAGAGGCTGCAGCATTAACTGGAGATTTAAGACGAATCGCTTTAATGCCAGAAGGCCCTGAAGCGCTTTTAGGAACTGCCGAAACAGATCTAATCTGGATTGACGAAGCGATTCGGCGTATGACCGAAGGGACATGGGAAGAAACGCATGAATTTTTTAGCACGCTTAAATGGGTTCGAGCAGGGGCGATAAAAAAAGGGACCTGTGATGAAGAATTAGCGAACCGGGCTAAAAAAATTCGAGATGTCGTGAAGAAGATTGTTAATGATATAAAAGAAAGGTATTTTATCCGCACACCTAACCGGTTGCTAGATGAAATTAAGTTAATGGCACCTGCCATGCATACATTAATTGAATTAGTAATTGACTTTGGAAGACGCTACGAAGCTGTGAAAATTGACAGAGCCATTGTCGATTTTTCAGATTTAGAACATTATGCCCTCAGAATTTTGTCCATTGAAATAGATGGTGAGTTACAGCCTTCTGATATTGCTATCGATTACCGCAAACGTTTTTCTGAAGTGCTTGTAGATGAATACCAAGACACGAATTTACTTCAAGAAACGATAGTCAATTTAGTAAAAAACGGTAATGATAAAAATGGGAACTTGTTTATGGTCGGAGATGTTAAACAATCGATTTACGGTTTTCGTCTTGCCGAACCCAATCTGTTTCTAGGGAAGTATAAAAACTTTACAACAACTGGTGAAAATTCTGGATTAAAAATTGATTTGAATGCAAACTTTAGAAGTAGAAAAGAAGTATTGGATTCAACGAATTTCATCTTTTCTCAAGTGATGGGAGCGCGTGTTGGCGATATCGATTATGATGAGGCGGCAGCACTTAAATACGGTGCACAGTATCCTACAAAAGATGTACCAGCAGAACTGACAATCCTTTATGAGGATGATGAAGAATCAGGATTAGGACTAAATGACGAAGATTCTGAGTTAGGGGAGCAAAGTCTTAAAAGTTCTCAAGCAGAAGCGCGTTTCATAAGTAAACGTATTAAGGAATTAATGGCATCAGGTGCAGAAGTATCGGATGCATTTTCGGATAAAAAGCGACCCATTGAATACAGGGACATCGTCATTCTCATGAGGTCAATGACATGGTCAGCTGAATTTGTTGAGGAGTTTAAGTTAGCAGACATTCCAGTGTATGCAAATTTATCACGTGGTTACTTCGAAACGCTTGAAGTCATGATTATGTTAAATACACTTCGTGTTATAGATAACCCTTACCAAGATATTCCCTTGGCATCTGTTTTGCGTTCACCATTTATCGGTATGACTGAAAACGAGCTCGCTAGAATTCGTCTGGCAGACAAGAAGTCATCGTTTTATGATGCGCTAAAAGCATTTATGGCAACCGAAGGCGCAGGAATAGATCCTAGAACACAAGAGAAACTACAACGTTTCTTTGGACAATTTAGCGACTGGAGAAATTTAGCGCGGCGTGGTTCATTATCCGAACTAATTTGGCAAGTTTATACAGATACACATTATTATGAAATGGTTGGCGCTATGGTCAATGGCAAACAAAGACAAGCCAATTTACGTGCGCTTCATGACCGTGCAATTGATTATGAAAAAACCTCTTTCCGTGGCTTGTTCCGTTTTCTTCGGTTTATCGATCGCATGAAAAAACGCGGGGACGATTTGGGCGAGGCAAAATCCCTTAGTGAAACGGAAGATGTTGTTCGCATAATGACCATACATTCATCAAAAGGTCTGGAGTTTCCTTATGTCTTTATTTCTGGTATTGGCCGGAAGTTTAACAAAATGGATTTTAATGAAGCCTATTTATTTGACCAGCATTTTGGTCTGGCTGTGAAAGCAATTGACCCAGATAACAGAATTACGTATACATCTTTGCCGTTTTTGGCGATGAAAGAGAAAAAAGAATTGGAAATGCGTGCTGAAGAAATGCGGATTTTATATGTTGCAATGACGAGGGCAAAAGAATATCTTGAGCTTGTTGCATCTGTAAAAGATATTGAGAGAGAGATTGGCAAATGGCAGGATGCCCAATTGGTTGATCCCTCATTAATGTTACCGGAATATACACGTTCAAGAGCGAATAGTTATCTAGATTGGATTGGCCCTGCAGTCGCCCGGCATCCTGACTTTGGAAAGTTTGACATTCTTCCAGGTGGCCAGTTTGTTGTCGATTCATCGAAATGGAAAATTGATGCCTTACCCTTCTCATCCGTGATGAATCTCAATTTAGGGTTAGCTGATAGCATGGAAGAAGAGGAGCTTATTCGTGAAGATGATCAATATAATACGGCTGAAATAGATGGTGAAATTTACGATGAAGTTAAACGCCGTTTCGATTGGACTTACCCACATAATGCTTCTGTCGGCAAACGATCGAAGCAAACCGTAAGTGAATTAAAACGCATTTCCATTCTCACGCAACAAGAAGATGAGGATCCATTTATGGAAAAAGGGGATGAAGTAAGCACTGCTTATCTTCATGCTCGACCGAACTTCATGCAAACTCGATCACTGTCGCCTGCAGAGATTGGTACAGTGATGCATACAATTATGCAGCATATTGACTTCGGAATCGAACAGAATGCAGAAACTGTAGGACAATTGATTTCGTCATTAACAACACGCCAATTATTGACTGCTGATGAAGCAAATGCAGTAAAAGTCAAACATATAACACAGTTTTTTCAGTCGGATATGGCTACTCGAATACAGCGTTCAAGAAAAGTGTTTCGGGAATTGCCTTTTACGTATGCACATGACGGCGGTGATGGCGATTATCAAATTATTCAAGGGATTGCGGATTGTCTGTTTCAAGAGGATGATGGTTGGGTTTTACTAGATTATAAAACAGATAGCATCCAGCGAAGATTTAAGTCGGATGATGAAGTTGAAAAAGAGATGCATAACCGCTATAGTGTTCAACTAAATGTCTACAAACGTGCAATTGAATCAATCATGGATAGCAAGATTAAAGAAATGGTGCTGTATCTTTTTGACGGAGAATGTACCGTGCAAATTCAGGGGGACGAAGAAAATTGAAATTGTCACCAATAGCTGCAAATGATCGAATAGAAGCACTTGATATCATAAGAGGCTTTGCGCTGCTAGGAATATTTATCGCAAATATGTTATTTTTTCATTCTCCATATATTTATGTGGATCCACTGTCGTGGTTCTCAGCAGGGGATGCACAGACTTTCACTTGGATCGATATTTTTGTGCAGGGTAGTTTTTATCCGATTTTCGCTTTATTATTTGGCTATGGTATCAATATGCAATATGAAAAAGCGCAAGATAGAAATCAATCATTTGTACCGATCATGTCAAGACGGTTAGGAATTCTCTTGGGCATAGGATTTATACATGGCTTGCTAATCTGGTCAGGCGATGTGCTATTTACTTATGCTGCATTAGGATTTTCATTATTGATATTTGTTCGTATACCTGCAAAATGGCTCGCCATAATTGCAGGAGCTCTTTACCTAATCCCGGTTGCAATCATGTATAGCGCAACTAGATTTTTTATGAATCTAAGCCCAAATCTAATCATGGATGATTACACGGATACCTATCAAGTGGAACGATCAATCGATGTCTTTGCAAATGGTTCATTTGGAGATATATTCATTTTCAGGTTTTTAGAGTGGCTAATCCTTGGTCTGGGTGGAACTTTCCTTGGGGCTTTTATTGTGTTACCAATTATTATGTTTGGTGCGGCTTTATCCAAATGGAAAGTAATTGAACGTTCGAAGGAATTTACGAGTCGCTTAGTAATAATGGCGATTATCACCGTAGCATTGGGCATTTATATTAAAGCTCTTCCTTATTTGAATCAGCCGTCAGCAGATCTCATTCAACTTCAAGATACAATTGGTAATGTGATTTTGGCAGCAGGATATGTAAGTCTACTTTTACTACTATGTAATTTACCATTATTTCGTGCGATGTTCAGGCCTATTGGAAAAGCTGGCCGAATGTCATTGACGACTTATATTACGCAATCGGTAATTGCAACGCTTATTTTTTATTCGTATGGGTTTGGTTTGTATGGCAAGGTTAGTTTGAGCACAGGTACGTGGCTTGCGCTTGGCATTTTCATAGTACAAGTGATTATTGCAGAGCTTTGGTTATCGAATTTTCGAATGGGCCCGCTGGAATGGTTGTGGAGAAAAGCAACCTATGGAAGAAGTTTCGCGGAAAAGAAGGAATAGGCGGAACGCTTGTCGAAATGTATCTAGCAAACTATGAATAGAAGGATGGGTTGTAAATGAAATTGCTATCGTTTCAATTTAAAGGAGAGACCTTGTTCGGTCCTAAAGTAAAAAGAGAAGAAGCGGTATGGGATGTGTTAGCTTTGGCAGCCCATTACGAGGATACTAGTTTTCCAAGGACTATTATTGAGGGCGTAGCTTTAGGACTAGACTTTGTTGAATCGATTCGTAAACTTGTAGATCGCGCAGAACAAGACGGAAATGCAAGTGACTATAAATATGCTTTTACTTCAATTGAGTGGCTTGCGCCTATTCCAAGAACACCCAAAAATGTGCTATGTGTCGGAAAAAATTACTTCGAGCATGCGACTGAAATGGGTAGTGAGGCACCAGAAAAGTTAATGATATTCACAAAATCACCAACGACTATTGCAGCAGATGAACAATCATTACCTATACATTCTGATGTGACTGCGAACCTAGATTATGAGGGAGAACTTGCAGTTGTTATCGGTAAAAAAGGACATAACATCCCTCATCAATTGGCATATGATTATATCTTCGGCTATACGATAGCGAATGATATAACTGCTCGCGATATTCAAACAGCGCATGGACAGTTTTTTCTTGGGAAAAGTTTAAATGCCACATGCCCAATGGGTCCATACTTGGTCACGAAAGATGAAATTCCAAATCCGAATAACTTATCAATTGTTACAAAGGTAAATGATGATATTAGACAAAACGGCAATACAGAATCAATGATTTTTAATATCGAACAAATCATTGCAGAAATTTCTAGATTTGTTACATTGGAACCTGGTGATGTTATTTTAACAGGCACGCCCGCAGGTGTAGGGAAGGGTATGAATCCGCCTGTCTTCTTGAATAAAGGAGATATGGTTAATATTTCAATAGAAGGAATTGGCACACTTTCAAATCGATTTGTGTAAAAGCAAGTTTGCTTAAGCCTTTTTCCAATCTATGTTAGTATCAATAAGAAAGATATTATTTTTATGAGGTGAAGTGGATGATACATTTTCATATTTTTACATGGGTTGTTGGAATCATTTTATTCCTAGTAGCAGCTGTAATGGCGAACGGATCAAAAGGAAGAAAAATTGTTCATATGAGTAGTAGACTCTTTTATGTGCTAATTTTAGTGACAGGTGTCATCATGTTTTTTGATTACTCCAGCATGGATCCAGCGCTATACGGCGTCAAATTCTTGTTAGGACTTGTTACAATTGGGCTAATGGAAATGGTACTAGTTCGTTCGAGCAAAGAGAAAAATGTGACTACTTTATGGATTTTCTTTTTCATTTTTTTATTTGCAACCATGTTCCTCGGATTTAAATTACCAATGGGTATCAACTGGTTCGCATAATTTAAAACTGAAAATAACCAACTGACTTCTAGTCAGTTGGTTATTTTAAATTTAAGACGTATTTCACAAGTTCGCCCTATTTCCCCAGTTCGTGATTATTTTATTGGTGAATGAATAGCTACTACTGAGTTCGTTTGTTAAAATGATGAGTAACAGTTTGTATATTTAGGAGGCAGTTTTTGTGAAAAGTATTCAAAGGCAGTTTGGACTACTATTATCAATGATTTTGATTTTATCTATATTTTATCCGACAGGTGTTTATGCTAAAAGCGATCGAACATTGGAAGATGAAAGTATTTACGATTTACTTGTTGACAGATTTTATGACGGGAATTATAACAATAATGAAGGGGTTGACCCAAGAGACGAAAGCGCGTTTAGTGGTGGAGATTTCGCAGGCATCTCTGATAAACTAGACTATTTGGTTGAAATGGGCTTTACCTTGGTTTCAATTGGGCCGGTATTTAGCACAGAAACCTATGATGGAGCAAAAGTCCTCGATTATGAAAACTTGGAACCATATTTTGGAACTGAGGACGAGTTTACTGAAATGATTAGCACGTTAAAAGAAAATAATATGGGCGTTATTGCCGATTTCCCATTAAGTGAAGTCAGCGAGAACCATGTATGGGTAGAAAATAATCATGTCACATCTATACCAGCTGGTGATGGCATTGTAAACTGGGACCTCTCAGATGCTAGCACCAAAGAAATCCTTAAAGAAGCGGTTATTTCCTTCGTAACGAAATACGATTTGGCGGGTATTAGGTTGACAAAATTAGCCGATTTCGATGAAGATTTTTTAAATGAGGTCATCGAGGAAATTAAAGAAATAGATGATCAATTTTACGTGTTATCACCGGAAGCATCAGCTGCTAATTTTGACAGTGTACCAAATATTGAAAAGATGAATGCACTCAAACAATCTTATGTTCAATCCAATCCAGATACGTCTCCATTACAGTTATTTGAAGATAAAAATGAGATGGATTTAATTCAATTTGATGAATTAACAGGACCTCGTTTTACCTACGAAATGTTTAAACTAAGAATGTTTCCACCGACAAGATGGAAAATAGCTGCAACGGCATTATTTACACTGCCAGGCGTTCCAGTTATGCCTTACGGATCAGAAATTGCTGTAAATGGTAAAGAAGCACCTGAAAGTCATCCAATTTCAAACTTTAAAACAGACATGGAGTTGCAAGAATATATTGGAGATCTAAACTTCTTACGTAATGAGTCAGATACACTCCGTAACGGTGACTTTGAAATCCTTCATAATGAGGACGGATTTACAGTTTTCAAACGCTCATCGGATGAAGAAACTTGGATTATTGCACTGAATAATACCACTGAGACTAGAAATTTGGAAATTGAAGAGGATGTAATTGGTGAAACTAAAAATTTACGGGGCGTTCTTGGACAAGATATGGTTCGACAAGCAAAAGATGGAAAGTATCGTGTTGTTCTAGAAAGAGAAACGGCAGAAGTATATATTGCAGATGAAGATAAAGGTTATAATATTCCTTACTTAATCGCTTCAATCCTTATTTATACAGTGTTCTTAGGTTTCCTATGGGCTGTGTGGAAAAGAGGAAAGAAAAGAAGAGCGGAAGCACAAGAATAAAGTGAAAACCCCAAGCCAAACGGCTTGGGGTTTTCCTTATAAAAAAACAAAACTGCTTTGGATCATTATGAGTTGGCTTTATAACCGAGCATGTTAACCGGATCCTTTGGTGATGAATAGGGGGGAGAGTAGCTTAGTTCAAGTGCTGCTAAATCATCAACGGTCATCTTGCCCATGATGGCGGTTGCAATCACGTCGATGCGTTTATCGACGCCTTTATCACCAACAGCTTGTCCACCTAGTATTAACCGGGATTCACGATCATAATGTACGCGCAATTCAATCATCCCATGATCAGGATAGTAGCCTGCATTGGTTCGACCTTTATGAGTAACAGTTTCAAAATCAAATGCTTCTTCGGTCAAACTACTTTCTGAGTGTCCAGTCATTCCTGCAGTCAAAGAAAATAATTTCGTTATGGTTGTGCCTAAAAAACCATTAATTTTAATGGGATGATCACTAAGATGACTGGCGACAATGTAAGCTTGTCGGTGCGCATGCCAAGCGAGTTGGACCCTTTTAGGTTTACCTGTATGCCAATCGGAGGTTTCTGCAACATCACCGATCGCATAGATATCCGGGTCGTTAGTTTGCATATATTCATTAACGACAATCCCTTTAGTAGAACCAATTTTAAGGCCAATGCTTTGTGCTAGCGCTGTATTGGGAATAATCCCTATGCTTGCCACAATAAAATCCACATCAAGTTTCATGCCTTTTTTTAAGAGTAAGGTAGATCCCTCAACTTGTTCAATTCCATCGTTAAAGTAAAATTCAATCTCATGATCAAGCATTTCCTGATACAATACTTCAGAAATTTGTCGATCCATTGCTTTCATGATACGATCTCCACGGTCTATCATGGTCGTTTTTATTCCCAAACGACTAAAGTTTTCAGCTAATTCAATACCTATGAAGCCGCTCCCTAATATTGCACAAGACTTTGGTTTCTCTTGATTGATAAATTTCAGAATTACCTTCATATCTTCGTAGCTTTTAAGGGTGAGTAAGGGCAAGTTTCCAATCCCTTTAATAACTGGAACACGTGACTTTCCACCTGTTGCCAAAATGAGCTTATCATAAGGTAATGTGAAACTTTCATCTTTATCAAGGCTTTGAACGATGATTGTTTTTTCGTCGCGATTAATCGCCATAACTTCATGGCGGATAAGCATCGTAATGTTTCGTTTGTCACCAAATCTTTGTGGTTCCGGTCCACTTACTTTTGTTTCATCTTCTATTAATCCGCCGATTACATAGGGCAAACCGCAAGTCCCATATCCAATCTGATTTTCACGTCCAATTAAAGTGATTTTGACGTTCGGCAACACGCGTCTAATTTGTGAGGCGACGGTTGATCCGCCTGCGACAGCACCGATTACGATTACTTTCACATTATCATCCTCGCTTCTTTTTCAGTTTAATTCAACTTATTTAGGAAGAAAATTGAAACCGTACCTGGTCCCGTATGTGCGCCGATAACCGAGCCAATCATGTGGATTTCAATGCTTTTAGGATTAAACTTTTCTTCGACTAATGCTTTCAATTCAAGCGCGATTGCTTCATCATCACCATGACTAATTGCAATTGTTTGTTGAGATAAGGTGTCTCCACGTTCTTTCATTAATTCAATAAATCGGCGTAATACCTTTTTACGACCACGATGTTTTTCAATCGGAACTAGTTTTCCATCTTCTACATGTAATAAAGGTTTAATGTTTAATAATCCACCTATGAACGCGCTCGTTTTTGAGACTCTTCCACCACGAGCCATATAATCCAAATCTTCAACTGTAAATAGATGTTCCATATGATGGGACATGATTCGAATTTTTTCTTCGATTTCATCTATTGACTCACCTGCGTTACGAAGTCGAACAGCTTCTTTAACAAGGAGACCACATCCTAGTGAAGCACTTTTTGAGTCAATAATGATTAAGTTGAAATTTTCGTTATCTTCTTTTACCTGATCACGCATCATGACTGCAGTGTTATGTGTCCCAGATAGTTCAGATGAAAAAGCGATATAGATGCCTTCTTCTCCGGAATTGGAAAGTTCTGTCCACTGCTTCAATAATACTTCAGGAGATATTTGTGACGTTTTTGGTTGTCCACCGTTGCGAATCGTTTGGTAGACTTCCCGGGAATCAATTTCAATGATATCTTCATATTCATTCCCGTCAATCAATACATGTAGCGATAATAATGTAACATCATTTTCCTCGTAAAATGATTTTGGTAAATCAGAAGCGCTATCCGCATATATTCTCATTTACAAATCCCCCAATCTATGTTTGTAAAAATATTCTTACTTCAATTGTAACCGTTCACCCAGCACTTGTGCAATTCCGTCTTCATTATTGGATAATGTAGTTACTTCATCGGCAATTGCTTTTAGTTCATCAATACCGTTCGACATAGCGACACCGACTCCTGCAAATTCAATCATTTCAAGGTCATTATTCTCGTCGCCAAAAGCGATGATGCGCTCTTTCGGAATATCCATCCACTTGGCCACATGGGATAATCCAGCAGCTTTACTAAGTCCGCTACGAAAAACCTCAATAACATGCCCAAACGGAGAATTCCAAACCCGGTGACCGACAACTTCTGCGTGTATATGGTTGAGATGATCAATAATTGTATTTACATTATTTTCGTCTGCTTGAATGAGAAGTGACGTTGGATCATCTTTTAAAAAGTTTTGCAGCTCACCTGTTGTGACATTGGGTGTTCCCATCTTAAAATTATCTAATACCTTTTCATCATGATAATGGACGTAAACATCGTCCATTACTTCCGCAACCATGTTATTCCATGGGAATTCTTGCATGGCTTCCACAACATCTTTGACAACTGAAAGAGAAAGCGTTTCGTGAATCGTTTTCCAAGAACGGTTGTCAGGATGATGTACAAATGCACCGTTAAAATTAACAATCGGCGTCGTAAGTCCGAGTTGGCGATAGTAGAGTTCAGTAGCACGGTAAGGCCTACCTGTCGCGATCATAACGTGATGGCCATTGCTTTCGGCTTTTCTTAAGGATTCAGCTGTTTTATTCGTTATTTTTTTATCATCAGTCAATAATGTTCCATCAAGATCAAGTACGATTAGATGTGGTTTCAAAGTAAATCCCCCTTTATAGATAAGTTTAACGTTAAGTCATTATCCAAGTCAAAGAAGCACGCAGCAAAACAATCTTTTTGTTTTTCTAGTAAAACTTTGGTACGCTCAAAGTAAATGATAAAGGTGTGATTGAATGATTCTGAACGAAGAAAACTGGGGAACAATTCCATTATTACATATAGTAGAAAAAGAAAACGAACATAAAGATATCCCAGTTGTTATATTCTTTCATGGATTTACAAGTGCCAAAGAACATAATTTGCATTATGCCTTTAATCTTGCGAAAAAAGGAATTCGTGTTTTATTGCCAGAAGCTCATTTACACGGCGTTCGTGAGGAAGATTTAGACGAAGTCGAATTATCGCTGCGGTTTTGGGAAATTGTATTAACGTCTATCGAAGAATTAGATGTGATTAGAAAAGAGCTCATTAAGCGGGATCTTTTAACTTCAGCCAAGATAGGTGTTTCAGGTACGTCAATGGGTGGCATAACAACGTTAGGTGCGCTTAAAATGTACGAATGGATTGATGCCGCTGCTGTCATGATGGGGGCGGCTGGTTATGTAGAATTGGCAAAAGAACAAATTGGACAAATTGAATCACAAGGGTTTAAATTGCCTGTTTCAAAGAGTGAACTTGAGAAGTTATTTAATGATTTAGCAATCTTTGATATTACCAAAGATCAGTCCGTACTAAATCAGCGACCTCTCTTTTTCTGGCATGGGAAGAATGATCCAGTAGTCCCGTACAAGCCAACTTATGCATTTTATAACATGATTAAACCCGACTATCAAGACGTTCCAGAGCAGTTACATTTCGTTACAGATAAGACAGCGGGGCATGCTGTCTCTAGATCTGGAATGCTGGCTTCAGTCGAATGGCTTGCAAGTCATTTGAATGAATGACCGATGGCTGTTATAATAAGAGTATCAACTGAATGGGAAGGGGTAAAAACAATGAGTCAAGATATGAAAGATAGTATGATGGGCGCAATTGAAAACGTTATTGACCCTGAGCTTGGGATTGACATAGTAAATCTAGGGCTTGTTTATGATGTTGAACTAGATGATGATGGCATTGCAAGAGTAACGATGACACTTACATCAATGGGATGTCCAATGGGACCTCAAATTGTTGCTAATATTCAACAAGAATTGATGGAACTTCCAGAAGTTAAAGAAGTAGATGTTAATGTTATTTGGAATCCACCATGGTCAAAAGATAATATGTCACGTTATGCAAAAATGGCATTAGGCGTAAGATAAGCATTATTTATAAACAAAAGGCTGTATAACTTTTTCTAAAGTTATACAGCCTTTTTCTAATTGTGTTGTAAAAAAAGAACATGAAAAAACAGTTATGGAAGATATGCCATAACTGTTTACTGAAAATTAATGGTCTGAAACCGGTCCTTCTGGTAAAGACTCTCCAACAATAATGATTAGAATAGCCACGACTACTGAAAGTACTGCGCCCGTTTCAAAATTGAATGGAACATTTGCAATCGCTCCAACAACATAATTAAGCAACGTTACTAAAGCGAATGACCAAACAAAAGTTAAAATGATTCTCAATTTAGTTCACCTCTACATTACTATTTCCTCAAACAATCATAACATAGGGTTGCCAGTTGGGAAACAAATAATCAATTATTATTAAGTTTTTTTGGCGAATTGGTGTCGGGCTGTTGTAAAAACCGTTCAAATCTCTTATGATTAATACCAGGTACTAATAATAGATGATAAAGAACGGAGGATATTTTTTATGAATGCAGGTTTAGTTGGAGTAGGAAAATACGTGCCGTCACATATATTAACAAACGAGGATCTTGAAAAACGAATGGATACTTCTGATGAATGGATTCGGACCATGACAGGGATTGAAGAACGAAGAATTGCTGCCGATGATATGGATACATCTCATATGGCTTATAATGCAGCAGTCAGTGCAGTTAAAGATTCTGGTGTCAACCCAGAGGAAATCGGCTTAATACTTGTCGCAACGGTTACACCGGATCGTCCATTTCCATCAGTCTCGGCGATGCTACAAGAACAGCTGGGTGCTACTAACGCTGCAGCAATGGATATTTCAGCAGCGTGTGCGGGCTTTATGTATGGTTTAGTAACTGCGAAACAATTTGTTGAATCAGGCACATATGATTATGTACTTGTCGTTGGTGTTGAAAAATTATCGAAAATCACTGATTGGGATGACCGCAACACAGCAGTTCTTTTTGGGGATGGTGCGGGTGCAGCAGTTATCGGTAAAGTCAGCGAAGGACGTGGAATTTTATCCTTCGAACTTGGTGCAGACGGTTCTGGTGGGAAACATCTCTATCAAGATGAAAAACTTATGATGAACGGGCGCGAAGTATTTAAATTCGCAGTACGTCAAATGGGGCAATCAGCCTTGAATGTGATTGAGAAAGCTGGATTGGAAAAAGAAGATGTAGATTATTTGATTCCACACCAAGCAAATATTCGAATCATGGAAGCTTCACGTGAGCGACTAGGTTTGCCAATTGAGAAAATGTCGAAGACGATTCATAAATACGGAAATACATCAGCGGCATCGATTCCAATTTCACTTGTCGATGATCTTGCTGAAGGAAAAGTAAAAGATGATGACGTTGTTGTGTTTGTTGGTTTCGGTGGAGGATTAACTTGGGGCGCAATTTGTATGCGTTGGGGTAAATAATCGTTCTAGCTGCTAATAATAAGGTCTGCACTTATACTATATTTTATAATTTATTTAATTTGTAAAGGAGAGTTAATAAAACATGACTAAACGACGTGTAGTGATTACAGGAATTGGTGCTGTTTCACCAGTTGGAAATACAGCTGAAGAATCATGGGAAGCGGTTATTAATGGTAAATCAGGTATTGGACCGCTAACTAGACTCGACAGCGATCAGTTTCCGGTTAAAGTAGCCGCCGAAGTAAAAGACTTTAATATTGAAGATTATATTGAACGTAAAGAAGCGCGTAAGATGGACCGCTTTACACACTACGCACTAGCAGCATCCATTATGGCAATGAAAGATGCTGGATTGGAAGAACTCGATGAGGATCTAAAACTTCGTACTGGTGTGTGGATTGGTTCGGGAATAGGCGGAATGGAGACACATGAACAACAGTTTTTAACCTTCCAAGAAAGAGGATATCGCCGAGTAAGTCCATTCTTTGTACCAATGATGATTCCAGATATGGCATCTGGCCAAGTTTCGATTCACTTTGGTGCGAAAGGGATTAACTCATGTACAGTAACTGCATGCGCATCTGGAACTAACTCGATTGGTGATGCATTTGAAGTAATTCGTCGCGGCGAAGCAGACGTAATGATTTCAGGGGGAGCAGAAGCACCAATTACAACAATGGCTGTCGCTGGATTTTGTGCAAACAAGGCACTTTCTTTAAATACGGATCCTACGCAAGCCTCACGACCATTTGACGCAGAACGAGATGGTTTTGTAATCGGTGAAGGTGCAGGAATCGTCATTCTTGAAGAATACGAGCACGCGGTTGAACGCGGAGCGACAATTTATGCGGAACTTATTGGGTATGGCTCAACTGGTGATGCACATCATATTACGGCACCAGCTCCTGAAGGGGAAGGCGCTGCACGCTCAATGATGCAAGCAATTGAACAAGGAGAGATTTCTCCGGATAAGATCGACTATATTAATGCCCACGGTACAAGTACACCGTATAACGATCAGTTTGAAACGATGGCGGCGAAGACTGTTTTTGGTGACCATGCTTACAAACTTGCGATAAGCTCGACAAAATCAATGACTGGACATCTTCTGGGGGCGGCTGGTGGTCTTGAAGCTATCTTTACAGTGAAAGCACTTCAAGAGGGCATTCTACCGCCAACAACGAACTACGCGAATGCTGATCCAGAATGTGATCTTGATGTTGTGCCAAATGAAGCACGTAAAGCAAATATTGAGTATGCTATGAGCAACTCACTCGGTTTCGGTGGACATAACGCAACACTTGTTTTCAAAAAAATATAATATAAAAAGACGTTCCATATAATAATTGGGACGTCTTTTTTATTTGATGTTTTTCAACTTGTGAGTGTGAAAAGAGAATAACCGAGTACATGAACAATGTTCAAGTACTCGGTAAAGTAATCTTTATTCTCGTCTAATAGTGGGTAGTTTGTACATATAGTGAAAGAAAACGTAAAGGACGATGCAAAATTACGCGTTTCTTTCTTTTTCTAATCAGTTACGGATTACTTGTTGTTAGTATTTCACATATCATATTTTATTTTAACTATAGATCACTTGGTTATGAATGGAATCAAATATTTCACTTTATCTTTCGAACGGCAGATTTTGCTTTACTAGTGGTTTCGGCAATTGTACTGACTGTTACCGTCGCCTTCCGAGGCCCATCGCGTTCTCCATTTTCTTCAGAGTAGTTGAAGCAATGGCATTTGCTCTAATTGCACCATCATCTAAAATATCATCAAGCTCAGGTGATTCCAGAAGACTATAATACTTTTCTTGGATTGGTGTTAAGTGATTGACAACAACTTCAGCAACACCTGCTTTGAAATCACCGTATCTGAGTCCCTCATATTTTGCGACAACATCATCGATCAATTTATCGCTCAGTGCGGCTTCAATTGTTAAAAGGTTTGCAACACCAGGTTTGTTTTGTTCATCGAATCGAACAATTCCTTCAGAATCTGTCACGGCGCTTTTAATCTTTTTCTCAATTTGTTTTGGCGTATCTAATAGAGAAATTGTTGCTTTGTTATTTGGATCTGATTTACTCATTTTTTTCAGAGGATCTTGAAGAGATTTGATGCGAGCACCGTTTTTTGGGATGCGGATTTCGGGAATTGTTAAAGTTTCTCCGTATCGATTATTAAAACGTTCAGCAAGATTACGCGTTAACTCTAGATGTTGAGTTTGGTCATCGCCTACAGGCACAATATCTGTGTTGTAAAGTAGGATATCTGCAGCCATTAACGGTGGATAAGTGAGCAGTGCAGAGGAAACGCCGTCTTGCCCTTCTGACTTATCTTTAAACTGTGTCATTCGTTCAAGTTCTCCAATATAAGAAAGGCATTGCATGATCCATCCAGCTTGGGCGTGCGCCGGAACTTCTGACTGAATAAATAAAATGGCTTTCTTTGGATCTATTCCACTTGCGATATAAAGAGCTGCGAGTGATCGAATTGTTTTACTTAATTCTTTTGGATCTTGTTGAACGGTAATAGCATGCTGGTCCACGATACAAAACAGACAATCATATTCATATTGTAACTCCGTAAATTGGCGGAACGCCCCAATGTAATTCCCAATTGTCACTGTTCCAGTCGGTTGTACACCTGAAAATATTGTTTTCACATCAATTCCTCCTCATAATAAAAAGACATTAGTTGCCCCTAATTAAAGGGACGACTGATGTCTTTTCAACCGCGGTACCACCCGAATTGCCCGAAGGCCTCTCAAGCTCCATAACGCGGAGAAACGTGACAAAGTAATAAAAAGCTTTCAAAGCTTTTTTTCATTTGTCAAGCTCAGGAGCCCACTTCACCCCGCGAAGTTATCTGTTCACACCACCACAGACTCTCTAGAAACTAACGAGGGGTTACTCTTTCCTTCACAGCCGATCAATTTGTAAGTTCTTATAATTATAAACTAAAACAAATCTATAAGCAAGACTGCGCTAATGCTATTTAGTCCTTTCAATTATGTCGTCTTCTTGCTAAACTAGAAGAATAAGAAAGGATGTTGTCGAAATGAGACTAATCAAATGGGCAGCGGCATTTGTACTTGCTATAGGAATTGCAGTTCCGACTAGTGTGCAGGCCGAAGGGAAAAACGACGTAAAAGATTTTATCGAAATGACTTATGGGTTTGAGGCGTATGATGATCAACTTGTCGCAACTTCCACATTGTTTCGATATAATTCTGGGCTAACATTCGAATATCCAGATGCAATTCGCGGTGTATACGTAACTGGACACTCAGCTGGTGGCGAGAGGTTTAAAACGCTTGTTGATTTAATGGAGACAACAGACTTAAACGCAATGGTCATTGATATTAAGGATGATTTTGGCAACATTACATATATTCCAGAAGACGATTCGCCACTGAAAGAAATGGAGATTGGAAAACCTTATATTAAGGACCCAAGAGCTATGTTAGAAGAAATGGAAGAGAAGCAAATCTATCCAATTGGTCGAATCGTAGTATTCAAAGATAGTGTATTGGCAGAAAAGCGTCCAGATTTATCCTTTGATGATAATGGGGAAGTTTGGAAAAATAATCGTAAAGAAGCATTTGTGAATCCATTTATGAAAGAAGTCTGGGATCATAATGTTGAAATAGCAATTGAAGCTGCAAAAATGGGCTTCCAAGAAATTCAATTTGATTATGTGAGATTCCCAGAAGGATTCGAAAACCGTCATGAATCGCTCAAATATGTTTTTGAAGACTATGAGGACTCTGAGTTGGATCCAGTTCAACGACGTGTAGAAGCGATAACGGATTTTGTTGCCTATGCTCGTGAAAGACTAAAACCATATGATGTAAAAGTATCTGTAGATATCTTTGGATATGCTGCAACGCTAGCTGAAGCTCCTGGAATTGGTCAAAACTTTTCGAGGATTTCAGAAAATGTGGATGTTATCTCTTCTATGATTTACCCGAGTCATTGGACATCATATTTTGGTATAGCTAAACCTGATACAGAGCCATATAAACTTGTTTCTGAGTACGCAAAGGTAGAAAATGAAGTTCTAGATGCTTTGGAAAATAGACCGATATCAAGACCATGGATACAAGACTTCAGCGCTCCGTGGCTCGGTTCTGGGAACTATTTAATTTACGGTAAGGCAGAAGTAGAAGCACAGATAAAAGCACTAAAGGAAAATGGAATTGATGAATACCTACTATGGAATGCAGGGAACAGATATACACCAGGCGTTAACTATAAACCTTGATGTGAAATAGTATGGAAGGAATGTTTTTAAACAATTCCTCTCCATACTTTTTTGGGGGGAAATGTAGAAGTTGAAACCATTTTCAATCTGAAACGTATTATTAACTAGAACGATATATTATTTTCAATGACTTCAATCTAAATGAGAAAATATAATTTTCATAAAACATTTGTTTATTAATTTAATCTGATGGGTATACCAATAAATAAGATTAAAAAGTGCACTTACAACTATCCTAAAGCTGATTATATTGCGAAAATGTGACAAGTTGTTCATAAAATGCAAGTAATTTTGAAAAAGTGTTTTATTCATTAATAAAGTTGTGTATAATAATAGTTAAGAGTTTAGTTTAAAACAATTCTAATTTAGTTTCATTTTAAATATATGCCAAATAGAACGATTCGATTTGAAAGGAAGGGTTTGCGTATGATGGTCACATTATTCACTTCACCGAGCTGTACGTCATGTAGAAAAGCAAAAGCGTGGTTGGAGGAACATGAAATTCCGTATACAGAACGAAACATCTTTTCAGAGCCTCTAAACATCGATGAGATAAAAGAAATTCTTCGTATGACTGAAGATGGTACAGATGAAATCATCTCAACTAGATCGAAAATTTATCAAAAACTTAATGTTGATGTGGAAAGTCTTCCACTACAACGATTATATGAATTGATTCAAGAGCATCCTGGCTTGTTAAGACGACCAATCATTCTTGATGAAAAAAGGCTTCAAGTAGGATATAATGAAGATGAAATCCGTCGTTTCCTACCTAGAAAAGTCAGGGCCTATCAGCTGCTAGAAGCGCGGCGCTTGGTCAACTAAGAGAAAGTATTCAAAGCTGATAGGGGGGACATTGAAAAATGCCGTTCACCTATCAGCTTTTGTCTTTCCCTTGCTTTCCCGACGGATGTTAATTACAATGGCTTTTACTATCAAAAAGTATTGATCTGTGGATAAACCCTTACAAATCATACCACACGGTCATATAATAAATATAAGCATTGTAGGATTATTTCATTCTTTGACAGGGAATCGTTACAAAACCTAATTATTTAGGGAGGGGGAGATATAAATGGAAATAGAACGGATAAATGAAAATACTGTTAAATTCTTTCTTTCATATATGGACATTGAAGAACGCGGTTTTACTCGGGAAGAGGTATGGTATAACCGAGAAAAAAGTGAAGAACTCTTCTGGGATATGATGGATGAAATTAATGATGAAGCTGAATTTGAAGCCGAGGGACCTTTATGGATTCAAGTTCATGCTAAGAAGAATGGTATTGAAGTGACAGTTACACGTGCAAATACAGCTGAAGGGCAAATTAGTGAATCCCCATTTGGTTCAGAAGATCAGCATAATGTTTTCCAAGAAATGGGTGGAGGTAACTTCCAGTCAATGGAAGATATATTAAGTGCTGCTGAAGGTAATGTAGAATGGAAAGAAAACACATTTAAATTTGATGAGTTCGAAAATGTAATTCAACTTTCCAATCGAATGCATCCTTATCACGCGAAGACAACACTTTATTTTTATGATAAGAAATACTATCTGCACATTGTTTATGATCTAGAGAAAATGGACGATAAAGAAAAAACCAATATGTTTAGTGTGCTTACTGAATTTGGTTCACCGACAAAGATGACCATTCATCTTCTAGAGGAATATGGAAATCAGATAATAGCTGAGGATGTATTTTCAGAAATTGAAAAATACTTCTGAAGGAACCAAATAGATACTACGTGCAACAGCCAGAATATGGCTGTTGTTTTTTTGGGTCTTGATTATTCATCGAATTCTTTGTAATATTGTGAAAAGGGGTGATTTCAATATTAACCGCAAGACTAGATGACGGGACAAATGTTGTTTTGACAGAAACTATGTCAAGGGAACAATTAAGAGAATGGCGCAGTTCGACTTTATTTTATTGTCCACAATGTAATGAATCCGTCCAATTAAAAGTAGGAGATATCATCATTGCACATTTTGCTCACAAAAAAGATAAATCCTGTAAAGCATTATTTTCAGAAGGTGAATCTAAGGAACATCTACTGGGTAAACAACAACTTTACAGCCTATTTAACCGGCTAGGTCTGGAAGTGAAGTTAGAACCTTATTTTAGTTCATTAGCACAACGTCCAGATCTATTGGTTACGACTAGAACTAAACAAATCCCAATTGAGTTTCAATGTAGTAGAATCCCCATTAGACTCATTGATTCAAGAACAGCTGGTTATCAAAAAGTTGGCATGAATCCGATTTGGATATTGCATACACCGTCAAACTTGAAAACACTTCCCCAAGGTGTTTGTCAATTACAGCTTTCTGAGTTTGAGAAAAAATTTGTAACGAATGTTTCGCCCAAAGGTACCGTCCTCCTCACGTATAATCCTCAACTTCAGCAGTTTCATTATTTTAGTAGTCTTCTTCACATAGCAGGGAGACGATATATTGGTCTTCACCGTACTTTGCCTCATCTCAATCAAACTTTTCCTTTTGCACAAGTGAAAGCTCCGACTGGATTAGAATTCCAAAACTATGCCAATATTTTTTTGTCAGCTAGAAATTCATTTTTGCAAAATCGAATCATACACAATCGTCGAGGGGTGAATGATCCATTCCTTAGAGATTGCTATGAATTGCGAATTCTTCCTACTGAACTTCCATTAGCGGTTGGAATTCCCATATCATCTACGAATCCCTTTCACGAACATCCATGCGAATGGCAATTAGCATTTATTTATTTTCTGCATAAAAATCAAATATCCGTTCATCATCTAACAGAGGATTTACTACTAGACTTTGTTGGAACATTTCGAGGTCCGTCTGATTTACAGTTAAAAGCATGCAAAGATTATCGTGATTTTTTACGGACACTGAATATGAAATCTATTACCTCAATCGAGCATTTTGGTGAATTACAATTTTATCGAAAATTTTCACACGAAATCCTTGCAAAGTGAAATGAATATTGAGAAAATGAAAGTTGTTCGTTACTCGAAGTAACGGCAAAAGGGGGAGAATTAATGTCGAACGATACAAACAATAAAGTATTGACACGAGATGAAGTCAAAGTAGAAGAAACATGGCGTTTAGAGGATATCTTTGAGACGGACGATTCATGGGAACAAGAGTATATGGAAGTTGAGAATCTTTCCGAAAAAGCAGAATCGTATAAAGGAACACTTGAAAACAGTGCGGATGCGTTATTAGAAGCACTACAATACCGTGATAGCCTTTCTGAAAGGTTACGCCGTCTTTATGTTTATTCTCATTTAAAATCTGACCAAGACACGACAAACAGTTTTTATCAAGCAATGGATGGTAGAATAAAGACGCTTTTCGTTAAAGTGTCAACGGCTCTATCTTATTTCTTGCCTGAATTGATTTCGATTGATGAAGAAAAACTAAATACTTGGGTTGAAGAACATGAGGAGTTACGATTATACAAGCAAGAGTTTGAAGAAGTGAATACGGAACGTCCACATGTATTGCCGGCTGAACAAGAAGCACTTCTTGCACAACTTTCTGAAGTCACAGGGAAATCTTCCGAGACATTTAGCATGCTGAATAATGCGGATCTTAAATTCCCTAAAGTGAAAAATGAAGACGGCGAAGAAGTTGAATTGTCACATGGCCGCTATATTGGATTCCTAGAAAGTGGAAATCCAAAAGTTCGTGAAGACGCATTTAAAGCGATGTATTCTACTTACAAAGAGTTTTCCAATACATTTGCTTCTACACTTTCGGGAAATGTTAAACGAG
The DNA here is from genome assembly GCF_057669865.1 of Sporosarcina sp. Y1009. Taxonomy (NCBI): domain Bacteria; kingdom Bacillati; phylum Bacillota; class Bacilli; order Caryophanales; family Caryophanaceae; genus Sporosarcina; species Sporosarcina sp. Y1009. Next base: position 21,811 of record NZ_JBYHFO010000007.1, on the reverse strand, counting down.
ATAACGTCCATGCTAAAATACGTAATTATACCAATGCTAGAGAAGCGGCAATGTCAAATAACCATATCCCTGAGCAAGTCTACGATAATTTAGTAAAAACGATTAATGATAACGTACATTTACTACAAAGATACGTGGCGCTTCGTAAAAAAGTATTCGAATTAGATGAGCTTCATATGTGGGATTTGTTTGCGCCTCTCGTTAAAGACGTAGACATTAAATACACTTACGAAGAAGCTGCACAGACCATGTTAGAGAGCTTCCATCCTTTAGGAGAGGAATATACATCTATCGTTAAAGAAGGCCTTGAAAATCGCTGGGTGGATGTCAGAGAAAACGTTGGAAAACGATCAGGTGCATATTCATCAGGTGCTTATGGTACAAACCCGTATGTTTTGATGAACTGGCAAGACAACGTCAGCAATCTATTTACACTCGCTCATGAATTTGGACACAGTGTTCATAGTTATTATTCACGAAAACATCAGCCATTTATCTACAGTGGTTATTCTATATTCGTAGCAGAGGTTGCCTCAACAGTTAATGAAGCAATTTTAAACGATCATCTTCTTAAAACAACGGAAGATGAACAACAACGAATATACTTACTAAATAATTGGCTAGACGGATTCCGAGGAACTGTATTCCGCCAGACGATGTTTGCGGAATTCGAACACTTAATCCATGAACTTGATCAACAAGGTGTTGCGTTAACTGCAGAGAAACTTACTGAAGAGTATTATGCTTTGAACAAAAAATACTTTGGTGAGGATATGATTGTCGACGAAGATATTGGAATTGAATGGGCAAGAATTCCACACTTCTACTATAATTATTATGTTTACCAATACGCAACAGGTTATAGCGCTGCAGTTTCATTGAGTAATCAAATTTTGACAGAAGGCGAGCCTGCTGTTGAGCGTTATATTAATAACTTCTTGAAAGCCGGTTCATCCGACTATCCGATTGAAGTCCTTAAAAAGGCTGGTGTTGACATGACAAGCGCTGCACCAATCGAAGAAGCATGTCGCGTTTTTGAAGAAAAGTTGAACGAACTTGAATCACTACTTTTAAAATAAGATGAGCGTAAGAAATCCACTTCATTAATTGAAGTGGATTTCTTTTTCATCAGGATAAAAACAAAATGTGACAATCTTGTTAAATTCATTGTGAAATGTTGATGTATCTATTATTTCATGATAAGGTAAGGATGTGAAATAAATCACATATCAAACATACACCCCTTTTGTTTGAACGTGAACATTTCTCCCATTCCCTTTTTATAAAAGAGCATCCACTCCCCCCCAGGTGTTGGATGCTCTTTTCGTTTTTCTTCATATTTACTCCGTGAAAATGAAGGAAATAAACTTCTTAGTTATAAAGGATGTAGCGTAGGTTATTTGTGGTAGGTGATAGTAGCGCACGCTTTTTTTATCTAGTTCAATTAAAGTGTCTTATAATAAAAAAGAGCTGACTAAATGATTATGGATTTCCATCATTTTAGTCAGCTCTTTATGATTATTCGCATTTTTGTCGCCACAAGGTGATGTCATTAAATGCGACCCGTTCCACGTATTGTTGTAGAAGCCGCTTTTTCAACTCGCGTTCTGCAGACTTCTCAGTAATGTCGTAGATTGCGGCAATTTCCTTCGTTGTTAACGTATCAAAACGATTAAAAAGGTACTCAAGTGGTGGTGGACAATCAGGAATAACCGTTTGTCCTATAAGTTCCTCCAAAATTTGAACATACACATCATAATCATAGATTCCGCTTACTTTCAAACCTTCGTCTTCAATATTAGAATTGAAAAATACAAAAGTAGGTGCTTGCTCAACTTCCATTTCCTTAGCCATAAACAAATCTATTTGTAATGATCTGTGTACATTTTTAGAAGTGAAATCTCGAACAAATTCATTTACATCTATATGGAGCAATTCGGCAATTTCAACGAGTACCGAAAAAGAATTGATATTTCTCGACTTTAAATACGAGTACTCAAACAATTTAGATATGAATCGTTGTCCGGCACGTTTACCTTGAAATTCTGCAGCTTTAATTGCAATGGATGGAAATGATGGATGCGAATTTTCACTAGTTTCATAGAAACTATCATTACCAATACAAGGTAAATTCATCGTTGGTAGTGAAGTTCGCAAAATAACTCGCAACGTAAAATACTTTTCGTAAGCAATCTGTAATTTACGTACTATTGGCTGTAATCCCCAACACTCACTACATGTCGGATCGATAAACATGTATACCTCAATGGGCCTGGTGAGTAAGGATGGATTTACCGGGTTTTCCATCATTTTACGCGAAATCACGAACTCCCCTCCTCATTTACCATATGTCTAGCTGTTAACGCTAATCGTTTAAAATAGAAGTCACGCAATTGCTCATCAAGTTCAACTTCGTCCATCGCCTCTGACATACATGATAGCCACGCTTCAGCACGCCTCGGAGTGATAGGGAAGGGATTGTGACGAGCTTTCATCATTGGGTGTCCATGTTCATCACTATATAAATTAGGTCCGCCTAAATATTGAGTTTGAAATTGTTTTTGTTTTCGAGCTGTTTCCGTCAAATCATCGGGGAAAATTGGATACAAGTCTGGGTGGACGGCAACTTTTTCATAAAATAAATCAATCAGATCTGATAACTTTTCTTCACCAATCATTTCGTATGGAATCAAAGGTTTTCGAGTCATGTTTATTTTATCTCCTTTGCTCTAACTGTATTGATATTCTACCAACGGTTGACGACTTTCACAAATAAACCGCTCTTTAGAGAAACTGAAGATACAAAAATACTATTTTATAATCTCCTCAAAAACGCATGTTTCACACTGCAAGACAGCACACCTTATGATAGACTAAACGTATTGACTGATTGAAGGGAAGAATATTTTATGCATACTGAAATTCATGTTTTGAGTGGGACACAAAATGGTCCAGAACTAACTTTCGTATTAAATGAATCACTAAAAACTGAGATGCTCATACCAGCAGAGAAATTAATTACAGATTCCGAAAAATTGACGTTTGTCTATTTAATAGATGAAGAAGATGCATATGGTCAACTACACTTTGGACAATCAGTCTGGCCATTATTAGTAGAAGCCATTAAATTAAATAAAGATCCAGTTGTTATTTATCGTAACCAAAAATACGCTTTAACTGGATTTGTCGAAGAGTTGACAATGTTAATCTATAATATTGAGGGGAATAATAATTATGGGGAAGCATTTTCCTCGGCAGTAGAAACAGCATTTGAAGAAATATTAAAGAGTACCTTATAAGATTACGCAAGGGAGGAACATGAAATGCCGCAGTGGAATAAGTTTTTAGAACCATACAAACAAGCTGTTGATGAGTTGAAAATAAAGCTTAAAGGAATACGTTCACAATACGAGTTAGAAGACGTGCATACACCTGTAGAGTTTGTAACAGGAAGAGTTAAACCACGTGCGAGCATTTATGACAAAACCCTTGAAAAGGGTATTCCATTTGAACCCTCCGATGAATTAGCTAAAGAATTACCTGATATAGCGGGTTTACGAATCATGTGTCAATTTGTAGGTGATATACAGTCGGTCGTTGAAATTTTGCGCAAGCGAAATGATCTTGAAGTTATAGAGGAACGAGATTATATTTCAAACAAAAAGGCAAGTGGTTATCGCTCCTATCACATAATTATTAATTATCCTGTTCAAACAATTCAAGGAGAGAAAACAATATTAGCAGAAATTCAAATCCGAACGTTAGCTATGAATTTTTGGGCTTCCATCGAACATTCTTTGAATTATAAATATGAAAGTGAAGTGCCGACAGTCATTAGAAGTCGACTCGAACGTGCTGCTGAAGCAGCATTTCAGTTAGACGAAGAGATGTCGCTGATTCGAGATGAGATTCAAGATGCTCAACAATACTTTAGTACTTATAAACAAGATCCTTCAATGGGATTCATCGATAATATCCAGAATGAGAGGAGAAAAAAATGAGGTTTTCAATACAATCTAGAAATGATGAACTATCAAACCGACTAATGGCTGAAGCGAAAGATTATTTACTTGGATTTAATCTAATCTTTGATGAGGATGAACCAGACATTGTTTTATCGATTGGTGGTGATGGAACATTATTACATGCTTTTCATAAATATAGACATCGTTTAAAAAACACAGCTTTTGTGGGAATTCATACGGGACATTTAGGATTCTATGCAGATTGGAAACCATCTGAAATTGAAAAATTAGTCATTAGTATTGCTAGAAAAGAATTTGATGTGATTGAATATCCGCTGTTAGACGTGACGATTAACTACCAAGGCGAAAAGGAAAGTTTGAATTATTTAGCACTTAACGAATCATCAGTAAAATCACCCGATGTCACATTGGTAATGGATGTTTTGTTAAATGGTAAACATTTTGAACGTTTTCGAGGGGATGGTTTGTGTATGTCAACTCCATCTGGTTCGACCGCCTATAGTAAATCACTTGGGGGGGCATTAATCCATCCGTCACTCCCATCGATGCAACTAACGGAGATGGCTTCTATTAACAACCGTGTGTTCCGTACGGTAGGTTCACCACTTGTTTTACCGGATCATCATAAATGCGTATTGAAACCTGTAAATGGTCCAGATTTTATGGTTACGGTGGATCATTTGCAGTTATTACACGAAGACGTTAAGTCAATCGAGTACGAAGTAGCCAAAGAAAAAGTTCGGTTTGCTAGATTCCGTCCATTTCCATTTTGGAGACGTGTTAAAGACTCCTTTATTGATAATAATGTTTAAAGGTGATGAATTGAGATTCCGTCTTGAATTTCCAGTGAATGAAGACGGGATTTTACTGCGAGATTTTTTAAGTGCGCAGAATATATCGAAAAGAACATTAACAGCGGTCAAATATGAGGGTGGAAAACTCCTAGTCAATGATGTCGAAAGGGATGTTCGGCATAAGCTCCGGTCTGGAGATGCGGTAGTCGTCTACTTTCCACCAGAAGAAACAAGTATTGGCTTGAAGGGGGAAGAAGGTGAGCTCTCAATTATCTTCGAAGATGATGCATTATTAATCGTAGATAAACCAGCGTATCAAAGTACAATTCCTTCTTTTAATCATCCAATTGGGACCATTGCTAATTTGGTGGCAGGGAAATTTGCCCGTGAACATATTCCTTCAACTGTACACGTAGTAACAAGATTGGATCATAATACTTCAGGATTAGTTTGTATTGCAAAAAATCGGCACATTCATCATTTACTGGGGAAACAAGTACAAAATTCAAATTTCAAACGACGTTATATAGCGATTCTAGAAGGACACTTCCTTTCAAATCATCAATTGATAGAAAAGTCAATTGGACGAAAAGATGGGAGTATCATTGAACGAATCGTTCGTGAAGATGGACAAGAGGCGCAAACGGAAGTAAAAGTCATTGAAAGATTCGAGAGAAATCGACTAAAATTGACAAAAGTTGCACTCAAACTTCATACGGGTAGAACACATCAAATCAGGGTACATATGAAATGGGCGGGACATCCAATCTTAGGTGATGACTTGTACGGAGGGAGTCGAACAATAATAGGGCGACAAGCTTTGCATTGTGATTCACTCCAGTTTAACCACCCAATCACGAAAATACCTTTAGCTTTTCAAGCCAACCTACCACTTGATATTAAGGAGATTTTGAGTCACTAGAACACTGACGCATTCATTTCCTGGGGAATATATCGGTGCTAAAATGCTTGAAGGTAATTTAAAGCTTAGTACTAGATTTATGGAAAGGAAGGTGCGGCGATGAATAGAGAAGTTAAAGAAGAAACTATTTATGATGAAGAAATACTGGTCAGTGCATTAGAAAGCAAGGATATTGAGACATTTCGTTCAGGATTTCAAATGCTTCACCCTTATGACCGAGCAACATTTTATAAAAAGATAAATTCAGGATTAAGAAAAGTAATGTATTATTATTTATCTCCCCAAGAATTAGCAGAGATTTTTGAGGTAAGTGAAATTGATGATGAGGATTATAAAAAGTTCCTTTCAGAGATGGACTCGACGTACGCTGCAGACATGTTTTCTCATATGTTTGTGGATAACGCGGTAGATGTCTTAAATGAACTTGATAAAGCACAAGTCGCTAGTTACTTAACATTGATGAATCAAGAATCAGCCAATGAAATTAAAGCTCTCTTACATTATGAAGAGTATACCGCTGGGTCTATTATGACAACAGAATATGTTGTTATTCCGCAAAATTCGACTGTTCGATCAGCTATGACTATTTTGCGAAACGCAGCTCCGAAAGCAGAAACGATTTATTATATATTTGTTGTAGATGAAGATGAACGACTAACAGGTGTCGTTTCACTCCGAGATTTGATCATTGCGCACGAAGACACGTTAATTCATACGATTATGAATGATCGTGTTGTCAGCGTACTCGTAAGTGAAGATCAAGAAGACGTTGCAAGAATGATTAAAGACTATAATTTCCTTGCAGTACCTGTTGTTGATTTTCAACAACATATGCTTGGGATTATTACCGTCGATGACATCCTTGATGTACTTGAAGAAGAAGCGTCAGATGATTATTCTAAACTAGCCGCTGTTTCAGATATGAATACATTTGATAAAAACTCATTGTCTGCTGCAAAAAAGAGGCTTCCATGGTTAATAATCTTATTAGTTCTTGGTATGTTAACGGCAAATTTAATTGGTGCATTCGAAGCGACAATTGAAAAAGTAGCCTTGCTGGCTGCATTCATCCCACTAATTGCCGGAACTGCTGGAAATAGTGGTACACAAGCTTTGGCGGTAGCAGTACGAGGAATTGCGACCCGTGACATTGAAGACGAAAGTAAATTTAAATTACTCATCAGAGAAGCGGGGACTGGGCTTATAACCGGGTTTATCTGTGCAATTTTTGTGGTCGGGCTCATCTACGTTTGGAAACAGGAGTTTCTGTTAGGTCTGTTAGTAGGCGCTGCTATTTTCGTATCTATTTTTGTTGCAACCATTTCTGGTTCATTCATCCCGCTATTTATGCATAAAATGAAGATTGACCCAGCAGTTGCATCAGGTCCTTTTATCACTACTTTGAATGATTTATTGAGTACACTTATCTACCTCGGACTCGCAACGACATTTATTGCCGATTTGTAAGGTAGAATTGATGATGAACAACAAAAATAATTACCGCATATACTAAGTTCAAAAAGGATGTGCGTATTATTTATCAAAATGAACCTTTGTTGTTCGTACATGGACCGCCTATATTTATCCGAGTGTCCACCACGGATGAGGAAAGCACATCGGTTTTTGTGCTAACTGAGGAAGATCAAGAAGAATTAACCCTTGGAGAAGAAGCACCAGAGATTGATAAAAAGAACTCAGCTGTTTTTAACAAAATCATTAATCTTGGACGTCCATTCCAACGTCAAGTATACAAACCACTGCAATTTGTACTAGAGAACGAGATCGTAAAAGGTACAATTACAGATATAAATGAAGAAACAGTTTGGATTGAGATTGCAGACGAAGAAGATCTAACCATTGCCGTAGATATCAATACAATTAGAGACGTACTATGGCGTGGCAATTCATTTCAAGAAAATTAAAGTAAAAAGGCCGAACGGAAAAAATCCGATCGGCCTTTTTACTATTAATATTGTTGTGACCAACTAAACGACTATCCGATCGAATTTTTCGACCGGATAGCCTGAGCATTGCAGGTCTACCTATTAATCTCTGTCACAATCGATGAATACATCTTTCACACATTGAATCCCACAGAAGCACTTCAAGTCAACTGTAATACAAGAATCAGTCGCTTCAAAGTTTTCTACATCGCACAGTTTGTCAAAGTCGATTTTACCGTTTTTCAAAATATCAACACGTCGTCCATCCTCATCGCGTGGCTCTAGTACTTGTAATGTTGCACAGCAGTTGTCGAACACATTTTGTACTCTGAAAAAGACTGAGAAACAATTGTCTCTGTCTTTATGTTTATCTCTTCCTTGCTCGGATCCGATATTATCTCTAGAATTATCTCTTCTTCTACGTCTATTAGATCGTTTAAACATCGCTTTAAAAGGATCACCATCATCCGTTAATAGCATGAATACACGTGTGTTAATTCTTCCACGCGTTGGGCTAACGAGACCTCCAAGTGGTGTCACAAAGCAGTCTGTTACACAGTCGTCGCAGTCAATGTCGTCTTGAATTCCTTGAATTCTTTTAATTGTACGAACGACTTCGCAAATGCAACCGTCTTTGCAGCCTTTGCCTCTAACGTCTTCATCTCTTCCACATCCCATTAATTCCACCTCCTTTTCTCAGTTCTTTATACTTTATGCGACATGGATTGCAACATCAGGGCAGACAGACTACTTTTTGAATAAAATCAGTCAGTTTTTGGCATGCTATGACAAAAGGAGGCGAAGGTTATCCATAAAATAGCCTATTTTTTACTCTCATTATTATTTTTAGCTGGTTGTGCCCAGAGCGAAAAAGTTGTACAAATTCAAAACGATACAAATGAAGACATAGAAGAAGCGGAACAATTATTTGAAAAAGATGATCGATTATCAAGTGCAGTAGCTATTTTTCATGAAAATGAAATCCTTTCAGGCGTGACGGTTAAAACTTTTTCTAGATTTCATAAAGCGAAAATTGAAGAAGAGTTAAAGAAGAAGCTTGAGAAGTTATATGAAAACTTTGAGATTACTGTATCTGCTGATAATAAAATAATTCTAGAAACGAAAAAACTGATGGAATTAGAAGAGAAGGATAAGCTTACTCAGAAAATAAAAGACTTAAAAACCTTATCGGAGGAAGAGACCTAATGGATGATAAAAAATATGCTGCACTAGAAAGCAAAATTTCACCGAAACCTCCCATATTGCGGAATGTTTTTACGGCATTTATTACCGGCGGTACAATTTGTTTAATCGGACAAGGTATTTCACTTTTTTATATGACATTTTTTGATTTTACTGAACGAACTGCGAGTAATCCGACTGTCGCTACGTTAATATTCATCGCGATGATATTAACCGGATTTGGGCAGTATCGAAAGATCTCTCAGTTCGGTGGTGCAGGATCAGCGGTTCCCATTACTGGTTTTGGTAATGCTGTCATTTCAGCTGCCATAGAGCATAGGAGTGAAGGTTTTGTTCTAGGGGTCGGCGGAAATATGTTTAAGCTTGCAGGGTCTGTGATTTTATTTGGTGTTGCTTCTGCTTTTCTAGTTGCACTTATCAAGACAATACTTGTAAAGCTTGGTGTGGTCTCATGGTAAAAGGTCTGTTAACTTTTAGAACACATCCAAGCATTGCAGCAACAGGAGTAGTCGTCGGTCCATTGGAAAAAAAGAGCCCTTTTATGTCGAAGTTTGATAAAGTCTATGAGGATGAACGAAGTGGACTACCAACAAATGAACAAGGACATGCAAAACTACTGGAAGATGCCTGCATGATTGCGTTAAGTAAAGCAGACTTTGTTCCAGCAGATGCGGATTTTTTACTCATTGGTGATTTAGTGAATCAAATGACCCCTTCAAACTTTTGTGCTTCTGAACTACAGATACCCTATATAGGGATGTTTTCTGCATGTGCTACATCAGTTTCCTCCCTTTTGACTGCGGCATTATTAACTGAATCTGGGATGTCTAATTGTACGATTGCAGGGGCTGGTAGCCAGCATAATTCAGTTGAGCGACAATTTAGATATCCTGTTGAATACGGGTCACAAAAGCCCGCTACAGCTCAGTGGACTGTAACTGCCGCTGGTGTTGCAGCAGTTACACCAAATCAAGAAGGTTTTCCTGCTATCGTGAGTGGAACCATTGGACGTGTTATTGATTTTGGGACTACTGATCCATTTAATATGGGTGCTGCGATGGCACCTGCAGCCGCAGATACATTAGAGCGTCATTTAAATGGTCACGGTAGAAAAGCGAAGCATTATGATGCCATTATGACAGGTGATTTAGGAAAAGTTGGCTTTGAAATTTATAAAAAACTGATTGCCAAAAAGAAGATTGAAACGATAGATAATCTACGCGATGCAGGCGAAGAGTTTTACGGAGATGATAAAGATTTTCAGGCTGGTGCTAGTGGAACGGGATGTTCAGCAGCGATATATTTTTCGGAAGTCTACGAAAAGATGATGCAAGGTGAGTATAAGCGCGTGTTATTGATTGCTACCGGAGCTTTGTTGTCTCCCTTATCCTTTCAACAAGGAGATACAATTCCATGCATAGCGCATGCGGTTGAATTAGAAATGAAATGAGTGAATGATATGTTGTCTATTTTTATTACCGCATTTGTAGTTGGTGGACTGATTTGCGTAATTGGTCAATTATTATTTGATGTCGCTAAGCTAACACCAGCGCACACACTTTGCATACTAGTCGTTGCAGGATCGATTCTAGATGGAGTAGGTTTATATGAACCGTTGATTGACTTCGCGGGTGCTGGTGCTACTGTGCCAATCACATCATTTGGGAATGCACTTACTCACGGGGCAATGGCGGAAGCGGAAAAACACGGATTTGTCGGTGTGCTGACGGGCATGTTCGAAGTCACAAGTTCTGGAATTAGTGCTGCCATATTATTTGGCTTTGTTGCCGCAGTGATTTTTAGACCAAAAGGAAAAGTATGAGTTATTCTGCTGTTTGTCAGCAAGTATTAATCGATTTTAGCTAAATAAATTTCTTGTGCACTTGCCCCGTACCCCCCTTTTTTCCTGCATACAATATGTAGAAGGGAAGGAGGGGTTTTTATGTATGGATACAATCCTTGCGGAGGCGGCTATGGCGGCTATGGTGGGGGATATGGACGCGGAAGAGAATCTAGTGGCGGTTCAACGTTCGTTCTCATCGTCGTTCTCTTCATTCTACTCATTATTGTCGGCAGTAGCTTTGTATAAGAAAGGGGAATAGCGAATGAATGATTCATTTTTCCGGAAAATCGAATCAAAGACAGGAGTTCCGATGGAAGAAGTCTTTGCGCTAGCAAATGCCATCCAATATGCAGATTTTACCGATGAGCGACAAGTTAGAAAGATTATTCGGAACGTTGGAAAGCTCGCGAATAAAAATGTCCCATCGCATATGGAAGATGAACTCGTCAAATCCATTGTAAACGATGGGAAAGCAGTGAATTTCCAAGATATCGAGAAAATGCTCGGTAGATAATTGTAAATTAGAATGACAGGATAAGAAAAAAATGTGATACAGAATAAAATAAATAAAAAATAGCTGAAAATCATCTGCTAAGAAAGAGACGATGAATCAGCTATTTTTTATTTTGTGATTATTTTTTCCATTGTGCGATGAGGGATATCTGCATCCATAAATTCAGGTGATGTAATTACATAACCAATTCTCTCGTAAAAGGGAATGGCTTGCGATTGGGCGTTTAAAACAACTTTTTCGAAGTTTTGGACAGCTGCGTGGTCTTCAAGTGATTGCATAATAGACTTACCTAAATGCTTTCCACGGAATTCGGGAAGTATACAAACACGTTCAACTTTACCAATCCCCGCATTGCTTTCACGAATTCTTCCTGCCCCAATCGGCACATTTTCATTATAAACGACAAAGTGACTTGAAGTATTATCGAGTTCATCTAGTTCAAGACTAAGTGGTACGCCTTGTTCTTCAACAAAAACTTTTCGTCTAACGGAAAATGCATCCTCCTTTTCCTCTTCGGTCATTACGATTTTAACAGTAAACAAGATCAATTAGCTCCTTCGAGACGGAATGTTTCATAGACTGTCCAAGAACCATTTTCAAGTTGATATAACAAGTGAATACGATCGACTGTTTCAGTGTGATTAACACCCACCATTTTCAATTGGCCAATAATATCGTCATGTTCACCCGATGTTAGTTTTTGTGCAATCGTAATATGCGGGATAAAGGCATAGTGAGGTTCTTCGCCAAAAAAGTCATAATTCAAGTCTTTGTGTAAGCTCATTAGCTCATTATTCGCTTCAGCTTTAAAGTAAATTGCATTTGTAATGGGGGCAAAAGTACTTACCTTTGATACTGTTAACTCGAATGGCCCGTGTTTATCTGTAACTTTTTTAATTTCTTTAGCTACTTCTTCAATCTCTTTGTCATTCGCGTCAAAAACGCCCTTAATCGTCATGTGTGGAGTAATTTGTGCATAATGTGGGTCATACCGTTTTCGATACCCATTTGCTAAATCTTGGAGTTCTTTTGATGGAAAAGCAACAATACCAAATTTCATTATGAAAACCTCCTAATTAATTTGCTGTAGATTGAAGCATTCGTAATAATTATAACAGAACTAACTGTTGTCTGTCATATATCTCTAATTTATTGACCATAGACCATTAATATCGCTCTTCGAACGTCCGGCTGCCAATACTTCCATGTATGGTCTCCTTTAAATTCTTCATAGAAGTACGAAAACCCTTTCGATTCTATTAAATCTTTTAGATCACGATTTGGTTTAAGGAAATCCTGAACGCCATCGACTTGTGTTTTTACTTCGGTTTCTTCCTCTCCAATGACATGATAAATCGAAAATGCAGCAGTATTATCAACCGCATTCACTTTATCTAAAACATGTTCATCAACGTATGGGGAGTGCAAAATCACTTTTCCAAAAGTATTTGGATACTTCGATGCTGTTAATAGTGAAATTGTGGCCGCAAGTGAATCACCCATCAATCCTCTACCCGCACCAATTTGATAAGTTGGATAATTATTGTCAATGTATGGAACTAGTTCATGTGCTAAAAAACGAATATAGGCTTCATGTTTGTCGCCATCAGGATGGTACATGCGTCTTCTTTCACTGACACTTTTATAGGGGATGCCAAAGAATATAACGCCTTCAATTTCACCAGATTCCATAAACTCATCGATCACTCTTCCTAGACGCCCGTATTGGATGTAATCTTTTCCATCCGATGCGATTAGGACTGCATATTTATAAAGAGGGGTATAATTATGAGGTAAATGTACAAGTACCTGCATCTCTTCGCCAAGTGCTTTACTCTGAATTGTAAATTCTTCAATCTTGCCTTGTTTCATGATAATTTGCCTCCTAGATTCTTCTGTACCTAAAAGTGTAACATATTCACTTTCAATAGTTATAATAGAAGTAGTTCGTATTGTCAGAAAGAAAAAAGGGGATGTAGAAAATGGTTAAAAATAATAAAGTAGTCCATTCACAAGTTGTGTACGAAGCGACCAAAGCTGCATTGGTTCGCCGTAGAGTAAAAATCCAGGATATTGCAGATATCGTTTACGAAATGCAGTTGCCATATAACCCAGAATTAGATATGGCATACTGTATTGAATCTGTGGAAAGTGTGCTTAAAAAAAGAGAACTACAACATGCCATCTTAGTCGGAATTGAGCTTGATGAATTGGCAGAGCAGGGAAAGTTATCACAGCCACTTCAGCAAATTGTTGAATCTGATGAAGGTTTGTTCGGTGTAGATGAAACGATTGCGTTAGGGGCCGTCTATACATACGGTTCGATTGCAGTAACCACGTTTGGTCATCTCGATAAGAACAAAATTGGAATTATTAATGAGCTCGATACGAAAAAAGGGCGCGGAGTCCATACATTCCTTGATGACCTCGTAGCAAGCATTGCTGCATCGGCAGCGTCCAGAATTGCACATAAATCACGTGACATACAAGAAGCGAATAATTTAATCGATAAAGATTTACCTTGAGTGTCGTACTAAAAATCGAAAAGATGTACAGAGTATTTGAATGTGGTAGATTCAAGTGCTCTTTTTTTGTCTTTGATACCGTCGTTTCAAACGGTTCGAGAGCGAAAGTTCAATCCTTCCTTATCGCTTCCCTAGACTCCAAACGACTAAAAGGGCTGTCGAAACGACTAAAGCACTTCTTCAAACGACCAACGTCACTAAAAACTCTGATTTAAAAACTCTTTATTCCAGTACTATTTTCTACGATACCATCGATTGCCGTTAAGGAGGACGCTTTTCTCCGGGGGTTCGCGTTTTATATTTTCCGAAAATAGTGAAACCTCTAAGGATAGAAGTCGTATATAACGTAACAAAGAAATTATAGGGGGAGTGTGGTGACCGTATCGAAAAAATTGGTGCTGTTTCTATTGATTGTGTGTTTCATCTTTTTTTGGGCGGCGCATAAAAAAGAAAGCGTAGATGAGACCGTCGAATACAACTCAATTGACAATTTAGAATCATTTGCGAAGTTGTATGGATATGTTCAATACTTTCATCCAAGCGATGAGGCGTCTCAGATAAATTGGGAGCAGTTTGCTATTTATGGAGTGCAAAAAGTTAAAGGGGCTAAGTCTATAGAAGAATTGAAGACGCTATTAGAAGAATTATTTTTACCTATAGCACCAACCATGAGTTTTTATTATGATGATGAACGACCAGAAATAGAAACACGGATCGATGAAAGTTCAGAAGTAATTGCGTGGCAACATTTTGGTATGGGGTATACTGAGTCCTCAGTCTATTCAAGTGAAAGAATAGTTGGATCTAATGTAAATGGGAAGATTCTATTGGAGAAAGATAAATTATTTGATGAATTTCCGGAAATCGATGAAACAATACAAACAAAAATTGCTCCAAATTTGAATTGCTTTATTCCCCTGGTCTTATATAAAAATAAGGAGGGAACGATCGGTCAAACGGAAAATGGACGAAAGAGTTTTGATCGCTTGTTGGAAGACATCGATACTGTACCACTAATTCACTCGAGTGCAGATGAGAATGTTCGATATGCAGGGGTTATTGTGACTTGGAATGTCTTTCAACATTTCTACCCTTATTTTCAAGTTACGGATTCTAATTGGGAAAACCAACTTCGACTATCATTGGAAACTACAGCCAACGATGAAAATAGAGCCGACTATATAAATTCACTACTTCAATTATTGGAGAAAACAAAAGATGGTCACGCGAAAAATATTCTTAATACTGAAAAGTATCCTTGGAATGATAAGTTGCTACCATTTATTGCCGATATTATTGATGATAAAGTAGTTGTGACGGTTGCTGAAGAAGATTCAGGTCTAAAGCTAGGGGATATTATTTTATCGAAAAACGGTACAAGTTCACATGTGATAATAGAGCAAATTAAATCCGAAATTCCTGGCTCACAGCAATGGAAATCCTATGTGGCTTCAAATTATTTTAGATTTGATGATACTGCAAGTTTAGAAATAGAGCGAGATGGTAAATCACTAAGTTTATCTATGAAGGGTGTGTATACACCGGACGTAGATGAATTTAATAGAAGGAAACCATTTGTAGAACTTGAAGAAGAGATTTATTATGTCGATTTAACAAAAGATGTCATGCCTGCTGTACTTGAAAACATTGAATCATTATCACATGCTAAGGGAATTATTTTTGATATGCGGGGCAGACCATTTACAACTAGACTATGGGTGGATCTCATAGGGCATTTAATCGAAGAACCCATTCAGGGACCAATTTATTTGATTCCCAAAATAATTTATCCTAATCAAGAAAAGGTTGATTTCTATGAAATCCGAAGCGAAACTAAACCACTCGAACCATTCTTTACAGGGAAATTTGTATTTCTTTCGTATGCAGGGTCAATCAGCCAACCCGAATATATCCTTGCACATATTAAAGACAATGAGATTGCTGAAATAGTTGGTCAAGCATCAGCAGGTGCAGACGGGGATGTCCAAGTATTTTCAATTCCAGGAAATTTAATTGAACATTTTACGGGTGCAGAAGTTTTAAACAGTGATAGAAGTCAGTCACATTTAATCGGTATTAAGCCGACAGTACCTTTAAAGAGAACGATTGAGGCGATAAAAAATGATGAAGATGAATACGTGACAAAGGCTTTGGAATTAATTAAATCAAATTAATAAAAACTTTTTCATTATTTATGTTTAATCTTTTTTATATGGGGTATATCTTAAGTACAAGGCTAAACAACATCGAAAGTTGCTTGTAGACGAGTAACCTACAGTTAACTTTTACTTGAAGATTTGCACAGCCTTGGCGGAAAATTTGCTTTACTGGCGAAAGTTATCTCGTCGGGAACCATGTAATTAGGTTTCAACCAATTCGTTCAATACGCAACGGTCAATCTGTATGAACGAATAGAACGTGTACCATTTAGCGGTAAGCAGTAAGTTTTTTGTTTGAAGTGCAATTGAAAGCTGGCTGTGGAAGGTGTGAGTCACACAAAGTGAAACGTGAACCCCTTGCCGGAAGAGGCTTAAGAAGACAGCCACGCCAATCAAACTGCACTGACGGGGTATTCAATTAATCGTCAGAAAGAACAGTTTGTGAACATGAACATGAAAGTGAAATGAAGAACGAACAAATTTTCCGCGTAACACGAAAAGGAAAAGCATGATCCGAAACAATGGGTCATGCTTTTTCATGTTTACTACCCGGATTTTAGTATTATTTCAATTTTACGCAGAAAAAACAAACCTAATTCCAACCATAGCCAACTATATAGAAAAGAAAATCCCGAGATCAATACTAAAATTAAACCATCAAAACTAGTTGAAGCAGCAGGTCCAAAAATAGGAAATCCTAGAACATACAAAGGTATACAAATTCCTGTAAATAATAGTATGCCATTAATAAGGATAATCTCTAAACGTCTATGCAAAATTCGAAATGTCCATCCAAGTCCAACCCCGAGTAAACCAGTCGTAAATGGAAAAATAAATAGTTCGCTAGGCTCCATTAATAATAATAAAAAAATCGTCAGTATATAAGTTAAAATGCCTGTTCGAATTGAAACGAGCATACTAACTAATATCGGCAAAGTTGTAAAAGGACTCAGGAACATGCCAATACCTGGCAACAGTCCTCCTGCGGCTTGTAAGATGGCCGCAAGCGATGCCATCAATGCGCCAAATAGTGATTGCTTTAATGGTGACCAACTCATAAATAGTTGATGAATATCCTTTGGAGAAGACAATAATGATCTAGTGAAATACACAAAACCTCTCCTTTTCATTTAATTAAGTTTAGGTGTTTGATTGCCGTCTACCTGAATAGATTGATATGTAAACAATAGAAAGGGGACAAATGAATGGCTGAACAAGAAGTTTTGGACCAAACTCAAAATGGAGAAAATAATATATCGCAAAGAAGGCTTAATCCACAGGATGTACTAGTACCTGTAGGATATGAAATCGATGTGTTTGCAGATGGGTTAACAACACCAATCAACTTAACTTTTACGAGCAACGGGGAAATGCTTGTTGCCGATTCGGGTATTACGGATGGCAACGGCAAGGTGTTAAAGCTGACAAGCGAGGGGTCTACGCTTGTTGCGGACGGATTCAACCCACCGTTAACAGGGATTACGGAGCATGAAGGGAATATTTATGTGGCGCATCGGCGCTATGTAACAATTATTAAACCGGATGGAACGAAACAGGACATCATCGAAGGACTGCCGAGTAATGGCGATCATCATAATAACCGAGTCGTATTTGGCCCGGACGGCAAGATGTATTTTGGCCAGGGTACCGCGACGAATAGCGGGGTCGTAGGAACAGATAATGACTGGGCGAAGGAGCATCCGTTTTTTCATGATTATCCCGGTTCAACAGTTAAATTTCATGGGCAGGACTTTCAATCACCAGGACTTTTAAAGGGTTTTCCAGAACGAACAGTTACTACGGGCGGGTATATGCCTTTTGGTGTTCCAAGCCATGAGGGGAAAACAGTTGACGGAATTACTAGAGCAAGCGGTAGTATATTGAGGGCTAATCCTGATGGATCAGATTTGGAATTAGTTGCATGGGGACTGCGAAATCCATTTAGGCTACGATTCGACAGTTATCATAGATTGTTTGCCGCCAATCATGGAATAGACGTGCGCGGAAGTCGCCCGATTGCCAACTCGCCTGACGAATTTCAGTGGATTCAACCGAGCATGTGGTACGGATTTCCGGACTTCACAGGCGGCTTACCCATCACGTTGCCCCAGTTTAAACCGGAAGGAAAGCCACAGCCAGAATTCTTATTAGGAGAACATCCGATGAAGCCTCCTCGTCCCGTCGCTACTTTTCCCGCGCATTCCGCAACGATGGGTTTCAGTTTTAATGAAGATCCGTCATTCGCTCCAATAGGAGATGCGTTTATTGCGGAGTTCGGTTCCAATGATCCAACGACAACAGGCGGAAAACTTCTTCCACATGTCGGGCATCGCGTTTCCAGAATCGATATGCAAACAGGGCAAGTCCATGTTTTTGCAATAAATCGTACAGGTATGGCGGCATCCGCAACAAACGGCGGCGGTTTTGAACGTCCGATTGACGCAGTATTCGATTCGGGTGGTGTTTTGTATGTACTCGATTTTGGACTGTTTGCTGGTGCAGGCGCTATTCCCGGAACGGGTGTTATTTGGAGGGTTAGGAGAACGAGTTGAATTGTTGAATCAAGAAAAAGCATGTTCCGTGTGTGAACATGCTTTTTCTTGTTATGTGATTTTTTCTTTAACATGTTGGTTAACGTGGAAACAAAAAACAACGAATTACTTCCCGCTGTTACTAGTAATTTTATTTAAGTAGTAAAAGTAGCAGCTTTAGTTTTCATAACTTTGATATTTTTGGAATAAAGGATTTGAGGATTATTTATAGAAATACTTAGGATGAAAAACATCCCACATGAAATCCGATGGGATTTGGGGAGGGTTTAGATGCGCGTTGGATATAGCGTTTTGAGAGAAATTAATAGAAAAAACTTTTCCCCTTCTGCGAAAGATTATGGACTAACAGACAGGGAGTTCGAGAATTTCATACTTTTTTTGGAAAGTAAAGATTTTGTGGAAAGGGTATTAAGAGTCAATGACGAATTCTCAATAAAGATTGCACGCTTAACTGCTAAAGGGAAAATGTTTTTAGATGAAATGAAACACTATGAAGAAACCTATCCAACTGACAGACGAAAATTAATAGAATGGGTGCAATCGGAAAAAGAAATGTACTCCATTGGTGAATAGAGAAATTGATAACAATCGAATAGCTATCGCATTCATGGTGGTTTTCACAATCAGGGAGGAATTGGATTGTCATTAAAAGTAGGGGATATGATTACATTTGAACGGACTTTCACGGCAGAAACCGTTGAATTGTTTACGAAGATTTCAGGTGATGAAGGCATTCATCACCTAAGTCCAGATGAACAGGGAAGACTTGTCGTTCAAGGATTACTAACAGCAACTCTACCAACAAAAGTGGGCGGAGATCATAACGTACTTGCCCGCAATATGAATTTTGAGTTTCTAAGACCTGTGTTTACGGGAGATACAATAGTTTGTGAAGTTACAATTGAAAAATATGAAAGACAAGAAAGCGATAGAATAGCGATTGCTGCGTCCTTTATCTGTGAAAATCAAATGGAAAAGGTAGTGCTTAGAGGGGATTTTTCGGGCGTGATATTATGATGAATAATTGAACTACTCCGAATTTACAAGAGTTAGATATAGTAGCTGCTGTTATTGAATATGATAATGCATACGTGGCGTTTGGCTTTTTCATCACCCTTTAATAATGAAGAATACTTTGATTTAAGAATGGGTCAATATTATTCCAGTTCAAGAATCGCGAAGGCTTTTAATTAATGGGTGGAAGGTGAGAATAAATAGTGGAGTCATATAAACGAGAATTGAAAAAACTGTTCAAACATCCTGTTATTACTTGGGTACTAGCTTTTTTTGTTCTTTTCATCATTTATTCATATGTTTCCGTTGGGCTTCAATTTCAGAATTCTTTCACCTTTTTTTTGGAGAAAAGTATGTACAGTGAATTGGATACGCTTGACTACATAGCAAATGCTGATGTTACTGAACCACTACCATCACTACTTTATGTATTGAGTCCTTCGATGGCATTGACTTATTCATTAGCAACAGTCAATGCGTTAGGTCCAATCGGTTTGACATTAATAGGTGCTTTGCTGTTTGGTGTTGAATATCGTCATTCTACAATTAAACAACTGGTGCCAAGTGGTATGACAAAAACAGAAACACTGTTAGGTAAGCTTTTTAGTCTGTTAACATTCATACTACTTTTGATCAGTATTAGTATACTAACGGGATATATAATGAGCGTCATAAACTTCTTTTCAACTTACCAATGAACCTTATATCTTCAGAAGAATCTATCCAGCTAAACGCTTCGCTTTTACAAATTACCGGTACAATTCTCGGGCTTTTATTATGGGGTATTTTTGCTGCATGTATGACTGTTGTTAGTAAAAGTTTATTTAAAGGAATGGTTATAGGTTTTTTATATCCAATAATTGAATTCGGTTTTCTGCATAATTGGTCTATTGGCCAATCGCTACCTTTATTCATTCAGAAATCTATGCTTCCTATTTTATTTGAAAAGACCGATCATGGCGGAATGGTATCTTTTTACCCTATGCCCGATATTTATTCTCTTAATCAAAGCTTTTTGTTCACTTTGGCATATATTATTCTTTTTGTACTCATTACGTTTATCGTTTTGAAAAAACAAAAAACACCACCTCCGAAGAGATGGTGTTTATAAGAAAACCGTGTTCCTACAGCTTTCTTAAGGGCCTAAACCCCAATGGTCCCAGACGGGCTCGAACCGCCGACTTCTACCTTGTCGAGGTAGCGCTCTCCCAGCTGAGCTATGGAACCGAGATAAAATTATTGTGTCTCGTTTACCGGACAAACTCTATTATAGCCCATGTACATAGTAAGTCAACCCTTTTTCATAAAAACTTATAAAGAAGTATACTAGAACTATAATTAAGAGTAAAAGTAGGTGATTTTAATAGACACTCAAATATCCCTTCCATTCATTTATGATTTTGATCGTGCACTTGATCGGCTATCCGGGGACCCGCTAAACGCAGTCGATTTAACTAGCCGCACTTTACGGATTCCAATGGATGAAGGAAATGTTATTACAGTAAAAGCGACTGGAACAAAAGTTCAACCTTCATTTATACTAAGCGGCGCCTTAAATAATATTCAAATTCAAAAAGTTAGCGAAATTCTTCATTTTAATGATTCACTAGATGGAATTTCAACACATTTTGCAAATTCAGATCTTGCTACAATTTTTGCGGAACACGAAGGAACACCACTAATACGAAGTTTTTCACTATACGGCACGTTAATGAGAAGCATTATTCATCAACAATTGAATATGTCATTTGCAAATACATTATCCATGCGTTTTGTTGGAACTTTTGGAAGTGAAACGGAAGGTGTTTTGCGGTATCCATCACCTGAAATAGTCGCAAACCTAGACGTTTCAACACTCAGAGAAATGCAGTTCAGTACAAGAAAAGCTGAATACATGATTGGTCTGTCACAAGCCATTGTCAACGGATCACTTAAACTCGATGAGCTTCGACATATGGATGACGATGAAGTAACCGCAAAACTTACCGCCTTCCGAGGTGTCGGTCCTTGGACAGCACAAGGTTTCCTAATGTTTGGACTTGGGCGTCCGAATTTATTTCCTGTTGCAGACATCGGACTCCAAAATGCCCTCAAGATATTATGGAAACTAGAAAAAAAGCCAACAAAAGAAGAAATCATCGCCCATTTTCCACATTGGACGCCTTATCTAAGTTACGCTGCACTATATTTATGGAGAAGTATTGAGTGAAAAAAAGTCCAGGAAATGTATTTAAGCAATTCACTTCCCGTACTCTCTCTATATATAGTCTAAACTGTTTAGGAAACGGACACTGAATAACTTTCCTGTTTATTGGAAGTAGTTGATTGGAGTGGAGGGCGGCGACCATACGCGTCA